>CAMLSG010000099.1 GCA_946482635.1 uncultured Duganella sp.
ATAAGCCAGTGCGTGGCGATACGCCAGCTTATAACTTTTTTACATGAGCGAAGCGCATACTTTCATCTGCTGGCCCTATACTTTCGCTGCAAAATTGGTCATTCCACTACAAGAAGTACATCCATGTCCCTCAATTACATCTGGTCCGGGTTTTTCCTCGTAGGCTTCGCCGCTGCCATCATCCAATGGCTGTTCATGGGCGATACGGAGATCTTCAAGAAGATCATCGACGGGACTTTCGAATCCGCCAAGCTGGGGGTAATGGACATCGCCCTGCCGCTGGCCGGCGTGATGACCCTGTGGCTGGGGATCATGAACGTAGGGGAGAAAGCCGGCGCGATCGGCTGGCTGGCAAAGATCATCTCGCCTTTCTTCTCGCGCATCTTCCCGGAAGTGCCAAAGGACCACCCGGCAACCGGCCACATGGTGATGAACTTCTCGGCCAACCTGCTGGGCCTCGACAACGCGGCCACGCCGTTCGGCCTGAAGGCGATGGAAAGCCTGCAGTCGCTCAACCCGAACAAGGACACGGCCAGCAATGCACAGATCATGTTCCTGGTGCTGCACACGTCTGGCCTGACCCTGATCCCGCTGGCGATCATGGCGCAGCGCGCCATCCTCGGTGCTGCCGATCCGTCCGACATCTTCATCCCCTGCATGATTGCGACCTATGCCGCGACCATGACCGGCATCATTGCGGTCGGCATCCGCCAGCGGTTGAATCTGTTCGACCCGGTGCTGCTGGCCTGGGTTGGCGGCATGACGGCGGCCATCGCGGGGCTGATCTGGTATTTCACCGCCTTCCTGACACGCGATCAGATCGAGGTAGTCTCAAAAGTAGCGTCGAACCTGATCCTGATTTCGATCATCGCGGCCTTCATCATCGGCGCCCTGCTCAAGAAGGTAAATGTGTATGAAGCCTTTATCGAAGGCGCGAAGGGCGGCATCCAGACTTCGCTGACGGTGATTCCTTACCTGGTTGGCATGCTGGTGGCGATCAGCGTGCTGCGCAACGCTGGCGTGTTCGGGCTGGTGATGGATGCCTTCAACTGGGTGTTCAATGCGCTGGGCCTGCGCACGGACTTCGTGCCGTCGCTGCCGACGGCGCTGATGAAGCCATTCAGCGGTTCCGGCTCGCGCGCCATGATGATCGATGCGATGAAGACTTATGGCCCGGATTCCTTCGTCGGCCGCCTGGCGTGTATTTTCCAGGGTTCGGCGGATACCACCTTCTATATCGTGGCGCTGTATTTCGGCTCGGTCGGCATCCGCAAGACACGCTATGCCATCTCCGCCGGCCTGATTGCGGATCTCGCGGGGGTTTTGACCGCGATTGCTGTAGCCTACGTGTTTTTCGGTTAAGGATCCGTTGATGCGCCGCCTGCTTCTTGCCACATTGTTCGCCGCTATCGGCGCCGCCCACGCGGCGCTGCCTGAACCGATCGCCAGGCTGGCAGCCGAAAGAGGCATTCCGGCGGACGCTATCGGAGCGCTGGTGCTGCGCGGCGACCAGGTACTGGTATCGCACGAAGCTACTCGCACGTTCAACCCTGCTTCGACCATGAAGCTGTTCACGACCATGGCCGGCCTTGAGTTGCTCGGCCCGCAATTCCGAGGCCGCACCGAGTTGCGCACGAACGGTGAAGTGGTGGACGGCGTGCTGCACGGCGACCTGGTGCTGCGCGGCGGCGCCGATGGCGATTTCACTGCCGATGCCTTCACCCACATGCTGGAAAAACTGCGCACCAAAGGGATCCGCAAGATCGACGGCAACCTGGTGCTGGACCGCCAGCTCTGGCAGCCTGCACGTGCCGATGCTGGGGCGCCGCCCTTCGATGAGTCGCCGGAAGCGTATTACAACCTGATTCCCGATGCGCTGCTGCTGAACATGAACCTGCAGACGCTCGATATTACTTCCGACTCGAAGTCGATCAAGGCCAGCGTGCTGCCTGAGTTGGACAAGGTTCGTGTGCGTTCAGAGCTGATGCTGGTCGATCGCGATTGCGCAAAATGGGAGGACGGCTGGAAGATTCCTGAATACGTGCGCAATGGATCGCAACTGACGGTGGTACTGAAAGGCACATTCCCGCGCAATTGCAGCAAGACCAACGTGGTCAACGTCATGGACCGCACCGATTACGCTGAACGCCTGTTCCGCGCGACCTGGGAACGGCTTGGCGGCCAGTTCAGTGGCCGGGCGATCGAAGCCTCTGCCGAACAGTCGCGCGTCTTCAACAGCGGGGCTTCGGCCCTGCTGGCCGAGCATGTCAGCCGATCCCTGCCCGAGATGGTTCGCGATACCAACAAGCTGTCCGACAACGGCCTGGCCCGGACGATTTTCCTGAGCCTTGGCAGCCTGCAGGCCGATCCGGTTCTGGGCAGCCGGCCGCTCGCCGACCTTGCCGACGCAACGCCTGGCCAGCCGCATTGCTGTGCGATGGAAGCGCCGCCACCGATGACCACACAGGCCCGCGCCGAAATGGCGATCCGCACCTGGCTGGTCGGGCAAGGAATCGACGATACCGGAATGGTGTTCGAGAATGGCTCTGGCCTGTCGCGCATTGAGCGCTTCAGCCCCGAACAAATGGCAGGTTTGCTGAAGGCCGCGCAAAGGTCGCTGTGGGGACCTGAATTCCTCACCAGCTTGCCGATCGCTGCGATTGACGGCACCATGAAGCGCCGCCTGAAGGAAAGCCCGGCCGCGATGCGCGCACGCGTCAAGACCGGAACGTTGAAAAATGTCGTCGCGATTGCCGGCTACGTTCCCGACGCCAGCGGCCAGCAATGCATCGTGGTCGTCATGGTCAACCACGAGCGCGTCGGCAACGGCAACGGCCGCGCGCTGGTGGACGGCGTAATCGACTGGGTTTCGCGCAGTGCCGCGCCGGAAGCAGCAACTGCACTGCCAACCATACAGTGAGGCTTTGGACATGGGTGAAGTGAAACAATATTGGTTCCCCGCCAAGCGCTATGGCTGGGGGTGGGGCGTACCCGTTACCTGGCAAGGTTGGCTGGTGCTGGCCGCCTATACCGTGACAATGGTGGTTGGCGCGGTTGTCCTGAATCCTGCGCGCTCGCCGCTTGGCTTCCTGGTCCTGACTACGGTTGCCACGGCAATCTTCATTGTGGTTTGCTATCTCACGGGCGAACCACCGCGTTGGCGTTGGGGCGATGATGGCAAGTCGAAGTAAAGGAATTCCTAGCGCCCTGCTGGCGGTCGTTGTCGCGGTGACGGCGTATTGGTACTGGTCGCCGCTGCTCGTGGTGCACCAGATGAAGGAAGCAGTGCGTGCGCATGACGTGGAGGCATTCAATAGCCATGTCGATTTCCCTGCGCTGCGGGAAAATATGAAGGACGACATTGCCGGCAAGCCAGGCGACGATGCGCTCAGCGGCTTCGGGCGACTGCTGGGCGGCGTGGTGGTCGACGCGCTGGTGCGGCCGGAAGCGGTGATGTTCGTCCTGGAGCACGGCGACTTTGCGAAGAAGCGCGGCAACCGGCGCGAAGAACGCGATGAGCGCGACGAAGCACGACCTTCTGGCGAAGACAAGCCAAAGTGGGTGACCGAGCGCGATGGCGTCAACCGCTACATCGTCCGCAACGACAAGATTGCGCTGGTCTTTGTCCGCAACGGCTTTGCGGATTGGAAGCTGTCCGAATTCCGTCTATGAGCGCCGCAGCACCTTGCGCGTGGCCCAAACGATCGGAAGGCTGAACAGGAAGATGTGCGACAGGATGTCCATGCCCCATGAGAAGGCATTGAACGTCACCGGGCGCGGAAACGCCGATAGCGGCAGCACCACCAGCCGCATCGTGAAGAACACCAGCAGGCCATAGCCGACTGCCGCCAGCAGCGGCTTGTCCGCCAGCGCAGGAACGCGGCGCGCAGCGACGAAGAAAATCGCCATCCACACAAAACTCAGGGCGAAGTGACAGGCCAGGCCGAATGCCGCGGCTGGCATGCCGCCGGTGAAGGCTGCTTTGCCAAGCGCTCCGCTGGCTACCACTTGCAGCAGCCGTTCCGGCGGCAGTCCGTTGTAGCCGGCGAAGCTGATTGCGAACAGGATGTCCAGCAAGCCGCCCAGCGCGCCGCCGGTCAGGATTGCTCGTGTGGTAGACCAGGGCTGCTGCATAAGGGCTGTCTCCTTATAGGACTTTCGTGTAGTCGCGGCGCACCAGCACACGGTCGCCGCAGTCGAAATGCCACCATTCGCTGTTGATGCCGGCGAAGCCCGCCTGGAACATGGCATCGCGCAGCAGCTGGCGGTTGGCAACTTGTGCGGCAGTCAGCTCGCCGCTGGCGAGGTGCCGCGCCTCGAGCGCCGGGTGCGACAATTCTGTCATATCGTCAAAGCCCGTGCCCATGTCGAGTTCCTGGCCGGATGGGTCAAGGATGGTGATGTCGACCGCCATGCCGAAGGAGTGGATCGAGCCGCGCTCGGGCGGCGCCAGGTACATCTGCAGGCTGGTGCCTGCCAGCGCGTCCCACAACTGTTCCTGAACCCGGTGCGGACGCAAGGCGTCGAGCAACAGCACCTTATAGCCGGGCGCGCGCTGCGCCAGGTAGTCCACCACGCGCTCGATGGCAGCCGCCGCGTCGCGGTGCAGCCACGCGCAGTCCAGCGGCGAATACAGGTCCCGTCCGACAAAATTGTCCGGTCCCGCATAGCGCAGGTCCACCGCGATGCCGCCGATGGTGCCCAGGTGGCGGAAATTTGGACTGCCGGGAACGTCTTCGCTGCGGATGGTATTGCTCATTGCTTTCCTTGTTCGAGGCAGGCGCGTGCCATCTTCGCAATGGAGCCGGCCAGTTGGCGGGCGCCGTGCGACAGGGGAGCGTGGCTATTCGTCAGCAGGAAGAGCTGGATCGGAATAGCCGGCGCCCACTGGCGCTTCTGCACCCTGGCCGGGTCGGCCGACGCCGCCGTGAACGGGTCGACTACCGCCAGGCCGGCGCCGGCTTCCACCAGCGAACGGGCAATCTGGTAAGTCTGCACCGTGGTGCGGAAGTTGGGCTGGATGCCCTGCGCTTCGCAGGAGGCCACCACCATTTCTCCCAGGGGGTCGTTGTCGGCGTGGCCGATCAGTTCTCCGCGCAGTCCTTCCGCCGTCAGCGGCAAGCTTGAATCGTCAGCGTGCCAGGTGCCGGCCGGAGCGATCGCGGTCATCACGCCTTGTGCGATCGGCTCGGCGATGATGCCGGGGTGGCGTGGATCCTGCAGCGACAGCGCCATGTCGGCTTCACCCAGGCGCAGGGTGTTGACGATCTCCGAGGTATGGTGGGTAGCCAGCTCACAGCGCGTATCGGGAAACTCCTTGCGCCATTCATTCATCGCCTGCGGCAGCACGCTGATGGCGATGGTCGGCGTCGACACCAGCCGCACGGTTTCGACGGCGCGGCTTTTCAGGCTGGCGGCCAGGCGGCGGATACCCTGCAGGTCGCGGTGCAGTTTTTCGGTTTCGGCAAACAGGCGGTGCGCTTCCGGCTTCGGATACAGCTTGCCGCGCACGCGCTCGAACAGCGGCATGCCCAGCTGCAGTTCGGCGTGCTGCAGCACCTTGGTCACGGCGGGCTGCGAAATATGCAACACCTGGGCGGCACCGCTGATGGTGCCGACCTGCATGATGGCGTGGAAAACTTCGATGTGACGCAGCCGCATGGTCCTGGTTCCTCTTCCTCAGCGCCGCAGGTCCTCCCCCGCGGCATTGTGGCAGGATAGGGGAAAGCCGGCGGCCGTGCAAACCGCCTTACTGTTTTGGCTTGGGCGCGGTCAGCACGTCGAGGATGGCGGCGGATTCGGCGTCCGGCACGCCGTCCCATTTGCTGTTGCGGTATTTGGCCTGGAAGGTCACCAGCACATTGTGGGTTTCCGGGTCCAGCACGCCGGTCTGCGGCGTGGCGTAGCCGTGTTGCGCCAGCTTTTGCTGGAACCAGGCGATGTCTGGCAGTTGGGCTTCGTATTGCGGGCGCACCGCAGCCACGGCGTTGGCGTCCGGCCAGGCGATCAGGCCTTCGTCGGCCAGGCGCTTCCACGGGAACATCGGGCCCGGGTCCTGCTTGCGCTGTGGCGCGACGTCGGCGTGGCCGAGGAAGTTTTCCGGCGCGATCTGGTGGCGTTCCTTGATCTGCTTGAGCAGGGCGACCAGTTGGTCGATCTGGCGGTCGGAGAAGCCGTACCAGTGGCGGCCGTCGGGCATGTCCTTGAAGCCGGGGTTGACGATTTCAATGCCGATCGAGCTGTGGTTCAGTGCCGTGTAGTTTTTCCAGCTGCTCAGGCCGGCGTGCCAGGCGGCGCGGTTTTCGTCGACCAGGGCGTAGACACGCGGCTCGTTCTCATCGGTAATCAAGTAGTGAGCGCTTACCTCTTTCTCCGTCAGCAGCTTGATCGACAATGGCAAGTCCGACACGGTGTAGTGCATCACCACGAAGCGCACGCGGCTGCTCTGCCCTTTGGACGTCAGCGAATGGTCGATGTTCGGCAGTTGGGTGGCGCAGCCGGTCAGCAGGGCGATCAGGGAAGCAAGCAGCAGTTTTTTCATGGTGTCCTTAATTACGCGGCCGGGCGGCCATCCTGGCAGCAGCATGATGCGGCCGGGCAGTACGTTTTTGCAAATTGAGTCCAGGCGGCAAGTCTGCGCGCATGGCTTCGAAAATCAGGGGGTGCAGTTCGGCAGCGCGCCCGGAGAGGACAATCGGACGTTCGCCGAAGCGCGTCACCAGCGCCAGGCCCAGGCGGGCCAGTTCGCGCCCGGCCTGCAGCAGGATGTGGCGGGCGGCCGGGTCGGCGCCGGCGCTCATCGCGACGGCCAGCGCCAGCTTGCCGATGTCGCCACGTTCCTGGGTGTACATGAAGTTGCGCGAGAAGGACCAGTCGCTGCCGCCAACATGGTCGAAGACCGCGTGGGCCATCGGCGATTCCTCCCAGATGCCGGGCTGCTCATCCTCGCCGCGCCAGATGCGGCGCATCGCTTCGCGCGCGATCCAGAAGCCGCCACCGGCATCGTCCAGCATGACGCCGCGGCCCCCGGCACGGTGGAACTCGCCCTGCTCGTCGATATAGGCGGCAATCGAGCCGGTGCCGGCATACACCAGGTAGCCCTGGCCGGGCTCAAAGGCGTCAAGGTAGGCGACTTCGATATCGTTGCAGAGGGTGATGGCATCCAGCCGCACGCCGAGCAGGGTGGAAAGCCAGTCCATCAGGACGTTGCCGTCGCCGCCGAAACCGGTCAGCCCGGCGCAGATGCGCAGCGGCTTGCCGGCGTCCAGTACGTCCTGCGCCAGCTGGCTGAAGGTTGCATGAAGCAGCTCGCGGCCGGCCGGCTTGGCCATCATCAGGGCGGAAAGCCCGGCGACCGTGCCTTCGGACACAATGTCTCCCGCCGGGTCGGACAGCGCCCAGCGTGTCTCCGTGCCGCCAGCATCGATTCCCAGCCCTAAGGTACGATCGGTGTCAGGTTTGCCCATGATCTGTCGAGTGTACGTTAAACCGCTGTCAACTTTACATGAAAGCGTGTTCGTCACGCATTCCAAATAGTTATAAGGCAGCGGAAACCCTTGGACTTTCGTTACCCAAGCGGTCGACCGCCGACACCACCACGCTGCGGGCCGGCACGCCGTTGTCGTCGGTCAGCACCACTTCGCTGCGGCCGGCGGGCACCACGTTGAAGCGCCATTCCTCGCCATAGCGCGCCCAGATCGCAAGATGGGT
The DNA here is from genome assembly GCA_946482635.1 of uncultured Duganella sp. Next base: position 7,711 of record CAMLSG010000099.1, read on the forward strand.
GGCGCGGCCGGCGTTGCCCAGGGTGAGCGCCAATCCACTGGCGTGGCGCTTGACGGCCACCGTCGGCGCCGGCGGCGCCTCGCTGCCCAGCCAGGGCGAAGCCGGCACCAGGGCCGGCCCTTGGTAGCTGGTGGCTTTCAGGTGCTCGCTCACGCCTTTGCGGTTTTGCATCAGGGCGGCGATGCTGAAATGGATGTGGCCATTGGCATTGGCCCTGCTGCGCATGACGTCGACCTGCTGCACGATTTCGTCGGCTGTGAACGATTTGCTGGTGTCGTCGATACGGCTGGTGTACAGGCCTGGCCAGATATGGCGGCCGCGCTTGTTCTGCCCCAGCCAGTAATCGAGCAGCACCGGGAAAGCCTGCGGCTGCTGGGCGATTGGCCAGTAGAGCTGCGGGGCAAGGTAATCGAGCCAGCCGTTCTGCAGCCATAGTTCGGCATCGGCATACAGCTTGTCATACTGGCTGAAGCCCTGGATGCCGGGCGGGCGGCGGTCCGGGCGGCCAATGCCAAAGGGGCTGATGCCAAAGCGCACCCACGATTTCTCCTTGTGGATGCCGGTATAGATCGCCTCGATCAGCTGGTTGACGTTCTGGCGCCGCCAGTTGGCGCGGTCCAGGGTGCCGCCGCCTTGCAGGTAGCGCTGGTAGGGGGCGGAGTCGGGGAAGTCGAGCTCGGGCTTGTTGCCGTTCGATGGCGCGTCCAGCGCCGCCTCGCCGCCATTGGCGCCGGGGGCTTCGATCGGATAAGGGTAGAAGTAGTCGTCGATGTGGACGCCGTCGATATCGTAGCGGCGCACAACGTCCAGTATCACATCCAGCGTTTGCTGGGCGGCGGCTTCCTCGCCCGGATCCATCCACAGGAATTTGCCGTACTGGCGCACCACTTGCGGCCTGGTGTTGGCGATATGCTCTCGCGCATTGGGCGTGCGGGCGGCGGAATGGCGGGCACGGTAAGGGTTGAACCATGCGTGCAACTCCAGGCCGCGGGCGTGGGCCTGCGTGATCCAGAATGCCAACGGGTCCCAGGCCGGTTCGGGAGCTTTGCCCTGCTGGCCGGTCAGGAATTCGGACCAGGGCTCCAGTTTCGAAGGGTAGATGGCATCGGCGCTGGGACGCACCTGCAGCACGATGGCGTTCAGGTGCAGCGACTTGGCGCGGTCGAGGATGGCGATGGCTTCCGCCTGCTGGCGCGCCGGCGGCAGGTTGCTGCGGCTTGGCCAGTCGATATTGGCGACCGTCGACACCCAGGCGGCGCGGAATTCGCGCGGTGCTGCGGGTGGCTGCTCGCCGGTCACGCGCTGCTGCACCGGCGCCGGTGCCGCACTCGTGGCTGGCGCGGGCGCAATGCCGCTCCCGCCTCCGGAGGATGGAGCCGCAGCTTCGCCGGCGGCTGGCACGGTCGGCGTCGATGAACACGCCCCCATTAATGCGGCCACGCCGGCCGCGGCGGCGGCTATGGTCAGCCGCCTTTTCGCATTAAAAGCCAAAACCTAATCCTCACATCAGCAGGAGCCGTATTCTACCTATTCCCGGCCAAAGTCCGGATCTATCTTGATCAGTGCCGTCATGATGAAGGCTGGGACGGTTGCTGTGCAGACATAAATGAAGAAATGCTGGTAGCCCAGGTATTCCTGGATCGCGCCGCTGGCCATCTGCGGAATCATCATCCCAAGCGCCATGAAGCCGGTGCAGATCGAATAGTGCGCGGTCTTGTGCTCGCCCTGGCTGACCATGATCATGTACATCATGAACGAGGTGAAACCGAGGCCGTAGCCGAACTGCTCCACCGCCAGGCAGGCCGAGATCCAGGCAAAGTTCTGCGGCTGCGCCTGCGACAGGTAAACGAAAATCAGGTCGGGGATATGGATCGCAATGGCGAAGGGCCACAGGCAGCGCTTCAGGCCATAGCGCCCAATCAGCCAGCCGCCCACCAGGCCGCCGAGGATCAGGCCGATGATGCCGATCGTGCCATAGGCGATGCCCACGTCCGCGGTGCTCAGGCCAAGGCCGCCTTTTTCCAGCGGGTCTTTCAGGAACGGCACCACCATCTTCAGCAACTGCGATTCGCCAAGGCGGAACAGCAGCAGGAACAACAGGATGACGACAATGCCGTCCTTGCGGAAGAAGGCGGCGAACGTCGCAAAGAATTCCTGCATCGGCGCCGAGGAATGTGCGGCAGGCTTGTCTTCCGCCGGCCGTGGCAGCACGAAGAAATGGTAGATCGCCAACGCCAGGAAGATTGCGCCCGTCACGCCGAAGGTGATGGCCCAGGCCATGTGGGGATTGCCGTGGTACTTGATGATTTCGCCGGCCAGGAAAAGCAGGCCGCCGTTGCAGGCCACGTTGGCCGCGCGGTAGAACGTACTGCGCACGCCGACGAACTCCGCCTGCTGCTTCTGGCGCAAGCCGAGCATGTAAAAACCATCCGCCGCGATATCGTGCGTGGCGGAGCTGAACGCCATCAGCCACATGACACCCAGGCTAAGCTGGAAAAAGTTCGAAAGCGGCAGCGTGAACGCGACCGCCGCCAGCGACACACCCAGCACCATCTGCAGGATGGCGACCCAGGCGCGCTTGGTGCCGAACATTTCGATCAGGGGAGACCACAGCGGCTTGATGACCCATGGCAGGTACAGCCAGCCGGTGTAGAACGCCATCTCCGTGTTGGAGATGCCAAGGTCCTTGTACATGGCGGTGGACAGCGCCATCACCACGAAATAGGGAATGCCCTGGTTGAAATACAGTGTCGGGACCCAGCCCCATGGGCTGCGTTGCTGCGCTCGATCCATTACGTCCTTTCTTATCGGCCGGGACGAGCGCAGGACGGGTCAAATGGTGAGTGCGCCGCGCACGCTGCCCCTGGCCTGGTCCAGCAAGTCTCCCGCCTGCTGCACCGTGGTTTTCTTTAACAGGGCGACCACCGCCACTTTGACGTGGAAGCCGCACTGTTCCAGCGCTGTGCGGGCTGCCGCTTCGTCGGCGCCGGTGGCGTGCATGGTGAGCCGCACCGTGCGCGCAAACAGCTTCGCATTGGTCGGCTTCAAGTCTACCATCAAGTTTCCATAAACCTTGTTCAGGCGGACCATGATCGCGCTGGAAATCGTGTTCAGGACGATCTTCTGCGAGGTGCCTGCTTTCAGGCGCGTGCTGCCGGAAATGATTTCGTGGCCGGTGTCGAGCGTGATGCCGATTTCGGCTTCCTGCGTTACCGGCGAACCAGGGTTGTTGGCGATCCCGATGGTCAGCGCGCCGGCCTGCCGCGCGGCCGCCAGTGCGCCAAGCACGTAGGGCGTGGTGCCGGATGCGGCCAGCGCCAGCACGACATCGTTCCGCCCCGGTTGCAGCGCCAGCAAGTCGCGCGCGCCTTGTTCGCGGTCGTCCTCGGCGCCTTCCACCGCCTGGAACATGGCTTCGCTGCCGCCGGCGAGGATGGCAACGGCCCGTTCGTGCGGCCAGGAGAAGGTGGGATAGAGCTCAACGCTGTCGAGCACGCCGAGCCGGCCGGACGTGCCGGCGCCGACATAGAGCAGCCGCCCGCCCGCTTCGATGCGGGGCACGGCAGCTTCGACTGCTTGGGCAATAGCGGGGACTGCGGCGCGCACGGCTTGTACCGCGTTGAGCTGGTCATCGGCAAAGGCGGCAACCAGCTTCTCTATGGAATATTGGTCCAGTTCGCGATGTTGGGAACTGGGCGTTTCGGTCTTCAGCATAAAACGAGTGTAATGCCAAATTGCCGCGCCAGCCCATGACGAGGCTTGCGGGGGCCATGCCCCCAGGTTATGAAGCGCGGCGCATCTCCGCCACGAAATCGTAATGATCGCTGCGGCAGTAGGAATGCGTGAGCTCGATCGCCTGGCCCGACTCAAGATAGGCGATACGGGTAATAAACAATACGGCCTGGCCTTCCGGCACTTCGAGCTGGCGCGCCAGTTCGGCCGAGGCATTCATGGCGCGGATGTGCTGCAGCGCGCGCGCCGGGCCTTTGCCGACCGAATCCAGGTATTGGTACAGCGAATCGCCGATCAGCTCCGGATTGGCGACGATGGTTTGCGGCAGCACCGAAACCTCATACGCCATCACCACATCATCGGCCAGGCGCAAGCGCTCGAGGCGCGCCACGCGGGTATTCGGCGACAGCCCAAGGCTCAATTGTTCATCGGCACTGGCGGCGACAAGCGCGCGCTTCAGCCAGCGCGAGCCCGGCTTGTAGCCGCGCTGCGAAAGCTGTTCCGAGAAGCTGGTCAGGTTCGACAGCGGTTGTTCGATGCGCGGCGCGATGTAGTTGCCGGAGCCGCGGCGGCGTACCACCAGGCCCTGGTCCACCAGCTGGTCGATGGCTTTGCGGGCGGTCACGCGCGAAACATTCAGCAATTCCGAAAGGGTGCGTTCGGAAGGCAGCGCCTGGTCGACCTGGTAACGTCCGTTTCGAACATCGTCGCTCAACTTGCGGGCAATCTGCATGTACAGCGGCGAATTGTCTTGTTGGTCTGGTTTGAATTCAACGCTGGTGAGGCTCATTACATTTCTCCTATAACTGCTAGTGTAATAGCGAAAGAGAAATCACGCTGCTCTTTTCATTTAGCTTTTATCCCCGATACACAGGGGTTATAGGCAGATAATCAGTTTTCATTAGCTGGCCGAAAGGACAGCACCGTATGCTGTGCGCATAAGGAGAATGCATGCAAAAAGGAATGCGCGCCCTGATCGGCGCGGTACTGTTGGGCAGCATCGGCCACGCCTCGGCCGGCAAACTCGATGCGGAACTGGCGGCCATCGTCAACGACGCGCAGCGGCCGCTGTCCGGCTTGTCGGTGCTGGCGATCCGCGATGGCAAGGTGGCTTATCAACAACAGTTCGGCCTGCGCCGGCTTGATACGGCGGGCAGCGGCATGACCGCGCCGGTCACGCCGCAAACCCTGTTCCGCATTGCCTCTATTTCGAAAATGATGACCACCTTCGGTGTGATGAAGCTGGTCGAAGAAGGCAAGCTCACACTGGATGCCGACGCCGGCGACTACCTGGGCTTTGCGCTGCGCAATCCACATTACCCGACCCGCCCAATCACTTTGCGGCATTTGCTGAGCCACACATCGACGCTGCGCGATGACGACGGCTACTTCTGGCCGGCCGGCACCGCCCTGCGCGATGTGCTTGTTCCGGAAGGGAAGATGTGGGCGCGTGATGGCGAGCCCGGCCAGTATTTCACTTATTCCAACCTGAACTGGGCTGTGGTCGGGACCATCATGGAGCGCGTGACGGGCGAGCGTTTCGACCGCTTGATGAAGCGCCTCTTGCTGGCGCCGATGGGCCTGCACGGCGGCTATAACCCTGCCGAGTTCAGCGCGCAGGAGGTGGCCGATACGGCCACCCTGTACCGCCGCCGCACGCGCGATACCGAAGTGTGGGATAGCCGGGGTCCGTGGATCGCACAGGTCGATGACTTCGGCGTGGCCGCGCCGCAGCAACCGCCGGGCATCGACAAGTATGTGATCGGCACCAATGCCACGCCGTTCAGCCCGACCGGCGGCCTGCGCATGTCGGCGGGCGATATGGGCAAGATCATGCTGATGCTGATCAACAATGGCCGCCATGAAGGCAAGCAGGTCATCCAGCCTGCCTCGCTGGCCCTGATGTTCGGCGAGCAGTGGCGCTTCAACGGCAGCAATGGCGATACGCTGAAAGGTCTCTACCATAGCTGGGGCCTGGGTGCGCAGCGCTTTGCCGACGTGGGGGGCAATATGGGCGGCATGCCGAAGGATGGCCGCTTCCATGCGGTCGGCCACCTGGGTGAGGCCTACGGCCTGGTGTCCACCTTTGCCGTGGACTTGCAGAAGAAGCAAGGCATCGTGTCCCTGATCGGCGGCTTTGGCAGCGATCCGGATGCCGACCCGGGCCTGCATTCGGCGCATACCCGTGCCGAGGAGAGGATCCTTGATGCGATTTACCAACGCGCCATCCTCCGACGCCGCGACTGAACTACAATAGACTCAATTTTCCACAAGGCAACACAATTCGGAGAGCGGATGGCGGGAGCACGGCAAGTGGTGGTGATTGGCGGCGGCGTAGTCGGCCTGGCGTCAGCGTGGTGGCTGCTGGAAGCAGGCTTCCGCGTGACGCTGCTCGAACGCGCCCCGACCGTTGCCAGTGCGGCCAGCTACCGCAATGGCGGCCAGCTCAGCTATCGCTATGTCTCCCCGCTGGCCGATGAAGGCGTGCCGAAAAAGGCCCTGCAGTGGCTGTTCGAGCGGGACGGCCCGTTTCGTTTTCGCCCTGAAGCCGATTACCGCCAGTGGCGCTGGATGGCGCAATTCCTGCGCAACTGCAAGGCAGAAGCCAATGCCCGCACGACCGCCAAGCTGCTGCAGCTCGGTGAACTGAGCCGCCTTTCCCTGTCGCTGCTGGAACTGAAACTGCCGCTGAGGGAATTCAATTGGCGCAATGCCGGCAAGCTGGTGGTCTACCGCAGCGAAGCAGCTTTCCGGGCGGCCCTGGACAAGCCCGATAACGACGAAAACCGCGCCGTACTGTGGGGCCGGGATACGGCCCGCATCGAACCCGCCCTGACACAGGTGGCGTCCCAACTGGCAGGCGGCATCTTCAATCCCGGCGAGGCAGTGGCCGATTGCTACGCCTTTTGCCTGGCGCTGGAAAAGCGTATTTACGCCCACCCGCGTTTCGAGCGCTGCATGCACACGGCGGCGCGCACCATTTTCGTCGAGCATGGCAAGGTCAGCGCGATTGAGACCGACGCCGGCTGGCTGTCAGCCGACCATTACGTGCTGGCGGCAGGCATCCAGAGCCGCGACCTGGCTGCCACGGCCAACCTCGACCTGCCCATGTATCCGTTGAAGGGCTACAGCCTGACGGCGCCGATCCGCCAGGATCATGTGGCGCCGAATATCAGCGTGACCGATTTTGAGCGCAAGACGCTATACGCCCGCATCGGCAAGGAATTGCGCGTCGCCGCCATGGTCGACATGGTGGGCGAGAGCTCACGCATCGACCGCCGCCGCATCGCCAGCCTGTCCCGCCTGGCGCGCGAAACGATGCCCAACGCCGCCGACTACGACCGGGCAGAGGCCTGGGCAGGCCTGCGCCCGGCCACGCCTAACAGCGCGCCAATTATCGGCGCTACGCCTTATCCCAACCTGTGGCTCAACGTCGGCCATGGTCCGCTGGGCTTCACCTTTGCCTGCGGTAGCGCCAACCTGCTGGCCACCCTGATGCGCGGAAAAGAGCCGCCTTTCGAGCTTGACTGCCTGGCTTATAAGCTTTGAGCTAAGTCCGGATGACGCGTTCGAGGCGGCGTATCATGTGCTTATCCCTCACAAGGAGGCAAGCCATGCGCACAGTGCTTGAAATTGATGACGATGTTCTTGAAGCGGTTCGAGCTTTAGCCCTTAGACAGAACTTGAGCATAGACAATGTGATCACTGCCCTCACTCGGGGTGGATTGGAATCCGTTGCAGTTGCTCGTACTGCCGAAGGCTTTCCAGTCTTACCATGCCGCGGAACAGAACACCCGGTCACGATGGAACTCGTGAATCAACTTCGCGACGAGATTCCGGAATGACCTATTTGCTTGACGTAAACGTGTTGATTGCGCTGATCGACACAGCCCATGTACAGCATGCAGCAGCAAAAGCCTGGTTCTCAACTGTGGGCCAATGCTCATGGGCCACATGTCCGCTTACTGAAAATGGCGTGCTTCGAATCGTCGGCAACCCTCGCTACCCAAATTCCCCGGGTTCTCCAATTTTAGTTGCTCCCCTACTAAGGGCATTGCGCATAATGTCGGGCCATATGTTCTGGCCCGACGATCTAAGCGTGGTCACTTCCCCGCACGTCCACCCGAGCCGTCTATATCAGTCTCGCTCAATTACAGACACTTACCTGCTCGCCTTGGCCCGCGCCAATAACGGCAAGTTGGCAACCTTTGATCGCCATATGGCAACAACTGCCGTCCCGAATGGCGACTGCAGTTTGCATCTTCTTTGAGGAGCCGGTTAAAAAGTACCCAAATAGCACGCTGGTACGGCATCAGTTAGCCAAACACCATTTTCAGAGACGTAGAAGAGGTGGCCGTCGCGGGCCATCTGGCCGGATTCCACAGTCAGCACCACAGGCTTGCCGTGGCGGCTGCCTACTTTTTCAGCGGTTGCCAGGTCTGACGAAAGATGTACGTGCTGGCGCGAGGCGGAATGCAGGCCGCTTGCGCGGATCGAATCGAGGAATCGGGTGGCGGTGCCGTGGTACAGCTGCTCCGGCGGCGTTTGTGGCGCGAGTCCGAGCGCGATATCCACGGAATGGCCTTGGTTGGCGCGGATTTTCATGCCATCCGGGCTGATTGCGAATCGCTGTTTGTCGCTGTTCGCAACAATCGATTCAATCTGGGGACGGCTCAACTTCGTCCCACTGGCGTTGGCAAGGGCAATCAACTCGTCGATCGACGCCCACCCGTTTTGGTCCAGTACGAGCCCGATTTCTTCCGGTTTATGACGCAAGACCAGGCTCAGGAACTTGCTTTTGCTTACTTCGTTCATGCCGATATGATAACACTTGGCACTGTCGACTTTCTTTACTATGCAGCCGGGCGGCCCTTTCGGCGCTGCAGGATAAGGAGGAAGAGGCCCATGCCCAGCAACGCAAAAGTCCCCGGCTCCGGCAAGGCAACAACCACTGGCGACTGGACCGGCGTCTCAATGGGCAGGGCTGAACCGCTTTGTCCGGGCGCGGTCGATGGCAGTCCCGGGCCTGGCGGCCTGCCGGGCGCCTCAACTGCCGGCATGGGTGGTGGCAAGCCCCGGAAGGGTGGCGGCCTGCCGAAATCGGTCAAAGGCCTGCGATTGAAATAGGACGCCGGCGGCCGGCTGTAGTTCATGTAGCTGAAATCGATACTGTTGACGGTGTAGGGCGACGGTGTCGTGATAATCGGATCCGCAAGTGCTTGGCCGCCTTCGAGGACGGAGCAGGCCAGCAGGCAAGACTTGAACAAGGCATCGGCTTTCATTTTGCGCTCCATTCGGTGGAGAAAACTTAAAGCTTGACGATGCATCAACTGTACCCGCGGCTAAGTATCTGATTATTCAACGCGGTCCCGCATCACCCTGGTCAGGCGTAAAGTTTTGCGACGCACGAAGAGCAGACTCGACTGCCTGGCATACTGCGCCTGACCTGGGATACGATCAGCAGATGACGACAATCGATCAAGCCGAACTCATTGCCAGGATCCGCCGCGCCTGGGCCGACGCAACGCCGCCAAACGCCAGCGCAATCTCTGTCCCAACCTATGACGACGAGGGTGTATCTGCCTATTTTGCAGGCAAGACCTGGGAAGGCCATTCCGCCAGCACCCTGCGCAAGCTGGACTTCGCTACCTCGGTATTTACCGACGAAGCGTTCGCCTACTATCTGCCGGCCTACCTTATAGCCGCCATTGAAGATCCTGACACCCTGGATGTTGTCGCTGACTTCATCCTCTATTCCCTGGCCCGACCCGAGCGAGGACCCGCAATCGTCGCCCGCCTGGACGCTACGCAGTGTTCGCTGCTGTGCGAATACATGGAACTGGTCCAGGAGCGCGAGGAAGACCTCATGGATGACTACATCCTCGCGATTGAGTCATTCGTGGCGTGTCGCCGCGCTTGACGCCGGGGAAGCCACGCCGGCCGCCGATATGGCGGATAATGGCGGGATGTCCAAATCCAAGACCCCTGTCGGCTGCCCATGCGGCGGTCCTTCTTTTGCGACTTGCTGCGGCCCCTTTATCGAAGGAAAAGCCCTGCCGGAGACGGCTGAGCAACTGATGCGCTCCCGTTATTCCGCCTATACGCTCCAGAACGAGCCGTATTTGTTGTCGACCTGGCACGAAAGCACCCGTCCAACTGAGCCAATTATTCACCAGGACGAAAAGCTCCAATGGCTGGGACTTGAGGTAAAATCTGCTTTACGTTTACGTCAACGTAAAGCAGAAGCCCAGCCGAACGAGGATTTTGTCGAGTTCGTCGCCCGCCTGCGCGTGAATGGCCGCGGCCAGCGTCTGCATGAGCTGAGCCGCTTCCTGCGCGAACCGGGTGAAGGTGGCTTGCGCTGGTTTTACGTCGACGGCGAATTTCCAGAATAAGAGAAGAGGACGACAATGCCGCATATCGAAAGCAAACTCAATCCGCGCAGCGAGGACTTCAAAGCCAACGCCAACGCCATGCAAGCCCTGGTCGACGACCTGCGCGCCAAGGTCGCCAAAGCGGCGCAAGGCGGCGGCGAAGCGGCCTGCGCCAAGCATGTGGCACGCGGTAAGCTGCTGCCGCGCGACCGCGTTCAGATGCTGCTCGATCCCGGCACGCCTTTCCTCGAGTTCTCGCAGCTGGCTGCCTTCGATATGTATGACAACGCCGCTCCGGCAGCGGGCGTCATCACCGGCATCGGCCGCGTGAACGGCCAGGAATGCGTGATCGTCTGTAACGACGCCACCGTGAAGGGCGGTACTTACTACCCGATGACGGTGAAGAAGCACCTGCGCGCGCAGGAGATCGCCGAGCAGAACAACCTGCCGTGCATCTACCTGGTGGACTCGGGCGGCGCCAACCTGCCGAACCAGGACGACGTGTTCCCGGACCGCGACCACTTCGGCCGCATCTTCTTCAACCAGGCCAATATGTCGGCCAAGGGCATCCCGCAGATCGCAGTGGTGATGGGTTCCTGCACCGCCGGCGGCGCCTACGTGCCCGCCATGTCGGACGAGTCGATCATCGTGAAAGAACAGGGCACCATCTTCCTGGGCGGTCCTCCGCTGGTGAAGGCGGCGACCGGCGAAGTGGTTTCCGCCGAAGACCTGGGCGGCGGCGACGTGCACACCCGCCTGTCCGGCGTGGCCGACCACCTGGCCAAGGACGATATGCATGCGCTGTCGATGGCCCGCACCATCGTGTCGAACCTGAACCGCCAGAAGCCGCAACAGGGCGTGCTGCGCGAAGCGGTGGAACCGAAATACGCGCCGGAAGAACTGTACGGCGTGATCCCGGTCGATACCCGCAAGCCTTTCGATATCCGCGAAGT
>CAMLSG010000100.1 GCA_946482635.1 uncultured Duganella sp.
TGGCGCTGGAAGCGGCCCAGGTCGAGCCGATGGCGCCGCTCAGCGACTCGCTGTTTCCCGATCCCGGCGGCAGCCCGCAAGACCGCCAGCGCCTGTTCGAAGTGCTGGTGGCGCGCCTCGGCGCAGAGAATGTGCTGCAGCCCTATCCCAAGGCCGACTACCGCCCCGAAGTGGCCAACCGCTGGGTACCCTTGCATGAGAAGGTGCGCCCGGCCGACGTGGCAGCCCAGATGCCGCCGCGCCCCTTACCGCGCCCGGCCTTCCTGCTGCCCAAGCCGATCCCGCTTTTGATGCGCGACCACCGCCCGTTTTACTGTTCGCCGCTGCGCATGGTGTCTACCCCCGAACGCATCGAAGCCGGCTGGTGGAGCGAAACGCAAACCCGCGACTATTTCATCGCCGAGGGCGAGGATCATGCCTACTACTGGGTGTACCGCGAACGCACGCCCGGCACCGAGGAAACGCGCTGGTACCTGCATGGCTTGTTCGCCTGAAGTATCATGGTGGGCGAAAGGGGGGACGTATGTACGCACAACGACTCGAATTCCCTGGCGCCGAGGGGCAAATGCTGGCGGCGCGGCTGGACTCTCCTGAGAACGGGGTGCGCGCCTACGCCCTGTTTGCACACTGCTTCACCTGCGGCAAGGACGTTTTCGCCGCCAGCCGCATTGCGCAGGCGCTGACCGAGCATGGCATTGCCGTGCTGCGCTTCGACTTCACCGGCCTGGGCGCCAGCGAAGGCGATTTTGCCAACACCAATTTTTCATCCAACGTGGCCGACCTGCAGGCGGCTGCCGATTTCCTGCGGCGTGAGTTCCAGGCGCCGCGCATCCTGATCGGGCATAGCCTGGGCGGTGCGGCGACGCTGGCCTTTGCCGGCACCGTGCCGGAAGCGCAGGCTGTGGTGACCATCGCAGCGCCGAGCGACCCGGTGCACGTCACCCATCTGTTCGGCGAGCAGGTCGATGCCATTACTTCGCAGGGCGAAGCCATGGTGCAACTGGCCGGGCGGCCGTTCCGCATCAAGCGGCAATTCCTGGAAGACGTGGCGGAGAACAGCCTGCGCAACAAGATCGCCAATATGCGCAAGGCCCTGCTCATCATGCACGCGCCGGGCGATGCGACGGTCGGCATCAATAATGCGCTGGAGATTTTCACGGCGGCCAAGCATCCGAAGAGCTTCATCTCGCTCGATACGGCAGACCATTTGCTGAGCAGCCGCGATGACGCTAGCTATGTCGCCGGCCTGATCGCGGCCTGGAGCACGCGTTACCTCAAGTAGCTGGCGGTTTCCACGCCATGGCGCGCTGGACCGCCGGCCGCTCGCCGACCAGTGCCAGCCAGCGCTGCACGGCGGGTTTGCCGGACAGGTTAAGTTCCAGGTGCGATGCGGCCGCTTGCGTCCAGGGATAGCAGGCGATGTCGGCGATCGTGTAGCTGTCGCCGGCAACATAGGGATTGCCGGCCAGCGCGCGGTCGAGCACATTCAGCAAGCGTTCGGCTTCGGCGATGAAGTGCTCCTTCGGCAGCGCCAGGTCGGTCTTGGTGAAAAAGCCCAGTTGGCCCAGCATGGGGCCGAGACCGCCCACCTGCCAGTACAGCCATTGCAGGGTGCGGTAGCGTTCCGGCCCCTCCGGCGCCAGCAGGCGGTCGTATTTCTCGGCGAGATAAGTCAGGATCGCGCCGCTTTCGAACAGCGTGAGCGAGCCATCCTTCAACGCGGGGATCTTGTTATTGGGCGAGATGACGAGGAAGTCATGGGCGAACTGTTCATGTTCGCGCAGGTTGACCGGCACCACCTGGTAAGGCAGGTCAAGCTCTTCCAGCAGGATCAGGGGCTTGCGCCCATTGGGCGTGGACCAGGTGTAGACGGTGACCATGATGGCCACACTCTAGCGCCGGCAAAAGAAAACGGGCGCACCGCAGTGCGCCCGTCCTGGATTGACTTACTGTCGCGGCGACAGGATGGCTTCCAGTCGGTCAGGCGTGCCTTCGATGCGTTCCAGGCGCGGATACTTCAGGCCTTCGTAGTAGGCCAGCGCCACGGTGCTGTATTGCTGGCCGTGCTTCACCAGCAGTTCGATCGGCTTCTTGCTGGTCTTGGCTTCGGTGATGGCCTTGCGCAGCAGCTCGGCCTTGTAGGCGCGGCCATTGACCGCCAGCAGGGTGGTGCTGCCTGACAGGCCGGCCTTGAAGCCCACGCCTTCCCACTGGATGCTTTCGATCTTGCCTTCGCTGCCGACGTTGAAGCCCAGCGAGTAGGTGAAGTCGGCGGATTTGCTGCGGTCTTCGGCTGCTTTCAGGAAGTCGGTCTGCTTTTCCGCGAACACCAGCTTGTAGCCGGCGCGGGCGATGCCGTCCATCGGTACCGGGCCCAGGTCTTCGATGCGGGTGCGCAGGAAGGTGGCCCAGTCGTGCGGCTGCACGCTGTTGAGTACCTTGACCACGTCTTCGAAAGTGTAGTGCAGCGCGTTCACGCGGCCGTCTTCCACGCCGAAGAACCTGGTGGAGAAGTCGTCCAGCGAACGCTTGTCGCCCGACAGTTCGCGGATCTTGGTATCCACGTCCAGCCAGATCAGCATGCCTTCGGTGTAGTAGTCCTCGCTGCGCTGGTAGTTCGACCAAGGGATGGGGCGGCGGGCGTTGATGATCGGGTCATAGGTGGTGTCCTGCACCGAACGCCATTCGCGGCCTTTCTGGATGCCGTAGCGCGCGGCGGTCGACGCGATGATGTCCTTGATGCTGGCGGCCTTCATCAGGCCGGAACGCGCAGCCAGCACCTCGCCGTAGTAGGTGGTCTGGCCTTCATACACCCACAGCAGGTCGTTCTGCAGGGGCTGGTTGAAGTTCAGCACATCCTGGCCTTTCGGGCGGCGGAATTTGCCGTTCCAGGAGTGGGTGAATTCGTGCGGCAGCAGTCCGCGTTCGGATTCGGTCTTGTTCCACTCGGTGAAGTAATCGGTCTTCAGCGCGTTCTCGCTGGACTGGTGGTGCTCGCGGCCCACGCGGCCAAATTCATCGCTCAGGGCGAACAGGAAGTCGTAGTGCTTGTAATGCTGGGAGCCGAATACTTTGTAGGCCTGCTTGACCAGGTTGCGGTGCAGTTCGATTTGCTCAGGCTTGGCTTCCAGCGCATCCGCATTGTCGGCGACGACGTTCAGGTGCACCGGCACTTTGGCGCCCGGGTCGAGGTCGAAGCGCTTGAAGTAGCGGCCGGCGAACAGAGGCGAGTCGACGAAGGTTTCCACGTCGGTGGTCTTGAAGGTCACCACGTCGCCTTTGCGTTCCGCTTCTTCCAGTGCGGAGCCGTACTGCCAGCCGGCCGGCAGGGTCAGGGTGGCCTGGATCGGGATGCGGCGGGTGGCGTAGCCGGCCGGGTACATGGTCAGCGACTGCCACTGGATGCCCAGCATGTCCTGCGTGATCGAAGTGCGGCCTTGCGCAGCTTCGGTCGGGGCCAGGTGCTGGTATTCCACCTCGATTGCTTTGGCGCCTGCCGGTACTTCGATATGGAAGGCGTACACGTTCACGTTGTCGCGGCGCCAGGCCAGGGTCTTGCCGTTGGCAGTGACCTTGAAGCCGGCGAACTGGTTCAGCGCGCCGGTCGGGCCATGCTGCGCCGTCACCCACTGCGGGAACAGCAGCGTCATCTTGCCCGGCTTGGCCGGGACGGTCTGCTGGATGCGGTAGATATTCTGGGCGGTATTGGATGCATCGACCTTCATCACGATGGTGCCTGGGTAAGGCTGGTCGGCCGGGGCGGGGATAGCTTGGCCGGCGTGGGCGCTGAAGGTGGTGCCCAGCAGCAGGGCGAGGGCGGACTTGGCAAACAGTTTCATTTATTTCAACGGGGAAAGTGTGACGGGCGAGTTTAGCACGCAGGGGTAGCTAAATTGTTTCGGAACGTAACGCGAAAAAAAGGTCTTGAAATCCTTTTTGGGGCTCCTATATCGGATTCAGCGGTTGCCCAGCCGGGGACCGCCTGACCTTATATCGCTTAACTTGAAAGGATATGAAAATGCGTACTTTTGACCTGACCCCACTCTACCGTTCCGCTATCGGCTTCGACCGCCTGGCCCAGATGCTGAATGACGCGCATCGCAGCGACCAGCCCAGCTATCCTCCCTACAATATCGAGCTGGTGTCCGAAGACCAGTACCGTATCGTGATGGCGCTGGCCGGCTTTGACCGTAGCGAAATCGACATCACCTCCGAGCGCGACTCCCTCGTGGTGATTGGCCGCAAGCAGAAAGACGGGCAGGAAAAGACTTTCCTGCACCGTGGCATTGCCTTCCGCGACTTCGAACAGCGCTTCCAGCTCGCCAACCATGTGAAGGTGACCGGCGCGTCCTTCGACAATGGCATCCTCACCATTGAACTGGTGCGTGAAGTGCCCGAAGCACTGAAAGCGCGCAAGATCGCGATTGACGGCGTAGTCAACCACACTGCCCTGGAGCAGAAAGCTGCCGCCTAAGCGCGCGTAGCACCCCGAAAAGGCCGGATTTCCGGCCTTTTTTGCATTAAGACGCGTCTAAGTTTGATGCCGCATATTAGAGCCGTTGAGAAAGCAATCTTCTTCAGGAGTTTAATCATGCGCAACGCCACCACCATGTTCCTTGCCCTGGCCACCGCCGGTGTTATCGGTGCCGGTGCAGCCATCGCTGTCCAGCAGAGCCAGGCCTTCGCTTCGCCGCATCCCGCCATCACCGCCACCGTCCCGGCCAATGCCGCCCAGGGCGCGCCGGCGCCGGTGCCCGCGCCGATGATTTCGCTGCCTGACTTCAGCGTGATCGCGTCGCGCAATGGTCCGGCCGTGGTGAACATCAGTACGGTCGGCACCACCAAGGAAGCCAATTTCCGCGGCGATGCCGATGCCGAAAACGATCCGTTCTACGAATTCTTCCGCCGTTTCCAGGCTCCTGGACAACGCGGCCGCGGCCCTGCGCCGACTCCAACCCACGGCGTAGGCTCCGGTTTCATCGTCAGCGCCGACGGTATTATCCTGACCAATGCCCACGTGGTGCGCGATGCCAACGAAGTGACCGTCAAGCTGACCGACCGCCGCGAATTCCGCGCCAAGGTGCTCGGCTCCGACCCGAAAACCGACGTGGCCGTGCTGAAGATCGAAGCCAAGAACCTGCCCGTGGTGCCGCTGGGCCGTTCGACCGATGTGAAAGTGGGCGAGTGGGTGCTGGCAATCGGTTCCCCGTTCGGCCTGGAAAACACGGTCACCGCCGGCGTGGTGAGCGCCAAGGGCCGTTCCCTGCCTGACGACTCGAACGTGCCCTTCATCCAGACCGACGTGGCAATCAACCCCGGCAACTCGGGCGGCCCGCTGTTCAACACCAGGGGCGAAGTGATCGGCATCAATTCGCAAATCTACAGCCAGAGCGGCGGTTACCAGGGCTTGTCGTTCTCGATCCCGATCGACGTTGCGACGCGCGTGCGCGACCAGGTGGTCAAGACCGGCAAGGTGGTACATGCACGCCTGGGCGTGATGGTGCAGGAAGTGAACCAGGGCTTTGCCGATTCGTTTGACCTGGAGTCGCCGGAGGGCGCGCTGGTGTCGAACGTGGAGCGCGGCGGCCCGGCCGACAAGCTTGGCCTGAAGGCGGGCGACGTGATCCGCAAGATGAATGGCCAGAAGATTATTGCCTCCGGCGACCTGCCGGCAATGGTGGGCCTGGCCATGCCGGGTGATAAAGTAGCGCTTGAGGTCTGGCGCCAGGGTAAAACCGTGACGCTGGAAGGCAAGCTGGGTAATGCATCCGAGCGCAACGTGGCCGCTGTGCAGAACGATGAAGCGGCCGCCAAGCTGCGCCTTGGCCTGGCGCTGCGCCAGCTCGACCCGATGGAGCGCCGCGAATCGGGCCTGGCATCGGGCCTGCTGATCGAAGACGCCGGTGGCGCCGCGGCGGCCAGCGGCGTGCAGCCGGGCGACGTGCTGCTGTCGGTGAATGGCCGTCCGGTGAATACCGTGAACGATGTGCGCGACCTCGTGTCAAAATCGACGAAATCCGTAGCGCTGCTGATCCAGCGCGGCGAGGACCGCATCTTTATCCCGGTGCGCCTCGGTTAATAAAACAAGAAAGGTAAGACAATGCGCCTCCTGCTGGTAGAAGATGACACGATGATCGGCGAGGTAGTGCTCGACCTGCTCAGGGCAGAGCACTACGCCGTCGACTGGGTCAAGGATGGCGCCATGGCCGACACGGCCCTGCAGACCCAGACCTACGACCTGGTGCTGCTGGACCTGGGCCTGCCGAAGAAAGACGGCCTGGAAGTACTGCGCTCGATGCGTGCGCGCAAGGAGCTGACCCCGGTGCTGGTTGCCACCGCGCGCGACGCGGTGGAGCAGCGCATCGCCGGCCTGGATGCCGGCGCGGACGATTATGTGCTCAAGCCTTACGACCTGGACGAGCTGCTGGCGCGCATCCGCGCCTTGCTGCGCCGCGCCGCCGGGCGCGCCGAACCGGTGTTCGAGCACAAGGGCGTGTCGATCAATCCGCAGACACGCGAAGTGATTGCCAACGGCCAGCCGGTCAGCCTGTCGGCCCGCGAATGGGCGGTGCTGGAGGCGCTGATTGCCCGTCCCGGCATCGTCCTGTCGCGCGCCCAGCTGGAAGAAAAGCTGTACAGCTGGAAGGACGAAGTCAATTCCAATGCGGTTGAAGTGTATATCCACGGCTTGCGCAAGAAGCTCGGGTCGGAACTGATCCAGAACGTGCGCGGCCTCGGCTACATGGTGCCTAAAGCATGATGATGGCGGTCCCGAAGGTCAACGTCACGCACTCGCTGCGTGGGCGCCTGCTATGGTTTTTGCTGGCGGCGATCACCATGGCGGCCGTGGCGCAGGCCATGATCGCCTACAGCTCGGCGCTGAACGACGCCGACCAGATCTTCGATTACCACATGCAGCAGATGGCCATGTCGCTGCGCTCCAATGCCCCGATGGCGGCCACCGGCAACCGCGACCCCAACGACCCCGGCAACGACGAGATGGTGGTGCAGGTGTGGACGCCGGACGGCATCCAGGTATTCCGCTCCCTGTCGCGTGCCGAGCTGCCGCAGCGCGCGGTGCTGGGCTTTTCCAACGTACGTGCCAACGGCACCACTTACCGCGTGTTCTCGGCGCAGACCGCGACCCAGACCATCCAGATCGCCCAGGACCTGGCCGTGCGCAAGCGCATGGCCGGCACGCTGGCGCTGCGTACCGTCGGTCCGATCGCGCTGATGGCGCCGGTGCTGATGCTGGTGGTTTGGTGGGTGGTGTCCGGTTCGCTGGCGCCGGTGGCCCGCGTTCAGCGCCAACTGGCCTTGCGCAAGGCAGACGATTTGTCGGAAGTATCGGACGCGGACTTGCCCGATGAAGTGCGGCCGCTGGTGCAGGAACTGAACCTGCTGTTCTCGCGCGTGCAGACGGCCTTCGAAGCGCAGCAGAACTTCGTGGCCGATGCGGCGCATGAGCTGCGCACGCCGTTGGCCGCGCTCAAGCTGCAGATCCTCAGCCTGGCGCGCGCCGATTGCAGTGAAGCGCGCGACGTGGCGATCGGCCGCTTGTCGGCCGGTGTGGAGCGCGCTTCGCGCCTGGTCGAGCAATTGCTGGTGCTGGCCCGCACCGAGGCGGCGGACGCCAAGCTGGAGCCGGTCAGCCTGACCGACCTCGCCAAGCGCGCGGTGGGCGACATGGCCGGCGCGGCGCAGGCGCGCAATATCGACCTTGGGCTGGAGCAGGCCGACGAGGCGACGGTGCAGGGCCAAGGCGACGCCCTGGTGATCCTGCTGCGCAACCTGGTCGATAATGCGGTCAAGTACACGCCGGCAGGCGGCACGGTCGATGTGTCGGTGCTTGGCACGGACCGCGAACGCGGCGCGCGGCTGGTGGTGGAAGACAGCGGCCCCGGCATCGAGCCGGAAGAACGCGAGCGCGTATTCAACCGCTTCTATCGGGTGCCGGGCAGCGAGGCCCAGGGCAGCGGGCTTGGACTGGCCATCATCCGCGCCATCGCCGAACGGCACGGCGCCAGGCTGGCGCTGGACGCCTCGGAACGCCTGGGAGGCCTGAAAGTGACGGTGGAGTTTGCCCCGCGCTAGAATGTCGTTTTCGACAATCGGAGCAGGGCATGCAGAAGATCGGTTTCTCAGGGACTTTGGATCCCATCACCAACGGCCATATGTGGGTCATTGGCGAAGCGCGTTCCATTGCGGAGGAAGTGGTAGTCTTCCTGTCCGAGAACTCCACCAAGGCGCCTAAATTCTCGGCCGAAGAGCGCAAGGCCATCGTGCTGGCCAGTTGCGCGGAGCGGGGCTGGGACAATGTCAGCGTGCAGATCGTCAAGAGCGAATACACGGCGCGCGTGGCCAAGCGCAACGGCGTCGATTACCTGATCCGCGGCATCCGCAGCACCGCCGATTTCGATTACGAAAACCTGATCCAGCAAACCAATGTGGAAGTGATCGGCGGCGCCAAGACGCTGTTCGTGATGCCGCCGCGCGACCTCGGTTCGGTGAGCTCCAGCTTCGTCAAGGCGCTGGAAGGCCCGGTGGGCTGGAACTGGACCATGAAGAAATTCGTTCCTGCACCGGCCTACAAGGCCTGGATCCTGGCCTGGCTGCGCAAGGAGTGGGACAGCTTGTGGCGTGAACGCCCGCATTCGGCCGACTGGTTCGAACGCGTGACCGGGGAATCTGCCTACGGCGGCGCCGACCGCCATTACCATAACCTGGACCACCTGGTGCACGGCCTGGCGGAAATCCGCGGGTGGGCCGCCAATACCGGCGCCGCGCCGGCCGACGTGGCACTGGTCAAAGCCGCTTTCTGGTTCCACGATGCCGTGTATGCCCACGGCGCGGGCGATGTATCGAATGAAGAAGCGAGCGCCAGGCTGTGGCTGGGCAGCGGCCTGGAGCCGGACGCTGCGCGCGCCGACGACGTGGCGACGCTGATCCGCGCCACCGACCACTTCCAGGGCGGGACCATCGTGCATCCGCTGAAAGACACCATGCTGTCGGTGGACCTGGCCATCCTCGGCCAGGAGGCCGAGGTGTACCAGGCCTATGCGCGCGGCATCCGCGCCGAATACGCCCATGTCCCGGAAGAACGCTACAACAGCCAGCGCGCCCAGATCCTGGCGCACCTGCGCGGCAAGGCGGAGGCGGGCACGCTGTTTGCCGACCCGTTCTTCACCGATAACTACACTGCCGCGGCGATCGCGAACATGGGCGCCGAGCTGGCCCTAATTTCGAACAGGTAAGGGGAGCGCGAGTTCGCGCCAGAAGGTCTCCACTTCCTCCAGTGCGTTCGCTTTCGCGCACTTTTCGGAAACGGCGCTGAGGATGAATTCTTCTGCCGACATATGCTCTGCCGGCGCCCATTTGGCGATTGCGGAAATCACGTCGCCGGCCAGGTGAATCGTCATTGCAGCCATAGGACCTCCTCCGAGTGGGTTGTGATTCCACATTGCATCAATTGACCGGAGGAGACTTTGCGCTAAGTCAAACTCTACGCAAGAGCCCGTGTCAACCTCGGAGCCTGACCCCAAGGTTGACACGGGCTGGGCTGTTGCAGGCTTAGAACTTCACGTGCAGGCGTGCGAAATACGCGACACCGTTCAGGCCGAACTGCACGCTCTCGTACTTGAAGCCGTTGTCGGTTTCGTTCGGGTCTTGCGGCGTCGGGTGCACGTCGAAGATGTTGGCGGCGCCGAAGCTCAGCTTGGCGTTCTTGTTGAACGCGTAGGTGAAGCCCAGGTCGGCCGAGGTCTTCGCTTCGTACTTCTGGTTCGCCACGCCGGCTGCGGTGCCGCTCCAGGTGCCCAGGGTTTGCGGGCCGAAGTGGATGATCTTGAAGTTGGTCTCCAGCGGGCCGGTCACGTAGTCGAAGCCCAGGGTGGCTTTGCGGCGCGGGCCGCCCTGTTCCAGGAACAGGCGTTCGCGTTCGGACAGCAGCACGTCTTCAAAGCCTTGCAGCGCGGCCGGGGCGTGGATGTCGGTCACTTCGGTCTTGCTGAAGTTCGCGGCCAGGAAGGTGGTCAGCTTGTTGCCGAACACGGTGCTCTTGTGCGATGCGGTCAGGTCCAGGCCCTGGGTCTTGGTGTCGACCGAGTTGACGAAGAATTGCGCGCCGCCCACGCCCAGGGTCGCCAGCTTGGCGGCCAGGGTAGGGTAGTTCGATTCGTCGAACAGGCCGGACAGCACGATGCGGTCCTTGATCTTGATGTGGTACAGGTCGGCGGTCACGGACAGGTCGGCATTCGGGGTCCAGGTGGCGCCGAGGGTGAAGCTGCGCGACTTTTCTTCCTTCAGCGGATCGAGGCCGGCGACCTTGCCAACCGGGCCCACGGCCGGGGTGATCGAGATGTCGGTCGGTACGCCGCCCACGAAGTCGGTGTAGGTCGACGAGAAATAAGCTTGCTGCAGCGACGGTGCGCGGAAGCCGGTCGAGGCCGAAGCGCGCAGCAGCACCGGATCGGTAACGCGGTAGCTGCCGGCGATCTTGCCGGTGACGGTGGAGCCGAAGTCGCTGTACTTCTCCCAGCGCAGGGCGCCTTGCAGGCGGGCCTTCTGGGTCAGGTCGGCTTCCAGGTCGATGTAGGCGGCGGTGCTGTGGCGCTTGGCGTTGGTCACGTCGCCCGGCTGGAAGCCTGGGAAGCCCTGGCTGCCGGCATTGCCGCCGCCGGCGCCGTCGGCGTCGATGTAGGAGCCAGGCTCGCCGGCGTAGATCTTGTACTTCTCGGCGCGGTATTCGCCGCCGAAGGCCACGTTCAGGCCTTCGCCAACCAGGCCTTCGAAGTAGCGGTTCATGTCGAAGTTGGTGGTCGACTGCTGGAAGGAGAAGCCGCCCGCGTCGAAGGAACTTGCGCTGACGCCTTTGCCGCCGTTCAGCAGGTCGAGGTTGGCGATGGAAGCGTTCAGGGTATTGCTGATGTTGTACTTCAGGCGGTTGTAACCGTAGGTTTGCGACAGGTCCGCATTCCAGTCGCCGACCTTCTGCTTGTAGCCGAAGATGGCGTAGCGGTCATCCAGGTCGCCGTTAATGAACGGGACGAAGCCGTTCGGGTACATGGCGGCGGAGTTGCGGGTCGGGATGTCGTCGGTGCCATTGCGCGCCCAGGCGCCGCTGGAGGCGTCGCGCTGCTGCACGCCGCCGGTGAAGTAGACGCGGCCAGGGCCGGCCGGGATTTCGCCGTTGACGTAGACGGTCTTGTTCTTGGACTTGGAATCGCCGATGGTGCGCGGATTGCCCTCTTCGGCGCGATTGGAGCGGCCGCGGTCCAGGTATTCGCCGGTGATGCCGACGGTGCCGCCAGCCACGGCGAAGCCGCAGTAGGCCGATGCCAGCCAGTTCTTGCCGTCGCCTGCGCCGTACTGGCCGTAGCCGACTGCCGATTCGCAGCCCACGTTCTTTTTCAGGCCGATGTCCATCACGCCGGCAATCGCGTCGGAACCGTATTGCGCAGCGGCGCCGTCGCGCAGCACTTGCACGTCCTTGATTGCCATCACAGGAATGGCGTTCATGTCGGTACCGGTGGCGCCGCGGTTGCGCGCGCCGAAGATGTTGACCAGGGAGGAGGTGTGGCGGCGCTTGCCGTTCACCAGCACCAGGGTCTGGTCCGAGCTCAGGCCGCGCAGCGCGGCGGAGTCCACCAGGTCGGCGCCGTCCGCGCCGGTCTGGCGGGTCGAGTTGAACGATGGGGAAATGAAAGTCAGGGTTTGTGCCAGGTCGAACTGCGCGCCTTGCTCGGAAGCCTTGGTCAGGGAAATGACATCGACCGGCGCCACAGTGTCGGTCAGGGAACTGGTCGCGCGGCGCGAGCCAACCACGTTCACCACGGTCATGTCGCCGGAAGCGGCTTGGGTTTGCGCTGCCACAGGCAGGGCGGACAGGGCGCCCGCGCCATACAGGGCAGTGAGGACGGCTTTACGCAGAATCGAATGACTTGACAATTTTTTGCTCCTAGGAAAAATTGCCTTCAATTCTAGCCGAACTACATTTGTGCAGCGTTCACAAATGACAAGTTTACGTTGCAACTACGCCACTCCGGCGCTGCGGATCATACGTATTCCGCCGCGCCGCCGATCAGGATGCGGTCGCCGTCCAACCGGGTACGCAGCAGGCAGGGCTGGCCGAGTTGGGCGCCCTGGTAGAGGTCGAGCGAGCGGCCGAGGTGGACGGTAAGGGCGCCGGCGGCGACGCCAGTGGCGCTGTCTTCGATTGCCGGATCGAGGTGGTTGAAGTTGCGTCCCTCATAAGTGCCGTCGGCGCGGCGGCACCATGCGTAGATGCCGTTCACCCCGTTTGCCTTGCCCCACTCAACGATGGCAGCCAGGTCCGGGCGCAGTGCCCGTAACGTGGCGCTGTCGGCGACTTCAACCAGCATTTTGGGGCTGCCCACCGACGCGACTGCAGGCGGCGAGGCGATCGCCAGGCCGGGCGCGGCCAGCAGGCGTTCAGCCAGGTTGGCGGGTAGTGCGACTTCCGGTGCGGCCTGGGGCGCCAGGCTGGCGAAGATGCCGGCGTCGCTGCGCGTCAGTACCAGCTCCTGGTTGCGCATTGCGGTCCGCACGGCCATCGGGCCGCATGAGTTGGCCAGCAGTACGCGCGCAGCGGCCAAGGTGGCATGCAGGCAGAGGGGCGAGCGGGTGTGCGGGTAGTAGTAATCCAGCGTTCCGCCATCGACAAATACGCAAGCGCTTTTATTGGCCGCCGTGGCGAAAGCCTGCCTTTCCCCGGCAGCGGCCGGGCCGTCGAGGATCACGAGCGCTGCATTGCCCTCGCCGGGCCGGATCCCGAAACATTTCAGTTCATAAATGGCCATCGGCGCAGCATACAACAGGGTGGCACGGGATGCTGGCGGCGGTGTAGAATACTGTATGGATATACAGTCATCGCGCGCCGGGCTGCCCGCCTATGCGGAGCTGTTTTGCCTGACAAACTTTTCATTCTTGCATGGCGCCTCCCATGCCGAAGAACTGGTGGAGCGCGCGGTAAAGCTCGGCTATGACGCGCTGGCCATCACGGACGAATGTTCGCTGGCCGGCGTGGTGCGTGCGCATGGCGAGGCCAAGCAGGCTGGCCTGAAGCTGCTGATCGGCGCCCATTTCCACCTGACGCATCCAGATGGCAGTCCCGCGCTCTCGCTGCTGGCGCTGGCCACCAACCGCAATGGCTACGGCAACCTGTCGGAAATGATTACCCTGGGCCGCATGCGCGCCGACAAAGGCAGCTACGAGCTTCACCCTGATGATTTCGCCAGTCCGCCACCGGAGCGCGATCACTTGCGCGGCCTGCCGGATTGCCTGCTGCTCCTGCTGCCTGAATACCCGGCCGAGGTGGAGCGCCTGCACCAGCAGGCTTCCTGGATGGCGGCCACTTTTGGTGAGCGCACCTGGCTCGCCACGACCATGCTGGGCCGCGCCTTCGACGAGGCGCACGGTGCAGCGATCGAGGAAGTCTCGCTGCAGCACGCCTTGCCGACGGTTGCGGCCGGTCACGTGTGCATGCATGTGCGTTCGCGCAAGCCGCTGCACGATACATTGACGGCGGTGCGGCTCGGCAAGCCGGTCAGCGAATGCGGTTATGAACTGGGGCAGAACGCCGAACAGCATTTGCGCTCCCGGCTGCGGCTGGCCAACGTCTATCCGGCGGAGGCGCTGGAAGAGACCATGCGCATCGCCGACATGTGCAAGTTTTCGCTGGAAGAGCTGCGCTATGAATACCCGAACGAATTGATCCCGCCGGGACATACGCCATCGAGCTTCCTGCGCCAGGAAACCTATATCGGCGCCCACCGCCGCTACCCAGCCGGCGTGCCGGCCAACGTGCAGACCCAGATCGAGGAAGAACTGGCGCTGGCGGCGCAACTGAAATACGAGTACTTCTTCCTGACTGTGTACGACATCGTGCGCTATGCGCGCTCGCAGGAAATCCTGTGCCAGGGGCGGGGCTCGGCCGCCAATTCGGCGGTCTGCTATTGCCTTGGGATTACCGAAGTCGATCCTGCACTGGGCAATAGCGTGGTCGGGCGCTTCATGTCGATCGAGCGCGATGAGCCGCCCGACATCGACGTCGATTTCGAGCACCAGCGCCGGGAAGAGGTCATTCAGTACATCTACCGCAAATACGGACGCCACCGCACGGCGCTGGCCGCAACCGTCATCTGCTATCGCACCAAGAGTGCGCTGCGCGACAGCGGCAAGGCGCTCGGCGTCGACCTGGAAATTGTCGAGAAGGTGGCCAAGTCGCACCGCTGGTTCGACCGCAAGCACGAGCTGATGGAACGTTTTGCCGAATGCGGGCTGGACCCGGAATCGCCAGTGGCGCACCAATGGGCCCACCTGGCGCTGCAATTCCTCAGCTTCCCGCGCCACCTGTCGCAACACGTCGGCGGCTTTGTCATTTCGCAGGACAAGCTGTCGCGCCTGGTGCCCATCGAGAACGCAGCCATGGAAGAGCGCAGTGTGATCCAGTGGGACAAGGATGACCTGGAAGAGCTGGGCTTGCTGAAGGTGGACGTGCTGGCGCTGGGCATGCTGTCCGCGTTGCGCCGCGCCTTCGACCTGGTCAGCGCGCGCCGTGGCGAAATCTTCACCATGCAGGACGTGCCGCGCGAAGATCGCCCCACCTACGAGATGATCTGCCAGGCCGACACCATTGGCGTGTTCCAGATCGAATCGCGGGCGCAAATGAGCATGCTGCCGCGCCTGAAACCGCGTGTGTTCTACGACCTGGTGATCGAGGTCGCCATCGTGCGGCCCGGCCCGATCCAGGGCGGCATGGTGCACCCTTACCTGCAACGGCGCATGGGCAAGGTGCCGGTCGATTTTCCACCAGGGTTGAAGAAGGCGCTGGGCCGCACGCTGGGCGTGCCGATTTTCCAGGAGCAGGTGATGCAGGTAGTGATCGATGCCGCCGGTTTCACGCCAGGCGAGGCCGACCAGTTGCGGCGTTCGATGGCGGCATGGAAGCGCAAGGGCGGCCTTGAAAAATACCAGACGCGCATCGTATCGGGCATGGTGGACCGAGGCTATGACGAAGCTTTTGCGCTGCAGATCTGCCAGCAGATACAAGGCTTCGGCGAATACGGCTTCCCCGAATCGCACGCGGCCAGCTTTGCCTGGCTGACGTACGTGAGCTCGTGGATCAAGTGCCATGAACCGGCCGCCTTCCTGTGTGCGCTGCTGAACAGCCAGCCGATGGGCTTCTATTCGCCTTCGCAACTGGTGCAGGATGCGAAGCGGCATGGCATTGAAGTGCGGCCGGTCGACATCATGTGCAGCGGCTGGGAATCATCGCTGGAAGAGCGGGCAGGGGAAGCGCAGCCTGCGGTGCGGCTCGGCATGTCCCTGCTGCGCGGCATGCGGGCCGAAGCGGCGCAGCGTATCGAAGAAACGCGCGCGATCCGTCCTTTTGCCAGCGTGACGGAACTGGCGCGGCGCGCCGACCTCGATCGCCACGACCTGCAGGTGCTGGCCGGCGGCAATGCCTTGCGCTCGCTGGCCGGCAACCGCCGCCAGGCGCTGTGGGATGCTGCGGGCGCGGTGCCGGACAAGGATCTGCTGCGACCGACCGAAGTGGAGGAAGAGGTCCCGCAACTGGTGCCGCCCACCGAGGGCGAGGAAATCCTCGGCGACTACCGCTCGCAGGGCTTGACGCTGGGCCGCCATCCACTGGCGCTGCTGCGCCCGGCGCTGCTGGCCAAGCGCTTCCTCCCGGCCGAGGTGCTGAACACCTTCAGCAACAACCAGCTGGCGCGTGGCGCGGGCATCGTCACCGGCCGCCAGCGGCCAGGCACCGCCAAGGGCGTTCTGTTCGTCACCATCGAAGACGAAACCGGCTACGTCAACGTGATCGTCTGGCCGGACCTGGTGGAAAAGTACCGGCGCGAAGTGCTGGGTTCTTCGCTGCTTGGCGTGTACGGCGTGTGGCAGCAGGAAGGCATCGTGCGCCACCTGGTTGCGCGCCGCCTGGTCGACCTGTCGCACCTGCTCGGACGCCTTCCAACTGCCAGCCGTGATTTTCAATGAGAATGTGCGCAGGTATGGAGTGCTACCATGCCGGCATGAAAATAACTGTCAAGAATATGGCGCTGCTGCTCGCCATGGCGGTCGTCACGACGGCCTGCCAACGCAGCAAGGAAACGAGCCCTTCGCCCGATATGCCGGTCAAAACGCCACCAGCCGCGCCGCAGGTTATCGCCGCAGCGCCTGCCGCTCCGGCGGACCCGGAAGAACAGCGCATGCTGGACCTGCTGCGTGCCATCTACGGAATCGCCGCCAATGCGCCTCTCATTGTCGACCTGCCGGATTTCGACAACCGTAGCGAAACGGGCAGCTATCGCCTCACTCCGCTCGACATGCACGAAATTGGCCCGGACCGCGTAGCATTGGTCGCAAGCGCCAACAATGCGAATGACGACAACCCCAGCCATGGCCAGCCCGGCCTGTTGAATGCTTATGTGCTGCAAAAACAGGGGGAGAAGTGGAAAGTGGAGCGTCGCTTTGAAAACGCCGCAGCAATGGGTACATGGGGCAACCTGGGTAGCGTCGCATGGGTCGAACTGGGGCCAGGCCGACCGGGCTTTGCGATCGAATGGGGTGGAACGTGGCAGGGCATCACCGTCGGATATATGGCCTTGTTTGACCTTGGCGATCCGAAACTGCGCGACATGGCGAAGGATATCAGCCCCGCCAGCTCCGATAATGAAGGCGATTGCGATGAGCGCAGGCATCGTTGCTGGAATGTCGTAGGTAAATGGCGATTCGAGCGCAAGGCGCAACAAGACTACGATGACCTGGTGTTCGATTTCAGCGGATATACCGAATCGCGGCCCGAAGATTCCGCCGAAACGGTCGCACGCAGCCGCACCGTCGTGAGCAATACAGCGCGTTATGCCTTCCGTGATGGCGAGTACGTCCTGGCCAGCGGCGAACATTCAGCACCCAATCCTTGAACATGAAACGACGACAAACCGCTTTGCTGCTTGCCGCAGCATTGATCCTTACCGCCTGCGCCCAAAACGATGAGCCTTCCCCCGCGGAGCATGCGCGCATGATGGACCTGATGCGCACCATCTATGGAACCGAGGAGGGGGAGCTGCTGATCACTAGCCTGCGCAACCAGGAAAATCCACTGCGAATCGAACGTTATCGGCTAAATCCAGTCAGCATGCGCGCACTTGGCGATGACCGCGTGGCCCTCGTTGCCAACGGGATTCTTGAAGAGAACCAGAATCCCGATTACGGAACAGCTGGCAGCATGAGTGCCTATTTGCTGCGGAAGAAGGATGAAAAATGGACACTCGAACGCTCTTTTGAAAACAAAGCCAGTATGGGGCATTACGGTCGCCTGGGCAAAGTTTCGTGGATCGAGCTTGGAAGCGGCAAGCCGGGGTTTAGCATCGAGAATACTTCTGTGACGCCTGAAGGCAGCAGTCTGCGTCAAATCTCGCTGTTCGATCTCGCCGATCCATTGATGAGAAACATGTCAGTCTACATGCGCTCACTGGCGTCCGACAACGAGAAAGAGTGCAAGGCAGTGAGCCCGGAGTGCTGGAATATCAAGGGAAAATGGTATTTCGAGCCAAAGGCAGATCAAGCTTATGACGACCTGGTAGTGGATTACGGCGGGTACGTCGAAACTCGTCCTGGTAATGCCCCGGATTCGGCGCCGCGCACCCGTAGCGAAGTCCGGTCCACATTGCGCTACGCCTACCGCCGCGGCGAATATGTCCTGGTCAGTGGTGAGCTTCCTTCGGTGCCGGGGCTGTGATGGGTAACACGAGAAAGCTTGCGTTGCTTGGAGTTGCGCTGATTCTTGCAGCCTGCGGCAGGAACGAAATCCCACCAGCCGTCGCTAAGCCAGTTCCCGTATCGGCTGTGGACGGAACGAAGAAACCGGTGGCGAGAACCGCTCGCATGATGGAGTTGCTGCGCGCCGCCTATGACGCGGAAGGGGGAGATGACTACCTTTTGGTTGAACTGCCCGACGTTGAACAGCGTGATGTGACCAGTTCCTATCGCCTGGAACCCGTCGCGATGCACGAATTGCCGGACGGCCGCCTGGCGCTGGTCGCCAACGCCCAACTGGCGGATGAGCATGGCGGAGCAATGTCTGCGCATGCCACACCGGGGCTGCTGAATGTGTATGTAATGCACCGGGAAGCGGGCGGATGGGAGATCGACAGTCGCCAGGAAAACATCGCTTCGCTTGGCTCGTCTGGGCGGTTTGGCAAGATAGAGTGGGTCTCGCTGGGCGGTGGCAAGCCTGGATTCATTGTCCTGCATGGTGGCACCTGGCAAGGCGCAACAATCAGCTATCTCTCCGTGTTCGACCTGACGGAGCGCACCATGCATGACCTGACCCAGGGCCTGCCACTTTTTTCGACCGATGAAAGCAACTGTGATGAGACCCGCTCCTGCACGTCGGTGGAAGGAACATGGACCTTCGAGAAGCGCGAGGGCGCGGGTTATGATGACCTTGTTCTGGGCTTTGCTGGCTGGGTTGAGGATGCGGCGCCCAGTGCGACGCGCGTGCGCAAGAAGTTGAGTGGATTGGCGCGCTACAAGTTCGACGGCCAACACTATGTCTTGATTGAAGGTGGAAATATTGTCCCAGAAATTTGATGTGCGTCCCGCAGACGCGGAGGACGCGCCTGCGATCAGTGCGCTGATCCTGTCGCTGCAGCCTTACCTGACCATCGAGCCGGATGGCAGCGGGGCGGAAGAATTCCTGGTATCGCTGTCGCCCGATATCATCCGCCGCA
>CAMLSG010000101.1 GCA_946482635.1 uncultured Duganella sp.
AGCGTGGCGGCACGCGTTCCGGCAGCGCGGAGTCCAGCGTCGCGCCCAGGAACAGTCCATCGCGCACAACTTTGGCAAACAACCGCAGCTGGTTGACGGTGCGGCCGCGCTCACCCTCCAGGCGGGCTTGCGGCAGGCCGGACTCCTGCATGGCGCGCTCGATCAGCTGCGGGCCGATGTCGAGGATGTTCTGCGCCACCTGCTCCAGGAATTGCGCGCGCTTTTCCAGCGTGGTTTCGCGGTAGGAGTCGAATGCTTGCGCCGCCAGTTCGCAGGCGCGCTGCAGGTCGGCCGCAGTGGCCATGCCAAAGGCCGGCTCGATCTCGATATTGCGGGCCGGGTCGGTGGCCTTCATCTGGCCTGCGCTGCCTTTGATGGCTGCTTGTCCGATCAACATTTCACCTGCGATCTGCATTCTTTGCTCCTTGATGTTTGGGGGTCGGCAGGGCCGAAAGTTTACTTGAATTTGGCGCAGGGGTCTGTGCGCTTTTGCGCTGCAACCTTGCGGATTTCGTCATAGCTGCCCTGCACGCCATCGGGC
This sequence comes from uncultured Duganella sp., assembly GCA_946482635.1. Next base: position 542 of record CAMLSG010000101.1, read on the forward strand.
TCGATAAAGCCTATGGTGCGGACGTTCAGCCGGGGTTCAATAGCATTCAGCCAACGCGGCACGCCAATATCCTTGCGCACATGGCCGTTGCCCGCGATAAGGACCACGTCGCGCGGCTGTTGCTGGCGAATCAGCTTGGCCATCCAGATGTCACGCGCGACCTGGGCGTTGACCATGCCTGGCAACATCATGTCCGGCGCCATATTGCAATGGCCTTCCTGGATCGCCTTTTCCTGGCCGCGCCGCAGGTCCGATGGCAGCGGGTCCTTCAGCTTGTAGGCGGCAACGGTGGCGGCATCGAAACTGGAGGCGACGCCGTCGCGCACCACTTTCGATGCATCGGCGCGCGACAGGTTGACGGCGATCAGTGGCAGGTGGTTGCTCAGGGCGAGCTGGATGATCGGGTGATACAGCTGCCAGTCCCACCCTTTCTTGTTCATGACATTGATCACGCAGGAGGCGTCGAGGCAGCCCTTCTGCGCTTCGTCCAGCAGGCCTTGCGATTCGCGGTCGAATTGCTCCATTGCGATCGCAGGACGCCAGCCGGCTTCCACGCGCTGGCGCAAGTCTTCGAAGCGCAGCTTGTGGCCTTCCTTATTGTCGTGCACCTCCCCCAGCAGCAGCACTTGCGGGTTCGATGCGGTCGTGGGGGCCGCGTAGGTAACGGTTTGTTTGCTGCTGCAGCCGGCCAGCGCCAGGCCGGCCAGCAGCAGTGCGATGGTGTATGGCTTCATCGATGCGTGGTCAGGCTATCCTCGAAAGCGTCTAGTCTAACAGGGCATGGATGGCTTTGCCGATCACCTCCACATGGGTCTCCAGCGCGAAATGGCCGGTGTCCAGCAATTGGACGGTTGCGTTCGGGTTGTCGCGGCGATAAGCCTCGGCGCCCGGCGGAGTGAAGAACGGGTCGTTTTTGCCCCAGATTGCCAGCGTCGGCACCTGCGCTTTGCGGAAGAACGCCTGGAACACCGGGTACAGCTCGAGGTTGTTGCGATAGTCGTAGAACAGCTCGAGCTGGATATCGATATTGCCTGGGCGGGCCATCAGGGCCGAGTCAAGGGTATAAGACTCGGGCGCCACGCTGGCTGGATCGGCGACGCCGTGGGTGTATTGCCATTTGGTGGCTTCCGGCGTCAGGAAGCCGCGCATGACATTGGTGTTTTCTTCGTTAGGGTCGGCCCAGTGTTTGCGCATAGGGGTCCAGCCATCGCTCAGGCCTTCCAGGTAGGCATTGCCGTTCTGGGAAATCAGGGCGGTGATGCGTTCCGGTTTGGCGGCCGCCAGGCGCAGGCCGACCGGGGCGCCGTAATCGAACACATACAACGCAAATTTGTCCAGCTTGATGGCTTGTAGGAAGGCCTCCATGGTGTTGGCCAGGTTGTCGAAGGTGTATTGATAGTTGCGTTCCGCCGGCACTTCGGTGAAGCCGAAGCCTGGCAGGTCCGGCGCAATGACGCGGTATTTCGTCGCCAGCAGCGGGATCAGGTTGCGGAACATGTGGGAGCTGGTGGGGAAACCGTGCATCAGGAGGATAGCCGGTGCGTCCGGGGCGCCTGCTTCGCGGTAGAAGATATTGACGCCATCAGCTTGGATCGTGCGATTCATAATTAACCCCATAAAGTTAGTTTTGACGGTTACAAGATTACTCCCAATACGTAACTTGTCAAGCATTATTTTGATGGTTACAATGAAAATTCAGGAGGATAGGGAAATGACCGAGTTCTATGGCGACCACCCGGCGCTGGATTTGATGAATACCGTCGTGCAGGGGGAAGAGACCTGGCATGGCGATGCCGACGTCCTGGCATGGCTTGAGGCGGCAGGCCAGGTTCCGGCCGGTGCCGCTGCACCGGGACGGCCTGGCGAGTTGCTGGCGGCCGCGCGCGCATTGCGCGAGACCGTTCGCACCGCCGTGGCGGCGCGCAAAGCGGGCAAACGGGTCGATGCCGCAGCGCTGAATGCGGCGCTGGCGCACGCCCAGCGCCATATGGTGCTGGTGGAGGAAAGTGGGGATGGCCTGTCGCTGCAGGCCCGCTATGCTGCCGGCACGCCGCAACAATTGCTGGCGCCTCTGGCGGAGGCAGCGGCGCATCTGCTGGCCACGGCCGACTTCAATCTGGTGCGCAAATGCGAAGATCACGCCTGCACGCTGTGGTTCCTGGACCGCACCAAATCGCACCGCCGCCGCTGGTGCAGCATGGCGCTGTGCGGCAACCGCAACAAGGTCGCAGCCTTCCGCCAGCGCCAGCAGGAAGGCTAGTGCAGCAGGAAGTCGACGAAGCTGCGCACGCGCAGCGACAAATGGCGCGCGTGCGGATAAATCAGGTAAAAAGGCCTTGAGCAGCCGCCATGCTGCGGCAGCAGTTCGACCAGCGCCCCGCTGGCCAGCTCGCGCTCCACGGTAAAGCGGTAGGTCTGCGTAATGCCGCCGCCATGCACGGCCAGTGTGCTCATGCCCAGGAAGTCTTCCGCGCACACGATGGCATCGCCGCCCGTGATTTCGATTTCCGTCCCGTCGCGCATGAATTGCCAGGGCACCAGCCGCCCGGTACTGGGCAACACGAACCGGATGCAGTCATGCCCGGCCAGTTCTTCAAGCGACTTCGGCTTGCCGCGCCGCTTCAGGTAAGACGGCGCCGCCACCAGCACCAGCGCCGCATCCTCCATCTTGCGCGCCACCAGGGTCGAGTCCTGCGGCGCACGGCCGCGCACTGCGAGGTCATAACCCTCGTCCGCAAAATCGATGTTGCGGTTGCTGATGTGGACCTCGACCTGCACTTCCGGAAACTGCAAGCGAAACGCCGCCACCCGCTCCAGCAAACGGTAATGCGCATACGGTGTCGTCACGCTGATGCGCAGCTTGCCTGACGGCGTAGTCTGCTGCCCCGTCACTTCGCGCTCGGCCTCCACCAGCTGCGACAGCGCTTGCCGGCACTGCTCGAAATACACCCTGCCGCCATCGGTCAGGCGGATCTGCCGCGTGGTGCGCACGAACAGCCGCACGCCCAGGCGCTCCTCCAGCCGCGAGATGGAACGGCTCACCGCCGCCGGCGTCACGCCCGCCATGGCCGCAGCGGCGGTGAAACTGCCCTGCTCGCCCGCCAGTACGAACAGCTCGATGCTGCCCAATTGCATATCGTCGAAATGGCGCTGCATTCATTACCCCATGTATCAATTCAATTGCCGGAAACCATATTTATCCACCTGAACGTCATAAGTATAGTGGACTCACCTTAACCAAACTCATGGAGTTTCAAATGACCAAGACAGCAATCGTTACCGGCGCTTCCAGCGGCCTGGGTTTCGCCATCGCCAAGGCCTACCTGGCACGCGGCTACAATGTGGTCGGCAACGCCCGCACCATGGACCGCCTGCAAACCGCGGCCGCCCAACTGGGCAATCCGGCCAACTTCCTGCCGGTAGCCGGCGACATCGCTTCGCCGCAAACGGCCAAGGATTTGTTCGAGAAAGCCTCCGCCCGTTTCGGCAAGGTCGACATCCTGGTGAATAACGCCGGCATCTTCATCGCCAAACCGACCGTTGATTACACTGAAGCGGAAACCGATGCCTTGGTAGCGACCAACCTGAAGGGCTTCCTGTTCCCGGCGCAGGAAGCAGTGCGCCATATGGAGAATAACGGCGGCGGTCATATCGTCAACATCACCGCCAGCCTGGGCGTCACGCCAGCCAAGGCTACCGCCCTGCTGCCGGTACTGATCAAGGGCGGCCTGAACATGGCGACCCGCGCGCTGGCACTGGAAGTGGCGAACAAGAACATCAAGGTCAATGCGGTAGCGCCAGGCATCATCAGCACTCCGCTGCACAGCACGGATGCCGGCACCCAGGAATTCCTGAAAGGCCTGGTGCCAACCCACAAAATGGGCACGGCCGATGATATCGCCGACGCTGTGCTCTACCTGACCGATTCCAGCTTCATCTCCGGCCATGTGCTGACTGTCGACGACGGCGCAGCAGCCGGCAACTGGTAAGGAGAGCGACATGCCCTACGTGAATATCAAAGTCACCCGCGAACAAGGCGGCCCGACCACGGAACAGAAGAAGGAGCTGATCGTTCGCACCACCAAAATGCTGCAGGAGGTGCTGAACAAGGACCCAGCCACCACCTTCGTCATCATCGACGAGGTGGAAACCGATAGCTGGGGAGTGGGATATGAATCGGTGACCGAGCGGCGCGCGCGCCAGTCATAAACCGCAAACGCTGTGGATATTGCTCCAGGCGACACCACCGGCGATGGCGCGGCCGATGCAACTGACCTTCTGCCAGCCATTGTCGGCCACAGCAAAGCCGCCGATTACCAGGGCCAATACCACGGCGCCAAGAATCATGGCTCCTCTTATCGAGTCGTTAATTTTCATTGTTCATCTGACAAATTCGTTGACAGCCGATTTTAGTCGCTCAACCTGCCCGTCGACAACTAATTATTTGCCATTGCGTGCAATTTGCTGATGGTGCTCCAGTTGCGGGAAGTGACCGCATCGCCCAGCGCCTTGCCCATTGCGGCGGCGGCGCGGCTGGCCAGCACCCCGTCCGGGCACCAGATATAGGCAGCATGGCGGCCCAGCGCGAACGCTTCCGGCTGCCAGCTCTGCCGCGCCAGCGGCTCCAGCTTGCCCCGGTCTTCATCAGGCTTGTTGAGCACAGCAACCAGCAGCCGCGAATGATCATCGGCCACATTCTGCAAACTGTTTTCTTTGACGATCTCAGCCAACTGGGCGGCTTCGATCACAGTGACTTTGGCGGGTACGCCGAGCTTCAGCACCAGCGCCTCTTCGATCCGGGCCGCGCAGTCAGCCGCATCGGTGGCGTTGCAATCGAACACGACGTTGCCACTGTTGAGGAGGGTGCGCACATCGCCATACCCCATATCGCTCAGCACTTTGCGCAGGTCAGCCATCGCAACGCGTTTTGCGCGTCCGACATTTATGCCGCGCAGCAAGGCGACCAGGCGTTGCTTATCCATGACAATTCTCCCGGCATGGCTTCAGTATGCGGCAGATGCGGCTGTGGCGGCGCTCAGGTCACCGGTGGTGCGTGCAGCTGGGCATCGGGATGTTTTTCCTCGCTCCCGTCGCCCGGCGTCACGCGTGGGATGCGGAAAATAAAGCTGGCGCCCTTCCCTAGCGTGCTCGATACCGAAATGGTGCCGCCGAACTGCTTGACGATCAGGTTGAAGACGATGTTCAGGCCAAGGCCAGTGCCGCCCTGCCCGCGCCGCGTCGTGACGAAGGGGTCAAATACCTTGTCCAGCATATCGGGAGGTATGCCTTTGCCGTTGTCGACGACCTGCATCTCGATGGTGTCGCCTTCCGGGATGACGTTGATGTCGATATTGCCCGCGCCATCGGGCTCGAAGGCGTGTTCCACGCAATTCAGCGTGAGGTTGGTGATGACCTGGGCCAAGGCGCCGGGGTAGCTGTCCAGCATGACATCGTCAGGGCAGTTGATGGCGACCACGATGCCGGTTTTCTTCAGCTTTGGCTGCAGGCTCGATACCACTTCGCCGATATATTCCTTCAGCTCGAAACGGCGCCGCGCCTCGCTGACCTGGTCGACCGCGATCTGCTTGAAGCTGTGGATCAGGTGCGCCGCGCGGTAAGCATTGTTCATGATCAGGCGCGCGCTTTCGCCGGCGGTGTCGATGTATTTCTGGATTTCCGACTTCTTCACCTGGCCGGCCTTCATCGATTCGTCGACGGCCGTGGTGGCGTCCATCAGCACCGAAGCGCTGGTCAGGGCGATGCCGACCGGCGTGTTGATCTCGTGCGCCACGCCGGCCACCAGCGAGCCCAGCGAGGCCAGGCGTTCGGCCTGCAACAGCGATTCCTGGGTGCGCTGCAGGTCGTCCAGCGCCTGCGCCGTTTCCTGCGCCGAGCGGCGCGCCAGGTCTTCCGCCTCGCGGGTGCGCTTGATGATCGATTTCACCTTGCGCTGGATGGCGTTGAAACCGCGGATTACGTCGCCCAGTTCGTCGCTGCGCTTTTCCGGCAGTTCCTCGACTTCGTCGGATCCGCGCGTGGCCAGTTCAAACAGGCCGTCGCGCAGTTTCTTCAAGGGGTCGAACACGATGCGCAGGGACAGCGCCAGCGCCACCACCAGGATCAGGTCCAGCGTCAGCACTTCCACCACTTTGCGCCGCACTTCGGCAGCCAGCGTGGCGTCGATCTGGGCGCGGCTGAAATTGACCACCACGCGGCCGACGATCACCGGTTTCAGGGCACTGCCGGCGGCGCCGGCATCGCGGTAGGCCAGGTCGGCTACCACCGGCGCGCCCTGCACGGTCGTTTCGGATTCGATGGGGACGATGCTGCCGTCATCCTTGCGGCGCTTGCCGGAGAACAGGCCAACCGAGGTGTCGTAGACGCGGATGGCAACCAATTCCGGCGGCAGCATCTCGGCTGCCACGATGTTGTCGACCTTCGCTTTGTCGAGGTCCCACAGGGCGGAGGGCAAGCTGGTTTGCAAACGGGTCAGCACGCCTTCGCGCAGGCGCTGGTTTGCCACTTCCAGTTCATGGCCCAGGCTGTACTGTGCGTAGGTGCCGGAAATGCCCAGCACAACGGTGACGATCACAACGAACAGTGCAGTCAGTCGGCCTTGGATACCAAACATTCACTCCCCCCATTATTCCCACCAATGTAAGGGAACCGGTGTCGCTTGGCAAGATTTTAAGAGTGATGCATTGCCGGCACTGATGTAAGATTTGGCATGCTTATGTGGGAGATAAACAAATGACGGCGACATACCGCCACCTGCCCTTGGCAAAAGCCGAGCCGGGCATGGTCCTTTCCGATGAATTGCTGGACAAGCATGGCCAAGTCCTGCTGCCAGCAGGCACCGTGCTGACCGAACGCATGCTGGAGCGCTTGCCCGGCCATGGCATTGAATCGCTGGCCGTGGTTGACGACACGCCGCCCGATCCGGTCCAAACGGCCGTCGAACGTGAGGCGCAGCTGGCGCGCATCGGCGTGCTGTTCCGCCGCCACGATCCCGCCAATGCCGAGGACGCTGCGGCCAATATGTTGCGCGCTCTGGTCACCGAATTCCGCGTCGGCAAGGAGGTTGCATGAGCGAGCAGCTCAGTTACGACGATGTGGTCAGGAACCTGGATGACCTGCCCTCGCTGCCTGCTGTGGTGATGGAGTTGCTGAACAGCGTAGACCAGGAGGAAATCGATATCGCGGTGCTGGCGAAGAAGGTCTCGCATGACCAGGCCCTGACCGCCAAGACGCTGCGCCTCGCCAACTCGTCGCTGTTCGGCCTGCAGGTCAAGGTCACCACCATCCAGCAGGCAATTACCTTCCTTGGATTCCAGAGCACGCGCAACCTGATCACGGCGGCGGCCGTCACCGGCTGCTTCGCCGACAAGCTGTGTCCCGGCTTCGACCACAGCATGTTCTGGCGCCATTCGATTGCCACGGCGGCCTGCGCCAAGGTGCTGGCGCGCCACGTGCGCTTCAACCAGGACTATGCTTTCACGGCTGGACTGCTGCACGATATCGGGCGCCTGGTGCTGGTCTCGACTTTCCCCGACCTGTATGCGGAAGTGATCGCCTACCAGAAGGCAAATGACTGTTATACGCTGGACGCGGAGCGCGCAGTGCTGGGCATCGATCACGTCGAAGCCGGCCTGGCCCTGGCGGAGCATTGGAATTTTTCAGATACGATGCGGCTGGCGATCGCAGGCCATCATGAGCCAGGAACGCCGGGGGCCGGCTTCCTGGCAGCCATCGTGCACGTGGCCGACGCGGTGGTGCATGCGCTGGACCTGGTGCAGAAAGCGGACGACCTGGTGCCGCCCGTTTCCCCGATTGCCTGGAAAGCGCTCAACCTGGGCGAAGACACTTTCCTGCACCTGTTCCGTGAAACGGAACTGCAATATGAAGAAATTGCGATGGTGCTGATGGCTTAGTGGGCGCTGGCCTGCGGCATGCCTCCCTGGGTCGAGGCGCCGACTGGCTTGTCCTCTGGCTTTGGGCGGCCTTGTGCATCCGACAGGCGGTACTTGGTGCGGCGGTCGCCCATCAAGTCGCGCAGTTCGCGGATGCTCATGCCGGTTACTTCATGCATGCGAATCAGCAGCGAAGCGCCGACCGGCAAGCGGTGGTGGCGGATTTTGCTGATGACAGGGGGTGCCACTTCCAGCATGCGCGACAGCGCAGCATCGTTCTTCAATTGCATTTTGCCGAGCAGGATGTCCAGCAGGTGATTCGGGTTGTAGCTTTCCTGCGAAGCGAGAGCGTGGTGTGCCATGATGATCCTCTCTTGACAGTGGAGTGTTGAGGAAAGGGCCTTGCAGTCTTGCTAATCTTCTTACTGCCCTGCGAAGCGAACCTTGTTCAACATCAAGACTTGGCGATGATTTGCCGAAAATCTTGACAACAATGCCATTTCAACACAGTCATTATTCCTGTGTCGCACGAAAGAACCATACGGAAATTGTGTTGCGCGGATATTTCAGGCCGTAACGGAAATAATGCTGCCCGGGGCCGGCGTACCTGGCGTGCGCTGGCTTGACTGGACATTTTGGGCCAGCAAGTCTTGCCGGGTGAGGAAGTCTTGCAGCTCCGCCGATTGGGCTTGCTCCAAGGCACGAGTTTCTTCGCGGCGGGTGCTGACTTGCTCGGTGCTTGCCGCCTGTTGCTCGCGGATGCGTTGCTCTTCCTGTTGCAACTGACGCTGTTCGGCCAGGCGGCGCTCGGCAGCGGCATTGTCGACCTGCTGGAAATTCGGGGTGGTTGGTCCTATTCCATTGATAGCCATGACGTCGCTCCCGCAGAAAATTGCTCTTTTAACTCTAGAGCCCGTGGAGCCTGTTTTCAAGGGGCAGGCGGCGATTTACGGTAAACTTGCAGGTATGCAGAAAAAAGTATTCATCAAAACCTTCGGCTGCCAGATGAACGAGTACGACTCGGACAAGATGGCAGACCTGCTCGGCGCGTCCGAGGGACTGGTACGCACCGAATCCCCGGAAGACGCCGACGTTATCCTCCTCAACACTTGCTCGGTGCGCGAAAAAGCGCAGGAAAAGGTGTTTTCGGACCTGGGCACCTTCAAGAAGCTCAAGCAAGCCAAGCCTGAACTGGTGATTGGCGTGGGCGGCTGCGTCGCCTCGCAGGAGGGCGAAGCCATCGTCAAGCGCGCGCCGCTGGTGGACGTGGTGTTCGGCCCGCAAACCCTGCACCGCCTGCCGAAGATGATCGAACTGCGCCGCCACACCGGCAAGCCGCAGATCGACATCAGCTTCCCGGAGATCGAAAAGTTCGACCACCTGCCGCCGGCACGCGTGGAGGGCGCCTTCGCCTACGTCTCGATCATGGAAGGCTGTTCCAAGTACTGCTCCTACTGCGTGGTGCCCTATACCCGCGGCGAAGAAGTGTCGCGCCGCTTCGAGGACGTGCTGACCGAAGTCGCCGGCCTGGCCGCGCAGGGCGTGAAGGAAGTCATGCTGCTTGGCCAGAACGTGAACGCTTTCCGCGGCGAAACCGCCGATGGCAGCGTGGCCGATTTCGCCATGCTGATCGAATACGTGGCCGAGATTCCCGGTATTGAACGCATCCGCTTCGTCACCAGCCACCCGAAAGAATTCACCCAGCGCCTGATCGACTGCTACGCGAAAATCCCGAAACTGGCCGACCAGCTCTACCTGCCGGCCCAGCATGGCTCGGACAAGATCCTGGGCGCCATGAAGCGCGGCTACACTGCGCTGGAATACAAATCCATCATCCGCAAGGTGCGCGCGGTGCGGCCGAACGTGGTGATCTCGTCAGACTTCATCGTCGGCTTCCCCGGCGAGACCGACGAGGATTTCGAGGCAATGTACAAGCTGGTGCAGGACGTCGGCTTCGACAACAGCTTCAGCTTCATCTTCAGCAAGCGCCCCGGCACCCCGGCCGCCAACCTGGCCGACGATACCCCGGCCGAAGTCAAGTCGGCCCGCCTGCAGCGCCTGCAAGCCCTGTTCGACGAGAACACCAAGCGCCACAGCGCCGCCATGGTCGGCATGACCATGCAGGTGCTGGTGGAAGGCCCCTCCAAGCGCGGCGGCAATGAAATGCAGGGCCGCGCCAGCAATACCCGCACCGTCCATTTCGACGGCGGCGCCAATGCGCAAGCGCTGGTTGGCCAGATGGTCAGCGTGCGCATCACCGAAAGCCTGGATTACTCCCTGCGCGGAGAAGCGATACTTTGAAAACAAAAACCCCGGTGCAACCGCACTACTTCGTTCCAGAACCACTGGACAACACGCGCCTGGCCCATTTGTGCGGCCCGCTCGATGAAAACCTGCGCCAGATTTCGGCCGCGCTGGACGTGACCATTTTCCGCCGCGGCGAAAAGTTCATCGTCAGCGGCACCAATGCCGAACGCGCCGTCGCAATCCTGGAGCGCTTCTATGAAGTCGCCGACAAGGTAGTGCCGGTGGAGGAAGTCCAGCTCGCCCTGGTCGAGCAGCGCGCCAGCGAAGCGCCGGACGATTTCGCCCCGGCCGGCGAGGAACCGCCCTTCCACGAGCCGGACATCACCAGCCCGGTATTGAAGACGCGCCGCAACGACCTGCGCGGCCGCACGCCGCACCAGATCCGCTACCTGCGCAATATCCTCGACCACGACATCAGCTTCGGCATCGGCCCGGCTGGTACAGGCAAGACCTATCTGGCAGTGGCCTGCGCGGTCGACGCCCTGGAGCGCGACGCGGTCAAGCGCATCATCCTGACCCGCCCCGCGGTGGAAGCGGGAGAGCGCCTGGGCTTCCTGCCGGGCGACCTGGCGCAGAAAGTCGACCCGTATTTGCGCCCGCTGTACGACGCGCTGTACGACCTGCTCGGCTTCGACCGCACGCAGAAGATGTTCGAAAAGCAGGTGATCGAGATCGCCCCGCTGGCGTATATGCGCGGCCGCACCCTGAACCACGCCTTCGTCATCCTGGACGAGGCGCAGAACACCACTGTCGAACAGATGAAAATGTTCCTGACCCGTATCGGCTTTGGCAGCAAGGCCGTAGTGACGGGCGACGTGACCCAGATCGACTTGCAGAAGCACCAGAAATCCGGCCTGGTCGATGCCATGCACGTGCTGCGCAATGTGCGCGGCATCGCCTTCAGCCAGTTCTCCAGCGCCGACGTGGTACGCCATCCGCTGGTGGCGCGCATCGTCGATGCTTATGAAAATGCACAGGAAGCCAGCGCCGAGCTGGCGCCCCTGCTGCAAACCGTGAAACCCGCTGTGAAAGCTGTGCGCAATGTCCGAAAAAAATAAGCTGGCCCTGTCCGTCCAATACGCCGACCCGCGCCTGCAGGAAGAAATCACCCGCCCGATGATCCGCAAATGGGTCAAGGCGGCCCTGTTCGCGCCGGCCGAACTGACCATCCGTTTCGTCGATGCGGAAGAAGGCCAGGAGCTGAACCGCGACTATCGCGGCAAGGACTACGCCACCAATGTGCTGACTTTCGCCTACAACGAGGGCGAGGAAATGGACGAGGACGAACCGACCCGCGCCGACATCATCCTGTGCACCGACGTGCTGCAGCGCGAAGCGGCCGAGCAGAAGAAGTCTGTTGAAGAGCACACCGCCCACCTGATCGTGCACGGCGTATTGCACGCCCAGGGCTACGACCACGAGGACGACGAAGAAGCGGCCGAGATGGAAGGCATCGAGACCGAAATCGTCACCGGCCTCGGTTACGCCGACCCGTACTAGACGTCCAGCGTCAGCATCGTCACGCCAAAGGCGCAGAACACCAAAGCGCTCAGGCGCGACAGGATGCGTGCAGCGCCCGGCCGGCTGAGCCACGCCCTCGCCTTCGCCGCCAGCCCCGCGTAGATCCCGTGGATCACAACCAGCACCATGCAGTAGGTGGCAATGGCCAGGGCCAGCGGCACCTGCTGTTGCGCGGCTCCCGCGGCGCCGGCCACTTGCGGCAGGACAGAGAGGAAGAACAGCAGCGACTTCGGGTTGCTCGTCTGAAGGAGAGCGCCGCGCAGCAGGCGCTTGCGATAGCTGCTGGCGCCTTGCGCATCGTCGGCCGCCGCGCCTTGTCCGATGGGTGCAGGCACGCGGCGCCAGGCCTTGTAGGCGAGGTAGAAGAGGTAGCTGACACCGCAATACTTCAGCAGCAGGAATGAAGCCGGCGAAGAACGAATCAGCAGTCCTATGCCGGCCGAAGACAAGCCGGCCATGAACGCGGCACCGATGGCCAGTCCCAGAACTCCATGCATGGCCGCGCGCCAGCCGGTCGCAATGGCATTGTCCAGCGTCATCAACACCCCCGGCCCCGGGCTCGACACGGTAAAGACCACCATGACCACAAACATCCAATAAGTATTGTTCATGCGCGCAGTGTGCCGCTTGGCCGACAGGCGTTCAAACGAGATCTTGGTATGATGTGTTGAGTAATCCTCAACACTATCTTGCCGAGCAATCGATGACCCGTCCGCCCCTCCATGCACTCCATGTTTTCTGCATCGTCGTGCGGGAAGGCGGTTTCCGCCAGGCGGCACAAGCCCTGCACTTGACGCCGGGCGCCGTCAGCCGCCAGGTCCAGGCGCTGGAAGAACACCTCAGGCAAATACTGTTCGAGCGCGCGGCCGGCAACGCGGCCGCGCTAACCGCCGCCGGCCGGCAGCTGCATGAACAGGCCGCCGGCAAGATGGCGGAAATCGTCAACATGCTCGAAGCCGGCGGCGGTTCGGGAAACCAGGCAACGATCCTGGTCGACACCAGCGTGACGCTGGCCATGCACTGGCTTATTCCGCAACTGACGGGCTTCCGCCAGCGCTATCCGCACATCCACATTGATGTGCGAACCGCGGATGGCGACATCAATCCTTCCGCGCCGGTCGATGTTTTCCTGCGGCGGGATGTGGCGGAATTGCGCGGGCTGCCATCACAGGTGTTCATGCGCGAGCACTGCGTAATGGTGTCGAGTCCATCCTTCGCATCAGGCCTGTGCTCGCGCGAGCCGGGCAACATGGACTGGCTGGCCACAACGCCGCGCATCGGCATGCGCTCGCGGCCCGACCTGTGGCCATTATGGAGCCAGGCGCATGGCATGGATTCCAGGACGCTGGGACCGGCCATTGAATTTGACAACACTGTGCTGGCTATCCAGGCTGCCGTGCAAGGACACGGGGTGCTGGTGGTGCCGGAGGGCTTTGTTGCGGCAATGCTCGAAAACGGCACACTTGAACGCGTCCTGGCAGCTGCTATCGAAAGCGGCACTTATTCGTTTGCCGTTGGCCGCCAGCGCGGGTCGCCTCGCGTGGACCTGTTCACGCAGTGGCTGAAAGAGCGCGGGAGCGCTTTCTAATCGTTGCGCTGGCGGAACAGCCAGGCCCCCGCCACCACGGTAAACAGCACCACGATGCCGGCGATGATCCAGAAGCCGGCCTTGTCGTCGGCCAGCGGCACGCCGCCGACATTCATCCCCAGCAGGCCGGCAATGATATTGATAGGCAGCGCCAGCACCGTCACGATGGTCAACACATAGAGGCTGCGGTTATTGGCTTCGTTGACCAGGGCTGCAATCTCTTCCTGCAGCAGCTTGATGCGCTCCTGCAGAGCGGCCATGTCGTTCAGCACTACCGCAAATTCCTCGGTCGACTCGCGCAGCTCCTGGCGATCGGCTTCGCTGGCCCATGACGGCGGCCGTTGCAGCAGGCGGAACAAGGCTGCCGGCTCAGGCGCCAGCAGCCGTTGCAACCGCACCAGTACCCGCCGCAAGGCGCCCAGGTCGGCGCGCTTGAATTTCAGCTTGCCCGACAGGAGATTGTCTTCGATGCGGTCCACCTTGCCGGTCGCGTCGCGCACGATGCGCGTCAACACATCGGCCTGGTCGCGCAGCAGGTGGGTCAGCAGCACTACGCTCGACACCAGGTTCTCGCCGCCGCGCACGGCCTGGCGCAGCCGTTCCACTGCCTGCAAGGGCTTGCGCCGCGCGCTGACCACCAGCCGCCGGTCGACGCTCAGGCAGACGCTGGAAATATCCGACGGCTCGAAACTGAAGTCGCGCAGCACGTCGTTGACCACGGCCACCAGGGTATCGTCGGCCTGCTCGATGCGGGTCGAGCGCGCGCCCTCTTCATGCAGGCTGTCGTAATATTCATTGGCCAGCACGGCATGTTCGCGCATCCATTTTTCGCTGGCGGTGTTGGCAAGGTTGAAATGCAGCCAGATGAACTCTCCTGCCGGGGTGCCTGTGTCGCGCAGCCATTGCTCGGCCTCGGAGGCCTCGATCAGCACCGGTTGCGGGCCGCGCCCGAACAAGTAACCGCAAACGAGGCCGCACTGGTCGGATCCATAGGTGACTGCACTGATCTGCATGAGTTTCCAATCTGATAATTTCGGCCGGGGCTCGGCCGTTTAGTGTATGCTATAGCACTTCGGAACAACGGCTTTAATGCCAATTATGCAAGAGCACTCTAGTAGCGTCAGGAATGACGCTAAACCACACCGGTCGCTGTTCGAGCGACTCACCGCCCTGATTTCCCCTGAGCCCGAGAGCCGCTCGGAGCTGCTTGAAGTCCTGCACGACGCCCATGAACGCAACCTGATCGACGCCGACGCGTTGTCGATGATCGAAGGCGTGTTCCAGGTGTCGGACCTGTCGGCGCGCGACATCATGATCCCGCGCTCGCAGATGGACGTCATCGACATCACGAAACCAATCGAGGAATGGATCCCGCTGGTGCTGGAAACGGCCCACTCGCGCTTCCCTGCCATCGAAGGCGAACGCGACAAGGTAGTCGGCATCCTGCTGGCCAAGGACCTGCTGCGCTACTACGCGGAAGAATCGTTCGACGTGCGCGACATGCTGCGCCCGGCGATCTTCATCCCGGAATCGAAACGCCTGAACGTGCTGCTGCGCGACTTCCGCGCCAACCATAACCATATGGCCATCGTGGTCGATGAGTACTCCGGCGTGGCCGGCCTGATCACCATCGAGGACGTGCTGGAGCAGATCGTCGGCGATATCGAAGACGAATACGATTTCGACGAAGAAGAAGACAATATCCTCTCCATCAAGGAAGGCAAGATCGGCCCGCGCTGGCGCATCAAGGCGCTGACCGAGCTGGAACAGTTCAACGAAGAGCTGGATGCCAACCTGGCCGACGAGGATGTCGACACCATCGGCGGCCTGGTGGCCAAGCACCTTGGCCGCATGCCGCACAAAGGCGACACCTTCGACATCTCCAACCTGCGCTTTGAAGTACTGCGCGCCGATGCGCGCCAGGTCCATGTGCTGACCGTGGAAAAACTGCCAGCCGCCGTGGACGAGCAGGACTGATGCGCTGGCGTAAGACCAAGGCAGGCGAACCGCCTGCCGCGCCCCGCTCTACCCGTAGCCGCATGCTGATCGCCGCCGTTTCCGGCGCGGTGGGCGTGTTTGCGTTCGCGCCATTCGGCTGGTGGCCGCTGCAAATCCTTTCGCTGGCAATGCTGGCTTACCAGGCCTTGCGTGCCGACGGGGTGCGCGCAGCCGCCCTGGTCGGCTGGGCCTTCGGCTTCGGCTGGTGCCTGGCGGGATTCCATTGGCTGTACATCGCAATCCACAATTTCGGCGGCATGCCGGCGCCTCTGGCTGCCATTTCGATTGCCCTGCTGGCAGCTGCGATGGCACTGTATGCTTCGGGCGCCCTGGCTGCCACCGCCTGGCTGCGCAAGCGCTGGCCGCTGCCGCTGCCTGCCGCCACGCTGCTGGTGCTGCCGGCTTGCTGGGCCCTGTTCGAATTCCTGCGCGGCTGGCTGTTCACCGGGTTCCCTTGGGTGACTGCTGGCTACGCCCACAATACTTCGCCGCTGGCCGGCTATGCGCCGGTGCTGGGCGTGTACGGCATCAGCTGGCTCGCGGCCGTCACCGCCGGCGCCCTGCCGCTGCTGATGCATCCATTCCGCTACAAGGCGATCGCACTGGTTGCAGCCATCTGGATCGGCGGCTTCGCACTTGGCCGGATAGAGTGGACTGCGCCGGCCGGCAAGCCGCTGTCGGTACGCCTGGTGCAGGGCAACGTCCCGCTGGAGAACAAGTTCGACGCCAGGCATCTCGGCGACATCCTGCGCATGTACCAGCAAGTAGTGACGTCGGCCCCGGCGGACCTGATCGCGATCCCTGAAACGGGCGTGCCGCTGTTCGCCTCGCAACTGCCGCCTGGCTACCTGGACTCTTACGGCCAGTTCGCGCGTCGCACCGGCAGCCACATCGTGTTGGGCATGCCGATGACCAACGGCATGGAATATTCGAACAGCGTGCTGGGCTTGCCGCCTTCGCTCTCCAGCAGCACGTATCGCTATGACAAGCACCACCTGGTGCCGTTCGGCGAATTCATCCCGACCGGCTTCCGCTGGTTCACCAACCTGATGCAGATCCCGCTCGGCGACCAGACACGCGGCGCAGTGATCCAGGCCCCGTTTCCGGTGAAAGACCAGAAAGTGCTGCCGAATATCTGCTACGAAAACGTGTTCGGTGAAGAGATCGCAGAGCAGATTTCGCTGACCGGCGCCACCGTGATGTTGAACGTGTCCGAGCTGGCCTGGTACGGGAAATCGATTGCGATTCCACAGCACTTGCAGATGTCGCAGATGCGTGCGCTGGAAACCGGCCGGCCGATGCTGAGCGCCACCAACAGCGGCGCCACGGTCGTGATCTCCCCACGCGGCGAAGTAGTGCACGCGCTGCCTTATCGCCAGCCGGGCGTACTGAGCGCAACGGTACAAGGCATGTCGGGCGACACACCTTACATCAAGCTGCAAAACAAGCTGTTCCTCGCGCTCGCCGCATTTGCCATCGCGGGCGCCTGGCTCTGGTCGCGAGCTGTCAGGCGCTAGCGAAATGGAGCGCAAAACCAGTCAGTGTTTTGCGCTCCCGATGACATCTTCGATACTTTTTGCTTCCAGCACAGCGATGATTTGGCGCTCCAGATCCTCGACGGTGCCTGCGGCGATCACTTGCTGCACCTGCTCATCCAACGGACCAAAACGCAACCCAAGTTGGGACAGGACGACCTGGCGCAATATGCACAGCTTCCCCTCCCGTAGTCCCTCCTCCCATCCTTCCATCCGGCCTTCCACCCGTCCCTCCTCCCGTCCTTCCATCCGGCCTTCCAACCGGCCTTCCTGGCGGCCTTTGATCTTGGCACGCTTTTCAACGCGATGTTCATACGCACTCATGTAAGGCATGGCACTCCTCCCAAACAAGTTCTCCAACCTGGCATCCAGCTGTTGCTGCAAGCCCCAAGGCAAGCGCATCATCCGATCGATTAACTCATGAACATCGAGAACTTTTTCCTTAGGCCAACCACAAGCATGAATCCCTGTTAGCAGACAGCCTTTGACGCGCATGCGGTCTTCAAGTTCCCGGCGAGTGCGAAGGGTCGCCACATGCGCCGAAACCAGCCACGCGAAAACGTTGTCGCTCAACAGTAGTTCCGCGATCCGGTCCCTCTCGCGTTTCAAGCAGGAAAAGTTCCGCAAAATCAGCCAGATAGCGCTCAGGGGCATGCTTCCACGGGGAATCGAAGTCGGCATTTGGACTGTCCATGCTGCTTGGACGCGGCGGCGGCCCTGCGGTTCACTTGGCACCGCCGGGGTTTGATATGGATCAAAGGACCGCCAGGCCGGGCAAAACTCTACAGGTTCGCCGCAAAAACCGCTAAAATGAGCCGTTTTAGCGAACCGATAACGCTCGCGCCAAGGCGCCACCAACGACCACGATGCTGACATTTCAACAAATTATCCTGACCCTGCAAACCTACTGGGACAAGCAGGGCTGCGCATTGCTCCAGCCGTACGACATGGAAGTCGGCGCGGGCACCTTCCACACCGGCACTTTCCTGCGCGCCATCGGCCCTGAGCCTTGGCGTGCCGCCTACGTCCAGCCATCGCGCCGCCCGAAAGACGGCCGCTACGGCGAAAACCCGAACCGCCTGCAGCATTACTACCAATACCAGGTGGTCCTGAAGCCGGCACCGGAAAACATCCTGGACCTGTACCTGGGTTCCCTGGCAGCGCTGGGCCTGGACCTGAAACAGAACGACGTACGCTTCGTGGAAGACGACTGGGAAAGCCCGACCCTGGGCGCCTGGGGCCTGGGCTGGGAAGTCTGGCTGAACGGCATGGAAGTGACCCAGTTCACCTACTTCCAGCAAGTGGGCGGCCTCGATTGCAAGCCTGTGCTGGGCGA
>CAMLSG010000102.1 GCA_946482635.1 uncultured Duganella sp.
GCGGCCTCGCCACCCTTTGGCGTCAGCGTGCGCACCATCGCCAGTTTGGCTTTCTGCGGCGGCTGCTGGTTAGGATCGGCCAGTTGCATGGCCTTGTCGTAAGACTGGCTGGCCAGCTTGGCGTACACGTCGCCCAGGTTTTCATGGGCGGTGGCATAAGCAGGATTGGTGCGGATCGCGCGTTCCAGCGCCACGCGGGCCTTATCGTAATTGCCGGCCGAGGCGTGCAGCACGGCCAGGTTGTTATAAGGCTCCGGCAATTCCGGATAATCTTCCGTCAGCTTTTGGAAAATATTAATGGCTTCGGCCGATTTGCCCTGTTCGGACAAAATCATCCCTTTAATAAAACGCAATTGTGCATCCTTTGGCCGTTGTGATAATGCAACATCAACCTTGGCCAAAGCGGCTGGCAACTGCCCGCCACGCATCATTTTATTGATATCTGCTACCTCATCTGCCTGCGCGGAAAAGCACGCGATTAATAGCGCGGCCCCGAGCGCAAGGGCTGTACGAGAGGAAATTTGCGATGCCTGCATTTATTTATTTTGCCGACGGGAAATAAAGACTCATTTTATCAAAACTCGGGGTGCTGAATATACTTAGAAGATGGAACTAAGTATTACGCAGCAGGACGCGGGACATACGGCAGAGGGTTTGCCGCTATTCATATTTGCGCTCTGCAACCGCCATGGAATGGAAGTCCGGATCAATACCCTGGGCGCCGCCATTTCCCGGCTCCACGTACCCGACCGGAACGGGCGGCTTGCCAATATCGTGCAAGGCGAGGCCCCGGATTGCGGCATCCATTTGCTGCCCGCGCCGGGCCGTGCCTTGCATCGCTTGCCGTGGCACGCCGTGCCCCTGGTGGAAGACGCCAGCGTTGGCGTTCGCCTGGTCAGCCCAGGGCCGCAGGCCGTGGTGGCGACGTATGTCCTGGACGAAGCGAACGGGCTCGCGCTGCATTGCCAGGCGCCTGCTGCAGCGCCGGCCACAATTTGCCTGCGGATTGCGCTCAATATGGCCGGCGAAGGCGATGTGCTTGGCCAATTGCTGATGGTGAGTGCGCCGCGCGTGGTGCCGGCCGGTGGACATGAGCAGGACGTCGCGGGTACGCCGTGGGATTGCCGCGCGCAGCGGCCGCTGGGCGATTTGCCGGGGCAAGCGCGCTACCTGGTCGACCGGCACGGGGAGCTTGCGCTGCGACTGCTGGACCCCGCCAGCGGCCGCCTGCTTGCCTTGGTGGCCGATGCCGCCAGCCTGCGGCTCGGAGTAGGCGATCCCCCGAATTACCTCTGGCTCGAGCCGCAATTGCCGGCGGCGAACGGCAATATCAGCTTGCGCTTCAGCACCCAGGCCTAGGCCTGCCGCCGGGCTTAGGGTAAATACAATGTTAATATTTGGACTCCGCCATCACCGAGCCCAGCCACATGAGTATCGTGTTTTCCAGCCTGAACCACACGCAGCGCGTGCCCTTAGCTGCCGAAATCCACTCGCGCCCCTTCCTGAAACTGGATGCGCCAACCCTGCTGACCCACTTCGCCATCGTGGGCGAACAGGAGCAGCAAGAGTTGCTGGCGGAGCTGTGTGGCCATTTCGGCGTGGCGGCGCCGGGCGCAGGCGGGAAGTACTTTAGCCACGACTTTGGCCGCTTCCGCCTGAAGTGGGAGCTGCACACCGAATTCGCCACCTTTACCTTTGCCGAAACGGTGGCCAGCATGCCGCTGCCGGAAGAGGCCTTCAGCAATATGCCCTCGCGCCACCTGCCGGAGCAATGGCTGTTGCGGCTGCAGGGCAGGGTGCTGGTGGCGGCGCACGTCCTGCTGGGACGGCCGGGCGGCATGCAGCATGCATTTGCGGAAAGCCTGCAGCGCCTTTTCCAGGGCGCCCCGCTGGCGGGTAGCCAGGTCATGAACGGTGGCGAAATGTGGACCGACTTTGCGATCCACGCCGATGGCTTCAGCCGCTTCGTGATCTGCGACGCCGGCATGCACGAACAGCAGTCGGGCCGCCTGGTGCAGCGCGTGCTGGAAATCGAAACCTACCGCATGATGGCCCTGCTTGGCCTGCCGGTGGCGCAGAACGCCACGCCCGAACTGAATGAAGTGGAGGCCGAACTGGCCACGCTGGCCGGCGCCCTGGTTGAAGCCGACGGCAAGGTCGATGACGGTTCCACCGAGCAGGCGCTGCTCGACCGCATTACCCACTTGGCCGCGCGCATCGAGAAAGTCTCGGCTGATACCAGCTACCGCTTCGCCGCGTCCAAGGCTTATTTCGGCCTGGTCAACGCGCGCATCGACGAATTGCGCGAGCTGCGCATTGAAGGCACGCCAACGGTGGAAGAATTCATGGAGCGCCGCCTGGCGCCCGCCATGAAAACCTGCGAGGCCGTTGCCGCACGCCAGCAGGCCCTGGCCGGCCGCATCGCCAACTGCAACGACCTGCTGCGCACCCGCGTCGGCATCGTGCAGGAAGCGCAGAACCGCAAGATCCTGCAGTCGATGAACGCGCGCGCCGCCCAGCAGCTGCGCCTGCAGCAGGCCGTGGAAGGCTTGTCGGTGGCGGCGATCTCGTATTACGTGGTGGGCCTGATCGGCTATACCGCCAAGGGCGCCAAGGTGCTTGGCGTGGCGGTCAACCCCGAGCTGCTGATGGGCGTGATGGTGCCGGTGGTGGCTGTCGGCATGTGGCTGGGCCTGCGCAGCATGCACAAGCGCCTGCACCACGCATGATGCAGCTGGTTCGATATTGCGCCGCGCTCGTGGCGGGGGCGGTGCTGGCCGCCTGCGCACCGGTCACGCGCCTCGCGCCTGCTTCCACGGCATCGACGGTAAGCGCGCTGCGTTTTATTGGCGAGCAGCGCGTTCCGCACCAGGCCATGTTCCAGGACACCATGCTGGGCGGCTTCTCCGGGCTTGATTACGATGCCGCGCGCGGCAGCTGGCTGATCGAAAGCGACGACCGCTGCACGCACAACCCGGCGCGCTATTACGAAGCCGAACTGGATTTCGACGCCGCCGCCTTCCGCGCGGTGCGCTTCACCGGCGTACATTATTTCCTGAATGCCGACGGCAAGGACTTTGCCGCAACCGCTGCCGGATGCGTGCGTGCCGACGTGGAATCGATCCGCATCGACCCGCTGGACAGCAGCATGTGGTACGCGAGCGAAGGCGACCGCCGCTATGGCCTTGATCCCTTCATCCGGCATGCCACCCTGGGTGGTGCGCTGCTGGCCGAATTGCCGTTGCCCGAGGGGTTCAAGGTTCACAAGGATGAAGAGCGCGGCTCCCGCTACAACGCCACCTTCGAAGGACTGGCTTTCGCACCGGATGGCCGCAGCCTGTGGGCTTCCATCGAATGGCCGCTGTATGAAGACGGCCCGATCCCGACCCCGCAGCAGGGCGCCATGGTACGCATGACGCAGTTCCAGCGGAACGGGCAGGTGCTGCGCCAGTTCGCCTATCCGCTGGACGCGATTCCTGCCGAACCGGGGCCCGGCAAGGCGGCTGAAAACGGCGTCTCCGAAATCCTCGCGCTGCCGGATGGCGAACTGCTGGTGCTGGAGCGCGCCACGGTGCAGGACGCAAATGGCGTCCACACCAACTACGTGCGCCTGTATGCGACCGATGGCCGCGGCGCCAGCGACGTGAAAGCGCTGTCCGGCCTGGCCGGGGCGCAATACACCCCGGCACGCAAACGGCTGGTGCTGGACTTCAGCAAGCCGCCTGCGCCGCACGCCTTCAACCTGGAAGCGATGTCCTTCGGCCCGCGCCTGCCAAACGGCCACGCCACCCTGGTATTTGCCAGCGACGACAACTTTGGCAAAGGGCAGGTTACCCAGTTCCTGCTGTTCGAAGTGCTGCCCTGAGGATTATTCCGCTGAGTGGAATGGTGAATTGCCGTTGGTGGTGATTCCCATCATTGCCAACATGGATCACACTTTCATCATTACTTGAAAGGAGATCCCATGAAACTGTATTACCACCCAATTTCCGGCCACGCCCACCGCGCCCACCTGTTCCTGTCCCTGCTGGGCCTCGACTTCGAACTGGTGGAAGTGGACTTGCTGAAGGCCGAGCAAAAAAGCGAGGCTTTCCTCAAACTGAACCCCTTCGGCCAGGTGCCGGTGCTGGAAGACGACGGCGTGGTAGTCGCGGACTCCAATGCCATCCTGGTCTACCTGGCCAAGCGCTATGGCAATGACAGCTGGCTGCCGCAGGACCCGGTCGGCGCCGCCACCGTGCAGCGCTGGCTGTCGGTTGCCGCCGGCGAGATCGCCAGCGGCCCGGCCACCGCGCGCATCATCAACCTGTTCAAGAAGCCGGTCGATCCGGCCGACGCCATCGCGCGCGCTCACCGCATCCTCGCGCTGGTGGAAGACACCCTGGCCGGCAAGGAATGGATCGCAGCCGCCTGGCCGACCATCGCCGATATCGCCCTGTACAGCTATATCGCCCGCGCGCCGGAAGGCAATGTCGACCTGTCAGGCTATGCGCATGTGAAAGCCTGGCTGGCCCGCGTGGAAGCACTGCCGCGCTTCCAGCCCTTCATCAAATCACCGGTCGGGCTGGCAGCATGAACGCGCCCTGGCACGCCGGCGAAATCGCGATCCAGGCGACAATTGGCGCGGTGGAACGCATGGACGAAATCGGCCGCAAGGTGATCCGCGACTATATGCCGGACCAGCACCGCGATTTCTTCGCCCAGTTGCCGTTCGCCGTGTTCGGCAGCGTCGATGGCGAAGGACGGCCGTGGGCCACGCTGCGTGCCGGGGAAGAAGGCTTCATGCATTCGCCGGACCCGCAACGCCTGCAGCTGCTGCTGCCGGCACAGCCGGACGATCCGGCGCAGGCCGGCCTGCGCGACGGCGCGGCAGTCGGCATGCTCGGGATAGAGTTGCATACGCGCCGCCGCAACCGCCTGAACGGCCGCCTGCGCGCGCTTGGCGGCGAGCAGTTCGAAATTGCCGTCGCCGAATCGTTTGGCAACTGCCCGAAATACATCCACGAGCGCGATTACCGTTTCGAGCGCACGCCGGGCGAGGCTTCGGGCTTGCCGGCGCGCCGCCTGCCGCAACTCGATGCCCTGGCGCGCGACCTGATCGGCCGCTCCGGAACTTTTTTTGTCGCGACGTATTCTGGCAACGGCGATGAACTGCGCGTCGACGTATCGCATCGCGGCGGCCCGCCGGGTTTTGTCCAGATCAGCAGCACAGGCAGCCTGCTGGTGCCAGACTACGAAGGCAACCGCTTCTTTTCGACTCTCGGTAACATACTGCTGAATGGCAGGGCGGGCCTGGTATTCCCCGACTTTGAGAGCGGTGGTTTGTTGCAGATGAGCGGAGCTGCGCGCGTTGTCTTGGACGGGCCGGAACGGCACTGGGAATTCCAGCCGCAGGAACTTGTGTGGCGGGAAGATGCCTTGCCGCTCAGATGGGCGCTGCTAGCAAAATAGTTCTGCTACCATCGGTGGCATGGACAGGGCTTCTCTCGCTTCGCCGGGAAGGACCAGGCTGGACGCATTCGCTGCGGTGTATGAGCACAGCCCCAACTTGGCTTTTATGATGGATGCCGATGGCACTTTGCTTGCCGCGAACGCCCATGCGCGACGGCTGGCGGATGAACTCGGCGCCCGGGAGAAGGCGTTTGACCTGTTCCGCAGCTGGGCCGCCGCCGAATTGCGCGACGATGCGATCCCCGAAGCCAAGCTGCGCGGCGTATGGCGCGGCGAACTGGCCCTTTGCGAGAAGGATGGAGACGGGGCGCCGGTGACGCTGGCACTGGAATACTACGCCGGCCATGGCGACCAGCCCGAATGCTTCCGCTGCCTTGTGACGCCGCTGCCCGAAGCCGATTCCTACGGCTCGCGGCTGCGCTTCAAGCGCTTGTTCGACCATCACCCGCACCCGATGTGGGTGTATGACGTCAGTTCGCTGCGCTTCCTGGTGGTCAACCGCGCGGCTGTCGCCATCTACGGCTATAGCGAAGAAGAATTCCTCGGTATGACGATCGAGGATATCCGTCCCGATCACGAGCTGGAGCGCTTGCAGGTCGACCTGGAGACTTCGCCGCAGGGCGCGGCGCAGCAATCCGGGGCCTGGACCCACCGCTGCAAGGACGGCCGCCTGATCCAGGTAGAGATTTCCTCGCATCCCTTGCTGATGGCCGGCCATAAGGCGCGCTTCGTGTTCGCCCATGACGTCACCAGGCGCCTGCGCGTCGAAAAAGCCCTGCACGAGTCGCAGGAGATGACGCAACTGGTGGTTGACCACATTCCGCACCAGATCTTCTGGAAAGACCTGGACCTGCGTTACCGCGGCTGCAACGACGTATTCCTGCGCGCCGCCGGCCTGACGTCGCAGCAGGAAGTGGTAGGCAAGAGCGATTTCGACTTCCCCTGGTCGCACAACGCGGAGCGTATCCGGGCCGACGATGCGATGATCATCCGTAGCGGGATGCCACAGCTGAACCGGGAAGACCACCTGCTGTTCGCCGACGGCAGCGTGCACTGGTTCCTGATCAACAAGCTGCCCTTGCACGACCAGGCCGGCAAGACCATCGGCCTGCTCGGCACCATTGAGGATGTGTCCGAGCGCAAGCAGGTCGAGCTGATGCTGCAGCTGCATAACCGTGCGCTGGAATCGAGCGTCAACGCCATTGCCATCACCGCCATCCACGACGGCAGCGATACCATCAACTATGCCAACCGCGCGCTGGCCGAGCTGACCGGCCACGCGGCCGGCGAACTGGCCGGCCGCAGCCTGGAGGAGCTACTGGCCAGCGACGACGATGCCGCGGCCCGTACCGCCCTGCATGAAGCCGTGCAAGGGCAAAGCGACGTCCAGCTCATGCTGCGCGGGCGCCATCGCGACGGCCGCAACTGGTGGGCCCAGCTCCACGTGGCGCCGGTCGGCGGCAGCGAGGGCCGGCATACGCACCGGGTCTGCGTGCTGACCGACATGACGTCCACCATGGATTACCAGGCACAGCTCGAGCACCAGGCCAGCCACGACGCGCTGACCGGCCTGCCCAACCGCAACCTGTGCGGCGACCGGCTGGCGCAAGCGATCAGCTATGCGCAGCGCTATGGCCATACGGTATGGGTGGCATTCCTCGACCTCGACAACTTCAAGCTGGTCAACGACAACCTGGGCCACGAGGCTGGCGACGAATTGCTGCGCACCGTGGCGGCGCGCCTGCGCGGCTGCGTGCGCGATACCGACACCGTGGCGCGCATGGGCGGCGACGAGTTCGTGCTGGTGCTGCTGGACGGCCACGACGCCACGCCGTCGCAAACCATGCTGCGCAAGATCCTGGACAGCATATCGGCGCCGGTGCAACTGGCGGGCCGGGAGCACACGGTGAGCTGCAGCATGGGCGTGTCGCTGTACCCGGCCGACAGCGGCGAGCCGCAGCTGCTGATGCGCTATGCCGACATTGCCATGTACCGCGCCAAGGAGAGCGGCCGCAACCAGGTGCAGTTCTACGAGCCGGCCATGCGCGCCCGCATCGTGGAGCGTGCCGCCATCGAAAACGAACTGCGCGGCGCGCTGGCGCGCAACGAAATGTTCCTGGTCTACCAGCCGAAGATGAACGTGGCGACCGGCGAAATCTCCGGCGTCGAAGCCTTGCTGCGCTGGCGCCACCCGACCATGGGCCTGATCCCGCCGGTGCGCTTCATCGGCGTGGCGGAGGAAACCGGCCTGATCGTCGCCATCGGCCGCTGGGTGATCCGCACTGCCTGCGCGCAGAACAAGGCCTGGCAGGAAGCAGGCCTGCCGCCGCTGCGGGTGGCGGTGAACGTGTCGGCGCGCCAGTTCCGCGACAAGGCACTGGCCGATGAAGTGGTGGATGCGCTGCGCAGCACCGGCCTGCTGGCCCAGTATCTCGAGCTGGAACTGACCGAGAGCATGATGATGCAGAATGCCGACGAAGCGGTGGTCACCGTGCAGCGCCTGAAGAAGGTCGGCGTGGGCATCTCGATCGACGATTTCGGCACCGGTTATTCCAGCCTGGCCTACCTCAAGCTGTTCCCCATCGATTACCTGAAGATCGACCAGTCCTTCGTGCGCGACATGCTGGGCGACCCCACCGTTGCAGCCATTGTGCGCTCGGTGATTTCGCTGGGCCACAGCCTGGACTTCCGCATCATCGCGGAAGGGGTGGAGACGGAAGGGCAACTGGCCTACCTGCAGCGCTACAACTGCGACGAGGCCCAGGGCTACCACCTGAGCAAGCCGATCTTGCCGGAGGAGTTTGCAACGCTGCTCCAGCAGGAACAGTCGCGCCAGCCGGCGCTGCGGCCGACAGATGAACGCAAGGGCACCTTGCTGCTGCTCGACGACGAACCGAATGTGCTGTCGTCGCTGATGCGGCTGTTGCGGCGCGACGGCTACCAGATCCTGGCAGCGCATAATGCGCAGGAAGCGTTTTCAATGCTTGCCACCCACGAAGTGCAGGTGGTGGTCAGCGACCAGCGCATGCCCGACATGAACGGCACCGAGTTCCTGAGCCGGGTGCGCAAGCTGTATCCGGGCACGGTGCGCATCATCCTGTCCGGCTATGCCGAACTGGAATCGGTGCTGGGCGCCATCAACCGAGGCGAGATCTACCGCTTCTACACCAAGCCCTGGGACGACCAGGCGCTGCGCGACAATATCCGCGAGGCCTTCCGCTACCATGCGCTGATGCATGGCGGCGACGGCCACGCACCGACCGGAACCTAAGTACCCGACAAGGCAGCGAAGGCGTCCAGCAGGGCGCGGGCGCGGAACGGCTTCAGTACGATGCGGTTGATGCCGCGTTCGCGCAGGGCGGCCAGCAACGTGTCGTCGCAGCGCGATGCCAGCACGGCCAGCGGAATGCGCGGGCGGCTGGCGCTATGGCCCTGGCGTACCAGGTCGAGCAGGGACAAATCGAAGGCATCGCCGGCATCGATGGAAATCAGGGCGCCATGGAACGGGCGCTGGGCCAGGATCTGGCGCGCTGCGGCCGTGCTGGAGGCTTCCTGCACTTCGGCCAGGCCCATGGAGCGCGCCGTCAGGGCGGCGGTGCGGCGCAGGATGTTCTCGGGCTCCACCAGCAGCATTTGCTTGAGTTCAGGCATGGCTGGCCTCCAGCTCCTGCACTGCCAGGCTGCGCAAGGTCGACAGGATGGCCAGCGCGATCGGATCGAGCTGGCGCGGCCGCGTGTCGATGATGCACAGGGTACCCAGGGCATAGCCGTTGGCCAGGATCAGCGGCGCGCCGGCGTAGAAGCGGATGTTCGGCGGCCCCGTCACCAGCGGGTTGTCGGCGAAGCGCGGGTCGAGCAGGGCGTCTTCCACCACCATGATTTCGGCGCGCATGATGGCATGGCCGCAAAAGGAAATGTCGCGTCCCGTTTCGCAGGTTTCCCCCAGGCCGATGGCCGCCTTGAACCACTGGCGGTCGGTATCGAGCAGCGAGATGAGGGCGATGGGAACGTCAAATTCCTCGGCCGCGAAAGCCACAATTTTATCGAAGCGCTCCTCGGGTGGGGTATCGAGCAGCAGCAGGGCATACAAAGCCGCCAGGCGCTCGGCTTCGTTCGAAGGTGTAGGCGCAGGGATCATGGGAGACACTCTAGCACGGTTAAACATTTTCCTCGCCCTTCCATTTGGATTTCTGGCAAGATTTAAGGCAACAGAATAACAATGGGGTTGTCGATGGCGAAGTTATGGCTGAAACGTCTTGCCCTGACCTTGCTGCTGCTGGTGCTGGTGGCGGTAATGGGCCTCTGGTTCTTCTTGCGCGGCAGCCTGGCACAGATCGATGGCCGGCGCACTGTCGCTGGACTATCCGGCAACGTGACGGTGACCCGGGACGACAAGGGCGTTCCTTCCATTTCCGGCGGCGACCGGAATGACGTGGCGTATGCCACCGGCTTTGTGCATGCACAGGACCGCTTTTTCCAGATGGACCTGCTGCGCCGCATGCCTGCCGGCGAACTGTCCGAACTGTTTGGCGAGAAGGCGCTGGAGACCGACCGGATCAACCGCCTGCACCGTTTCCGGGCTCGCGCTTCGCAGGCGATCGAAGCGATGCCTGCGGCCGACCGCCAGTTGCTGGAGCGCTATACCGCGGGCGTCAACGACGGCCTGAACGCGCTGGGCAACCGTCCCTTTGAATACGGACTGGTCGGCGTCGGGCCCCGCGCGTGGGCGCTGGAGGATTCCTTCCTGGTGGCCTGGGCGATGTATATCGACCTGCAAGTGACGGGCATCGGCCGTGAGTTCGCGCGCGGCTGGCTGAAGGAGCACGCCAGCACAGAACAACTGGCCTTCCTGCTGCCCGCCAGCACGCAATGGGATGCACCGCTCGATGCCGCCAGCCCGCCGCCGCCGGATGCACCGATCCCGGCCCGCGCGCCGGACTGGTGGGGCAAGGGTGTGGCCAAGGAGCCTGCCACACTGGCCGCCGCTGCATTCGTCGATGGCGTCGGCAGCAACAACTGGGCGGTGTCCGGCAAGCGCAGCGCCAATGGCGGCGCTATCGTGTCCGACGACATGCACCTGGGGATCAAGCTGGCCAACACCTGGTACCGCCTGTTGCTGCATGTGCCAGGCCAGCACGGCAGCACGCGCCGCATCGTTGGCGTCAGCATTCCCGGCGTGCCGGCCGTGGTGGCGGGGAGCAATGGCAACGTGGCCTGGGGCTTCACCAACAGCTATGGCGATTATGTCGACCTCGTGGAAGTGGGATCGGCCAAGGACCGCCCGGGCCAGGCCAAGCTGCCGGGTGGCTGGGAAACGCCGATGGAGTATGCCGAGACCATCCTGGTCAAGGGGCAGCCGGCCGTCACCCTCAAGGTGCGCGAAACTTCGCTGGGTCCCATCATGCAGAGCGGTGGCCGCGAGTATGCGGTGCACTGGGTGGCGCACGACGTGAAAGCCGTCAACCTGGCAATCCGGCATATGGAGGAAGTGGACAACGTGGCCGAAGCGCTGGCGCTGGCGCCGAAAGTCGGCATGCCGGCGCAGAACCTGGTGGTAGGCGACAGCGACGGCAATATCGGCTGGACCATCGTCGGCCCGCTGCCGCAGCGGCCTGCCACGCCAGTCGATGCCAGCTACCCAATGTCCGCCAACGGCAGCACACGCGGCTGGCAAGGCTTGCTGCCGGCGGCGGCTTATCCTTCGGTGCGCAATCCGCCCGGCGGCCAGCTTGTGACGGCGAACAGCCGCCAGTTGCTGGGCGCCGACTCGGTCAAGCTGGGCGACGGCGGCTTCGACATGGGCGCGCGCGCCAAACAGGCAGGCGACGCACTGGCAGCCCTGGGCGACAAGACCGACGAGAAAGGCGTGTACAGCGTGATGCTGGATGACCGCGCGCTGTTTATCTCCCAATGGCGCGACCGCGCCATGGCCGTGCTGGACGCGGAAGCGGTGAAGGGCAAGCCGCAGCGCGCGGAACTGGCGCGCCTGTTGAAGGACAACTGGAATGGCCACGCCAGCGTCGATTCGGTGGCGTACCGCGCCAGCCGCGCCTTCATGTGGTCGCTGTATGAATTGCTGTACGGCGGTGCCAATATCGAGCTGGCCAAATTGAACAAGGATGCCAATATGCGCGCAGCCTCCAGCCGCTGGCCGGTGGTGCTGGGCCGGCTGCTGGATGAACAGCCCGGCGGCTGGCTGCCGCAAGGCTACGCCGACTGGAAGGCCGTGCAGCTGGCTGCGCTGGATCGCGCCATCGGACACCTGACTGAGGGCGGCAAGCCGCTGGCCTCCGCCACCTGGGGCGTACGCAATACGGCGACGATCGCGCACCCGATTGCCGGTGCGGTGCCGATGTTGAAGAAATGGCTTAGCGTGCCCCCGGACCAACTGCCGGGCGACAGCAATATGCCGCGCGTGGCCGGTCCCGCGTTCGGCCAGTCCGAGCGCATGACCGTCTCGCCGGGCCACGAGGAGCAGGGCCTGTTCAATATGCCGGGCGGCCAGAGCGGCCACCCCTTGTCGCCGTTCTTCCTGGCGGGGCACGCCGACTGGGTGGCGGGCAAGCCCACGCCGTTGCTGCCCGGCCCAGCGGCCCACACGTTGACGTTTACGAAGTAGCGACGTGCTGCCGCAGGAAGTCCACGGTGCGCTGCCAGGCCAGCCTGGCGGCGGCTTCATCGTAGCGCGGCGTGGTGTCGTTGTTGAAGCCGTGTTCGACGCCGGGGTAGACGAAATGTTCGTAGTGGGCGCCGGCAGCCTTCAGCGCAGCTTCGTAGCCCGGCCAGCCGGCCAGGATGCGCGCATCGTTGCCGGCATCGTGGACCAGCAAAGGCGCCTTGATCTTCGGCACATCGGCAGCCGGCGGCTGGGCGCCGTAGAACGGCACGGCGGCCGCCAGGTCGGGCACCATGGTGGCGAGGTAGTTCGCCATGCCGCCGCCGTAGCAGAAGCCCACCACGCCGACCTTGCCGTTGGCCGCCGGGTGCGCCTTCAGGATCTGCACGGCGGTGAGGAAGTCGGCGCGGGTCTTGGCCTGGTCCAGCTTCGGGAACAGCTCGCGCGCCTTGTCTTCGTCGCCGGGATAGCCGCCCAGCGGGAACAGGGCGTCCGGTGCAAAGGCCAGGAAGCCGTCGAGCGCCAGGCGGCGCGTGATGTCCTCGATGTGCGGATTCAGGCCGCGGTTCTCGTGCACCACCAGGACCGCCGGCAGCTTGGCTTTGGCGGCAGCCGGCTGCACCAGGTAGCCGCGCAGCTTGCCGTAGCCCTGCGGCGACGGATACTCCGCATAGCCGGCCTTGAGACGCTTGTCGTCGGCCGGCACCAGCGGGGCTGCAAAGCTCGGCGACAGGGTTGCCAGAAGGCCGGCGCCGGCAGCGGCAATGAACTCACGGCGGCTCAACTGGCCATGAACGTATTTGTCGAACAGCTTGAGTACTTCGGGGTCAAAGTCTTTGGCGGTCAGGCGTGTCATCGCGGCAGTCTCCAGGTGAATTAGCGCTGTCAAGTCTACTCCGACCGGTGCATAATGACATTTCGACTCCAAGCCGGAACCAGCTATTGATGAGGCAAGCAATGATGAACGATTTTGCGGCCGCTTCCAAGGCCACCATGCAATTCCTTCGGCAGCGCCTGGGCTTCAAATTGTGGATGGTCACCCGTACTGACGGGAAAGACTGGATCGTGTTATTTGCCGACGACCATGGCTATGGCGTCAAGGCAGGCCAGGTTTACAGCTGGGCGGAAACCCTGTGCTCCCGCATGGTTGAAGGCCAGGGCCCACACATCGCTCCCGACGTGGCGAGCGAACCGGCCTATGCCAAATCCCCAATTACCGAAAAGATCACCGTGGGCGCCTATGTAGGTGTGCCGCTGCGGCGTGCCGACGGCACCCTGTTCGGCACCCTGTGCGCCATCGACCCCGAGCCGCAACCGGAGCGCATCCGCGAAGACAAAGATATGGTGGTGCTGATGGGCGAGCTGCTGGGCGGCTTGCTGGAAGCCGAGCTGGCCAATGCCGAGAACGTGCGCAAGGCTGAGCGCATGGATGTCGACATCACGCGCGACGAATTGACCGGCCTGTACAACCGACGCGGCTGGGACATGCTGATGGTGCGCGAGGAAGAACGCTGCCGCCGCTATGGTCACCCAGCCTGCGTGGTCTCAATCGATTTGGACGACCTTAAGTTTTATAACGATACCCAGGGCTACGCTTCCGGCGATGCGCTGTTGATTCGTTGTAGCAAGGCACTGAAAGAAGTTACGCGTGGCTCCGACGTTGTGGCACGCATGGGCGGCGATGAGTTCGCGATGCTGATGGTTGAATGCGACTACTTCGATGCACAAGCCATGCTGCTGCGGGTGCAGGAAACGCTGGCCGGCTACGACGTCAGGGCTTCGATCGGCATGGCCATGCGCAAACCCGGCATCGACCTGGAGGAAGCCCTCGCGATAGCAGATGCCGAGATGTACCGTGCAAAGCGGTCGCGCAAAGTCCTGAATTGATCGCCGCAGTAACAAACGGCAGTCCGACTACGGGCACCGAGCGAAGACACGAATCTGCTTAAGATCTGTTGTCCCTCCAGCAGAAGCTAGGGACGATTTTCCATTGAATTGACGATCTCCAATCGGCTGGCAATGCCGTTGCCGCCGAAAGTCGATCAAACCATTGCGGAATATTCACTTTCGCAAGCCACTTGGCTGAGCTATTTCGAATTTGTGCATTTGCATTTCGGCAAGATGATAAACTGCATTCTTTTGATGCTTGCGGCACTGAAGGTGTCGACCTTTGCCTTCGCTGTCACGGCAGGGTCAAAAGCGCTAAAAGTGTCCGAGAATACTTCTGCCTTCCAACCTAATGAAGGGATGGTGCCCGATGCGGCGACAGCCATTTCGATTGCGGTTGCGGTCTGGAATCCCATATATGGGGAGAAAAAAATTCCGTCGGAAATGCCATATAACGCTACGCTGAAAAGCGGTTTATGGACTGTTACCGGGAGTGTGCCAGGTGGCTGGGTGGTGGTGTAGCCACTGCAGCAATATCAACAAAGACTGGCGCATCATCGAGGTCTATCACACTAAATGACGCGAACGGCCAACAGCTGCCGCGGGAATTGGAATATGAAGATTAAGTTTGTCGCGATCGGGATCACACTGATAGCAGTGCACGATTCGTACGCACTAAGCCGGTGCCCGCTTAATGAAAAAGATTGTGGGACCAATCCGTTCGCAGCTCTGGTCGTAGGCTTTTCGCAGGTATGCACTGAACGACAGCCACAAAATGCAAAATACTATGAGAAGGCAGTAGCGGCCTTCTTTAAGGGACATTCGGGAGAGTATGAGCGGTTGGGTCAGAAACCGGAGTTTCAAAAGGTACTTCAAGAGTTCAGAAAGATCGCGGGATCAATGTCTGATGCTGAACTTGACAAGGAGTGTACGACGCTTCTTTCCAAAGGCATGGATAGCACAGCTCCGGATGAGCTGAAGTACTAAATTACCGGGTTCGGCCAAGAGCAACTGCCAGACGCATTACGTGGAGGATTTTATGGCCGATTTCGGCCCGTTCGCAAGGGTGTACGTTGAGAATGAATGATACGACGGGCCACGGGCGGGAATTGCGGAT
The DNA here is from genome assembly GCA_946482635.1 of uncultured Duganella sp. The sequence goes on from CAMLSG010000102.1 coordinate 15,072, forward strand.
ATCGACGGCGTCCCCATCGATACCAGTCTCTCTTTGACGAAAGTGACGAGCAGTATCTTTCGCTCTTGCGCTGTCATGCAATACATAAAGACTTTAAGATCGCTTAAGTATGCGAATTGCAAAATCGCCTTGATATTGTTGGCCACAATCGTGCCGCAGGCCGTTCTCGCGGAGATAAGCGAAAGTCACGCGGCTGAGCCATCAGAGATCAATGTCCAGCTACCGAGCGACAACGGGTTTCAGTTGTTCCTAAAGAGCTATCGCAGCAGTACTGTACCGGCTGGGCAAGAGGAGCTGATGGCCAAGGCCGCCGAATTGTGTGCATCCCGACGCGCATCCTTCGGCAAATACGCGTTCGAACTGACAGAGACCGTCGCCGGACGCAAAGCTAAGCCCATCGTGCTGATGCTGCGGCAGGATGTTGTATGCGGTGTCGTTCCATCGGAGGGGGCGTCGCGTGCTCAAACCCTTCCAGCACCGCGAACGGTAACGCCAGATCAGGTCCATCGGATCGAGCAGCAGACGCGCCTGTATTTCGAGGCGATGGATCAGGGCCGTTACACCGGAGCGTACGACCTGATGGCGGGGAGCTTGAAACAGAGCATATCTTTCGAGACATGAAAGGAGAAAGCGACGGCATTCAACATCAAGGCAGGCGCTGTCGAGCTGCGCATGATTTCCAAAATCACGTGGTATCGCAATCCTCCCCAAGTTGAGCCGGACTTATACGCGGCTGTGGACTTCACCAGCAAGTTTGCTGAAATCGACCTCCATTGCGGATTCTTGGCGTGGCGCGAACAGCTTGATGGTACGTTCGTGCTGGTTCGCGAGGAAGAAAACTATTTGGATAAGCAAACCCAGGAAAAGCTCAAGCCAGGTGATCTTGAGAAGATCCGGCGTCAGTTCAAGTGCAGGTAGGCTGCAGTCTGTTTTCTTTGCTGAGGGCGGTATCTGGCCAGGAGCGGACGGATCCCACCGTGGGAATTGATGACTTTTCAGTACCTGCGCCGATGCTATGCTCCACGTATGCCCCATTGCTCAGTTGTTATCTGAGCGTGGGCCGAACCAGTAGGTCACTTTCGTTTCTCATCCCTTTATGCTGAATTATTTGCTTGCAGCTTATCTGTTGCTTGCCGCACCCGCGCTTAATATGTGGCGCAGCCTGCGCCCGAAGAGTAACAAGGGATCCCGTACTCCATTTCTTCGTTACTGGTCCATGAGCTGGCAGGTAATGGTAATGCTGGCGATATTTTGGCTTGGCTCTTGGCAAGCAGGCTACTCCGCCAGAGAGGTCGGATTTGATATTCCGCTGTCCAGCGCGGGGGCTTGGGGACTGGGCTTTGCTGTACTGCTGCTGGGCGGGCTTGCCTTGGCCGGCAACGTCATCGAGCGGCGCTACACGCCCGAACGTCGCGCAGAGAACGAACGCAAACTGCTTGATGCAGATTTCCCTTGGCCTCGGACTGGCGGTGAAGCCTTGGCCTTTGCGCTCAGCATGTCATTCATGACCGCAGGATGGGAAATCCTCTACCGTGGTTTCATCCTGCTATTGCTAACGCCCAGCACTGGCTTGCCCATAGCCATTGCCATCTCTGCCCTTGCATATGGGGTCGCGCATGGTTATAAGTCCCCGAAACAGCTAACTGCCTCGATCATATCTGCGTTTGTCTTCACAATCGCCTATGCTTGGACGCATAGCCTATGGTGGCTGATCGTCATTCATGCGGGCCTACCGCTGAGTGCAGTTCCAGCAGCGCTTCGGGCATACCGGCGAAGCGAAACGGTGGCATTGCACACACCCACATAGCAGAGTCAAAGCTGAACTAATGACGTTTGCCATTACCGTGGCCTTCTTCCTTATCGGGCCTGTCGTGCTTTTCTGGCCGCCCTTCGTGCTTAGGCTCCGCGTTGCGGGAAAATGCGCGTGCGTCGGCTTGGCCGCGGTGCATGACTGCATCATCGGTTGGCGCTTCGGGCCGCATAGGTGGGCGTTCATATCGGGCCACGGGAGCTTCTCGATGCGGTGGAGGCCGGTCCCGATTTGCATGCTCGCGCGAGGTCGGACGCATGTCTTTGTCCGGTGCGTCCGAGGGACGGGATTGAGTCTGGGCCCGAGACTGCCGTAGTGGGCTTGACGGCTTGTAGTCCTGGTGGGAGGCATTACCCATATGTGCCTGCCACGTCTCGCGAGCCTGCGAGTCATGCGGCTTATAACGGTAGTGCTGCTGGGCGAGTTCGCGCCGCTGTACGTCAGTTGGATAGTTGTCCCGTGTGAAGCGTTGCTGATACCTTGGCAGAGGGGCTGGCGCCGGGGTTGCGGCGCGATTCCATCGCTGCCAATTGGGATGTCGATGCGCCCAGTCCGGTCCCCAGACACGGTCCCAGCGCGGTGGAGCATTTCGCGCCCAACCGCTGAACATTACGGGCGGATAGAGGTAATAGCGGACAGGGATGCGCAGGATAAAGAGCGGCACGCTGTCGAAGGCGACAAGATCCCATGGGCCGTCGAACCAGGGGCTGACATACCATGCATCGTCTACGTAGACCCAATAGAGGCCATCGTAGAAGAAGTAGTTCGCATGGAGGCGTGGTGCGTAATACACTGGGTAGCCGGGAATCCGCTGTAAGGTGGGATACTGGACTACGTGAATGGCTATGCTGACGCTGGCCGGTGCGAGGGTCGGCATAAAGCTGAACGCCGCCATCGCAAGCATGATGATTAATTTGCGCATGAGGTCCCCTTTCAAAGCGGGGTCGTGGCCAGCACTCGAATTCGCCGCCACGATGATTTCAGAATAGTACGGACTGTATTGTCGTGTCCGTACGGTGTCGCACCGATCAGCTAAACGTAGGATTCCTTGCAAACCGGACGGGCGTACCTGGTTGGTCGGTGCCCGAACGGCCTCTAATTGTTGATTGTAGCGTAGCGCGATAGTTCAAGTTTCCCGAAAGGTAGACGAATTGGCGGACAGCTTAACGCTGAGAGGCGCCTCTGCTGTCGTTGCCGGGGTCTTTGCCAGACCAAATAACGGCTGCAGAAAAGGTACGCGGCGTACCATTTCGAAGACTCCAAAACTGATGGCGAATGTCAACACCACGATCATTGCACCCTCGGTCACTGGCGCCAATCCAGCTTCGCGCAAGCCC
>CAMLSG010000103.1 GCA_946482635.1 uncultured Duganella sp.
GCAGCGCGTGGAGCTTCTACCGCGACAACATCGAGGAAGAATACAGCGGCCGCAAAGGACGCGCCAAGCCGCAGGCGGGAACGCGTCCCGCCGGCCTCGACAAACTGTTCGGCGATTGAAAGTCGGTGCCAGGTCTGGCTTCTCGAGGAGCTGAATGTCCGGTTGCCAGACCTGACCCCGACTTTCAACTTACATGTCTTTGAGTCCGGTGATGGCGTAGCCTTTGCTGCCCATCTGCTGGGTCAGCCGGTCGATGTGGTAGTCGGGCAGGACTTGCACATCATCATCGACTTCCAGCGATTGCTCGGCTGGCAGCCAGTCGGTGTTGATGGCTTCCTGTGGGATGGGTTTGCCCTCTGGCACGGCGAGGTAGGAAAAAATGCCGTCATGTTCGGCACGACGATAGATATCCAGGCGCATCTTCATCTCCCTTCAACTAGTCCTACGCACAGGCTGGCGTAACGCTTTGATTCTACTCCGCTTGCATGGCCGTGGCCACGCAAAGATTGCCGGCCTGGTGCACGCCATGCAGTAAAGTTGAACTGGATCAACAAAAGGCTGGCCCGGGGTTCAATGATATAGTTAGCCCCCCGACGTTCCCGTGAAGCCCGCGAACTTCTTCTTATGCGTTTTCCGTTTTTGCTGCCGGCCACCGGATTCCTTGTTGCCTACCTGCTGTTCGACTGGATCACGTATGTCGAGCCGCTGCATGGCCTGAACATCACGCCCTGGAATCCGGATACCGCCCTGGGCCTGGTGTTCTGGCTGGCGTATGGGCGGCGCGCGGCGCTGCCGTGGTTTGCTGCGCTGGTGGCGGGCGATGTGCTGGTGCGCGGCATGCCGGGCGGGCTGGCCGGCACCGTGCTCACGGCTGCATGGCTGACGTGCGGTTATGGCGTGCTGGGCGAAATCCTGCGCCGGTCGCTTGGCGGAGGCAACATCTTCGGCTCGCGCGCGAGCTTCTACCGCTGGCTGGCCATCGTTTCCGCCGGCACCATGCTGAATGCGGTCGGCCATATCAGCCTGCTGGCCTGGCTTGGGCTGGTGCCGTGGGACGACTGGCTGCGCGCCGCGTGGCGTTTCGGCTTCGGCGATATGGTGGGGGTGGTGGTCAGCATGCCGCTGCTGTGGAAATTGGCCAATCCGCAAGACAGGGCGCGCCTGCGCGAGGCCACCTGGAAGCCCGAGACGCTGGGCTACCTGGCGCTGGCGATCTTTGTGCTGTGGGCGGTATTCGGCTATATCGTCACCTCCGAATTCAAGCACTTCTATTTCCTGTTCCTGCCGCTGATCTGGGCCGCTTCGCGCCAGGGCGTGCATGGCGCCGCGCTGGTGGTATTCGTGCTGCAGCTCGCGATCGTGGCCTTGGTCAGGCTCAATAGCGCCGACAATATCACCGTGTCGGAGCTGCAGATGCTCGACGCGGTGCTGGCGCTGGTGGGATTCTTCATCGGCATCGTGGTCGACGAGCGGCGCCAGGTGGCGGAGGAATTGAAGCAGACCCTGCGGCTGGCGGCTGCGGGGGAAATGGCGGCAGCGCTGGCGCATGAGCTGAACCAGCCGATGACGGCGCTGGCCGTGTACGGCAAGGCTTGCGAGCACCTGCTGGCGCGCGGCGAGGCGGGCGAATTGCTGAAAAATGCGATCGGGCAGATGATCAATGAGTCGGCGCGGGCGGCGGAAGTGGTGCGCCGGCTGCGCGACTTCTTCCGCACCGGCGCCATGCAGCTTGAGACGGTCGGCGCGGCAACCCTGCAGGCCGGCATCGTGCAGCAATTCCGCCCGCAGTTTGCCGAACACGGGGTGGACGTGACGGTCGCCGAAGCGCCGTCCCTGTCTGTACAGGTCGACCGCCTGCAGGTGGAACTGGTGCTGCGCAACCTGCTGGCCAATGCGCTGGATGCGGTGCGCATGCGCCCCGCAGGCCAGCGCAGTATCCGGCTTGCGGCGGAAAATATCGGCGGCAAGCTGCGCTTTACGGTGGAAGACAGCGGAGATGGCCTGACGCAGCAAGCGGCCAGCCGCCTGTTCGAGCCCTTCGTATCGACCAAAGCCAGCGGCATGGGCCTGGGACTGGTGCTGAGCCGCGCCATTGTGGAGGCCCACGGCGGAACTTTATGGGCGGAAGTTGGCGATCACGGCGTCTTTCGATTTATACTGCCGGCGCTGGATTCTGGAGAATAGCCTTGTCAAACCTTACCGTTTTCATCGTCGACGATGATCCCTCGCTGCGCGACGCCCTTGGCCTGCTGCTGGGCGTGCGCGGTTACCGCACCGCCGTTTTCGCCAGTGCCGAAGCCTTCCTGCAGGCCTGGCTACCCGAATGGGCAGGCTGCCTGGTGGCCGATATCCGCATGTCCGGCATGGACGGGCTGACCTTGCAGCGCAAGCTAAGCGAGATGAACTGCCTGCTGCCGGTGATTATCGTGACCGGCCACGGCGACGTCAGTTCGGCGCGCGAAGCCTTCAAGGCGCGCGCCGTCGATTTCCTGGAAAAGCCGTTCGACGACGACAAGCTGATTGCCGCCATTGAGGAGGCGTTCTCGATGCAGCTGCGCCAGCGCCAGGACCAGGACCGCCGCCAGCAGCGCGACCAGCTTCTGGCCGAGCTGACCCCGCGCGAGCGCGAGGTGTTCGAACTGGTCGTGATGGGACGCCACAACCGCGAAATTGCGCCCCAGCTGAATATCAGCGTGCGCACGGTGGAAGTGCACAAGGCGCGCCTGATGGCCAAGCTGGGCGTGGATAACGTGGCTGACCTGGTGCGCGTCGCGCTGCGCGATTAAGCGGCGCTCGCGCTCAGCTCGCGCAGGCCGGCCACGGCTTGCGTAGTCTTGTCCTTGGCCCGTTGCAGCACCACCGAACGGTTGCTCGATTCCTGGTCGCGCTTCGCCTCCCGGTGCCACAGGTGGTACACCTCCGTGGCGAAGGCGCCGCTCTTGCGCATGACGCCGGCGTTGAACAGGCGCAGCACCAGGTCGGAATCCTCATGGCCCCAGCCGGTAAAGCTCTCGTCGAAGCCGTTCACCAGGTCCAGGTCGCTGCGCCAGACCGCCATATTGCAGCTCTTGATGCGGCGCCAGGTAAAGCGCTTGCTCTCCCGGCCCAGGTCCGGCATGGTCAGCATCGTCTGCAGGAATTTATTGGCGCTGCCGCTCAGGTAAAGCTTGAGCTTTTCCAGCGCGCCCAGGTCCTGGATGTCGAGGTGCCGCTCCAGCAGGCGGCGCGTATAGGCTTCGCTAAGCAGCACGCGGCTGCCCGTCACCACGTAGCCGCGTTTCGACAGGCGGCGGTGGTTGGCGACAAAGTCCTTCTGCGGCACGCAGTCGCCATCGATGAAGATGATGTATTCCCCCTGCGCCGCCAGCGTGCCCAGGTTGCGCGCGCGCGCAGCGCGGAAGCCGATATCCTCCTGCCACACATGCTTCATCGGCACCGGGGAGCGCGCCTGCAGGGCCGCTACGGTTTCCCGCGTGTTGTTGGTCGATCCGTCATCGGCGATAATGATCTCGAAGTTTTGATCGTCCTGCGCAAAACACGCCTCCACCACGGCCGTCAGGGCGTCCGGACGATTGTATGTGGTGATAATTAACGAGATGGTTGAAGCTTGTCGCATGGATGCTAAAAAATTAATAAGAAACGGTTCATTCCTGCCGGCGGGCGCCAATCTGCCAGTATACCAGCGCAGGATCCCCGGCAGCGGATGGGCCGCACAGGGGGGACTTCAGTGAGGACCCTGGTCATTTCTCCCAACTGGATTGGCGACGCCGTGATGGCGCAGCCGCTGCTGCAGCTCCTGAAGGCCGCCCACCCGGAGCGCCCGATCGACGTGCTGGCGCCGCCGGCAGTATCGCCGGTCTGGCGCCAGATGGCGGAAGTGGCCGACGTGCTGGAAACCCCGTTCCGCCACGGCGCGCTGCAGTTGAAAGAGCGCTGGCGTTATGCGCGCCTGCTGCGCCAGCGCGGCTACGCCGACGCCTACATCCTGCCGAATACCCTGAAATTCGCCCTGATCCCGTGGCTGGCCGGCATACCGCGCCGCGTCGGCTACAAGGGCGAGAGCCGTTATGGCTTAATCAACGTCATGCATCACGACGACACGCCGCCGCGGCCGATGGTGCCGTTTTATGCCGCGCTGGCCGATGCGCCGGGGGCGCCGCTGCGCAGCAGCCTGCCCAAGCCGCGCATGGCCGCCAGCGGCGAACAGGTCGCGGCGGCTTGCGCCAAGGTTGGCCTGGACCCGGCGCGCCCGCTGGTGGTCTTTGCACCGGGGGCCGAATTCGGCGGCGCGAAGCGCTGGCCGCCGGCCCATTTCGGCCAGTTGGCACAGCATATCCTGGCGCGCGACCCGCAAGCCCAGGTTGCCCTGCTTGGCTCGCCCAAGGATGGCCCAACCTGCGATGAGGTGATTGCCGCCGCCGGCGCGCCGGCTGGCCTGGCCAGCCTGGCGGGCAAGACCAGCCTGTCCGATGCGGTGGCCCTGATCGCCCGCTCGGCGGCGGTAGTCAGCAACGATTCCGGTTTGCTGCACGTCGCTTCCGCACTGAACCGGCCGGTCATTGCCATTTACGGGCCGACCAATCCCGATCATGCGCCGCCATTCTCCGACCTGGCAGCCTCGATCTCGCTGCGCCTGGAATGCTCGCCGTGCCGCCAGCGCGAATGCCCGCTCGGCCACCAGAACTGCATGCGTGGCATCAGTGCCGGCCAGGTGTGGCAGACGCTGGAGCCAATGCTCAACCGTTGACGATCGGCTGGGCGATGATCCACAGGCTTAGCAGGGTGTAAGCCACCATCAGCGCCAGCATTGGCAGCTGGCTGCGCGTGGCGCGCGCGCCAAACTGGCGCAGGGCGGTCTGGTGTCCCAGCCACACGGCCGCCACATGTCCCGCCACGATGGCAAACAGCGAGACATACCAGACCATGCGTGCATCGACCACGCCCAGGCGGATGAAATAGAAGCGTGTGCCAAACAGGTCCCATCCCAGGTTAAGCGGGTCGGAAGCCAGGGGAATCAGGTATTGCCCAGCCATCGCCAGGAAGGACAGGTAATGGGCGAAGTGGTAGGCGATCGCGATCGGCACCAGTGTCAGCACATACCAGCCGGCGGTTGCCGCCAGCGAAGCGCCGCCGCCGCACCAGGCGATTGCCCGGCATACCGCCAGGTAGGCCAGCAGGAACAGCGCCGGCAGGACGCACAACGCCCCGGCGCGCAGCACGGCGGGCGGCCAGGCCAGTGCGGCCTGCAGGTCCAGCCACGGCTGGGTCTCCAGCAGGCCGTCGAAACTGACGGAAGCGAGCATCAGCATCACCAGCACGATGTGCGACCATCCCAGCGGCGCTTCCACCAGCAAGCCGGCGCCAAAAGGCCGCAATTGCCAGCGGCCGTCCCGCACCTGGTTGGGCGCAAAGCGCGCCAGCAGGCCGAACACCACGGCAAATACTTCGCCATGCGCCAGCCAAGTGCTGCGCCCGAACAGGAACATGCCCAGCCAGGACAGGCCGGAATAGGCCAGCATGGCGGCGGCCAGGCTGGCAGGACGCTCGCTGCCTTCCCAGTTCAACTCCATGTTCACGAAGGCGAAGAACAGGATCGCGGCGGGCCAGACGCCAGCCCACTGCGGCCAGGGCAGCTTGCCGGGGCGCTCGCCCAGCGTCCAGCGGTAAATGGTATCGAGCGGGTTGACCAGCGCCCACAGGTCGCCCAGCAGCGCCGATACGAAGGCCATGCCGACCCACCAGATGGCCCACACCATGGCCGGGGCGATATTCTTGAAGGGGTTCTGCGTGCCGGCAAAGCCGGCGCACAGCACGAGCAGGTACAGCGCCAGCACCGCCAGCCGCAGGCTGGCCGCCAGCCAGCCAGCCAGCGGGACTTGTTGCAGCAAGGTGAAAGCCTGCCCGGCCGGGCGCGGCTGCATATTGCGCTGGCGCGCCAGCAAGAGGAAGGTGACAGCGACGGTGGCCCCGGCGCCGGCCATGAACATCCACAAGGGCAGCGGCAGGTCAAAGCGCTGGCCGAAGCCATGCGCCAGCACGGGCAGGGGAATGGCTGCCAGCAGCCAGCGCTTCATCGGGGAATGACTTCCACGTAAAGCAGCGCCGGCGCGTGGTGACGCCCCTTGCCATGCGCCGCAAGAGGGAAGCGGCCAGCGGCTTGTGCCTGCAGTTGCAGGCGTCCCGGGACGCCCGGCTTGAGCGACAACATCCGGTCATAGCCATGCAGGTGCAGGTCCAGCGCCGTGTCGCTGCGCAATTCGAGCACCAGCGTGTCGCCCTGCGGCACGCGCACCGTGGGTGCCGGACTGGCAATGCGCTGCTGCCTGACTTCGAAGCTGGCACTTTGTTGCGCGGACCACACAGGCGCCCCTGCCAACAGCGTTAGCGTTGCAAACAGCCAGTATTGGCGGGGCAGGCGCATATGGAGATTCTACTCCGGCAGGCGTAATATTCAACGACTGACCCTGCACAAGAAGGAGTGGACCATGCGTATCCGTTTCCTGCTTCCCCTCGCGGTCGCCCTGGGCATCCCAGCCCTGGCCAGCGCCGAAATCCTGGCGATGATAAACTATGAAAGCAAGTCCGCCGAGTCGCTCAAAGCGCTCAAGAATCCTGTGGCGCCGGCGGCACGCAAGGAAGGCATCGCGATTGTCGATGTCGACCCCAAATCCGGGACCTTCGGCAAGATCGTCAAGGACATTCCGCTGCCGGCCGACCTGGTGGCGCACCATATTTTCTACAACCCCGACATGAGCAAGGCCTACATCACGGCGCTGGGCAAGACCGAGCTGCGCGTGATGGACATGAAGTCGAAGGACTATGCCATGACCACCATCAGCATCCCCGACTGCAGCGTGGGCGAGGATATCGCCTTCTCGCCCGACCATAAGCGCTGGTATGTGAGCTGCATGGGCAGCCAGGCCATGGTGGTGGGCGACGCCCACAGCGACAAGGTGCTGTCGACCATCAAGGTGGCGGCGCCGTATCCGCATGGCCTGGCCGTTTCCGGCGCGGCCGACCGCATCCTGCTCACGTCGACCGTGCGCGCGTCCGACCTGGGCGATGCAGGGGAGGTGATCAGCGCGGTTGAGGCCAGCACCGGCAAGGTGCTGGGCACTTACAAGGTGTCGAAGAAGGCTTCGCCTGCCGGCGAGGCGCCGGTGGAAATCCTGTTCGTGCCGAACGCAAAGCCCGCCGTGGCCTACATCACCAATATGTACGGCGGCACGCTGTGGACGGCAAGCTGGAACAAGGACAAGAAGGATTTCGACGTGGCGCAGGTGTACGACTTCGCCGAGGCCAAGGCTGGCGTGCCGCTTGAGCTCTACTTCAACAAGGCTGCCACGCGCATGTATATCACCAGCGCCAAGCCCGGGCAGTTGCACGTCTTTGATATTTCAGCCAAGGCGGGAGAACCCAGGCTGCTCAAGTCCATCCCGGCTGCGGAAGGCGCCCACCATGTGGCCTTTACCAAGGACGGCAAATACGCCTTCGTGCAGAATGCCTTGCTCAACCTGCCGGGCATGAGCGACGGTTCGGTCACCGTGATCGACCTGCAGTCCGGCACCGTCGTCGCCAGCATGGACACGCTGAAGAACGCCGGCCTCAATCCCAACAGCATTGTGCTGCTGCCGCAATGGAATGAGATGATGGGCCATTGAGCCTGCCAACGGTGCCGTGCCGCGCGTGATAGACTCGCGGCATGACACCGCTGGTCCTGATTCCCGGCTATATGCTGGACGACGCCTTATGGGACGGCATGCTGCCGTTCCTGCCGCCTGAACTCCCACTGCATTTCGCCAGCCTGGCCGAAGGCGATTCCATCGCCGCCATGGCGCAGGCTATCCTGTCCCGCTGCCCGCCGCAATTCAGCTTGCTGGGCTTTTCAATGGGCGGCTATGTTGCGCGTGAAATCGTGCGGATCGCACCGGGCCGCGTGCAGTCGCTGGCGCTGGTCGCCACCTCCAGCCGCGCCGACCTGCCGCTGCAAGTCGAACAGCGCAGCAAGGCTGCGCGCGCGACGCCGCTTGGCGCCTTCCGCGGCTTGGGCCGCGCCGCCATCGCGCAATCGCTGCACCCGGAGAATGCTGCCAACGAAACGCTTGTAGCCCAGGTGCGCGCCATGGGGGAACGCCTCGGCCGCGAAGTCTTCGTGCGCCAGTCCCTGATTGTGCGCGACGCGGACACGAGCCGGCTGTCCGGCATCGGGTGCCCAACGCTGGTGGTAGCGGCCGCGGAAGACCAGCTGCGCAGCCCGCAAGAAGCGCGCGAGCTGGCCGACGGCATCCCCGGTGCGCGCCTGGCGATCGTGCCCAACTCCGGCCACTTGATCCCCCTCGAACAACCGCAGGCGCTGGCCAACGCCCTCGGGGTGATTTTTCGATAGCATCTTGTACAAACATTAACGCTATACTCGGGCCCACTTATGTGGAACGGGGTGGCCTCGGTGCGAAAAGGACTGGTGCAAAGGTTTGACCGCTGGCGCGCACGCCAGTCGCCTTCGAACGCTTACTTTATCCAGCTTGTCCTGGAAGAGGTCGTGCCATTATTCGAGGCTGCGGGATATCGCCGCCATGACGACTATGCCGGAAACAACCCCCAATCAGTCGGCGCCAGCACCATCGCCTTGCAGCGGCGCTACGGCGCGTTGTGGCCAACGGTGGAAATCCAGTTTCCCGCAAACGATCCCCATTTCCTCGGCGTGTATTTTTCCATGTTGCCCGAGCTTTGCTATCGCCATGGAGTAACGCCCATACCTCGCCTTGACGCAAATGTCGTCGAAGGACCGTTCACGTTCATGCTATGCAAAGGCGGTAAGAAGAACTATGACTGCAACTTTGGCTACCAGTGGTTTTCGTTCTCGCCTCGCAAGCGCCTGCAACAGGAAGCCGGAGAACTGGCGCGCCGCGTGCCTTGGCTATTGCAAACGCTGGATGCCGGAATTCCGAAGGACTGGCTGTCTCAACGACCTGTGGCGCAGGTCGGAAAGTATGCCCGCATCGTGTTCACCCGGGCAGAAGGCAAGAATGAAGGATGAACCGGCGCTCGCTGGCCTGCAATCCCGGCAGCACAAGGTCGCTTTGAAAACTACAGGAGTCAACTCAATGAAGAAACTCGTTCTGCCAGGGATGCTTGCCACACTGTTGCTTGCCATGCCAGGCGCCCAGGCAAGCTGCCATGCAGCGCTCAAGGCGCGCCTGCCGCAATCAGGCACTATCATTTTCGGGGAGATGCACGGCACCAGGGAGATTCCTGCGTTTTTCTCGGCCTGTGTGCGTGATTTCATCGACCACGGCGAGCAGGTCAGGGTGTTCCTGGAATTCGACGCGTCGGACACCGAACACACGGCGAAGTACCTGCGCGGCGAGATCGACGAAGCGGCCCTCCTGTCATCGCCACGCTGGCTGCGTCATGACGGCCGTACCAGCCAGTCCATCCTGGAGCTGCATCGGGCCTTGAAGGGCGTGGACGTCGTCGGATTTGCGGCCGAATTCAATGGGGCCGGAGGGGATGCCGGCATGGCCGAAAACTTCCTGAAGCACAGGATGGCCGATGGCTACAACCTGGTCCTGGTCGGGAATTCCCATGCGCGCCTGGTCCCGTCGAAAAGCGATGGCGTGCAGCCATACGGCCAGTACGTGAAAGCGAAGCTGAAAGACGTCATCAGCCTCAACGCGCGCTTCACGGGCGGGGAGGCCTGGGCCTGCGCGCCGTATTGCGAAGTGGTCCCGGCGTCGGGGAACGAGCCGGGCGGCACGACCCCGGCCAAGCGCATCAGGTTCACCGGCAAGGACCGCGCCTTCAACGGCTATTTCAGCGTCGGCGCCATCAGCGCATCGCCGCCGGCGGTCGAGAAGTAATCACGCCAGCTTGAAGCGGCCGACCTGTCCGGTCAGGCGCCCGGCCTGGTCCTGCATGGCGCTGGCCGCAGCCGCCGCCTGTTCCACCAGCGCGGCATTCTGCTGCGTCACATTATCAAGCTGCACGATCGCCTGGTTGACCTGCTCGATGCCGACGGTTTGCTCGCTGCTGGCGGAGGCGATCTCCGACATGATGGATGTGACGCGCTGGATGCTTGCCACCACTTCGTCCATGGTGCTGCCGGCCTGGTTCACCAGCTCGCTGCCGGCCTGCACCTGCTGCACCGTATTGTTGATCAACTCCTTGATCTCGCCGGCAGCCTGCGCGCTGCGTTGCGCCAGGCTGCGCACCTCGCTTGCCACCACGGCAAAGCCGCGCCCCTGTTCGCCGGCGCGCGCCGCTTCGACCGCAGCATTCAGGGCCAGGATATTGGTCTGGAAAGCGATGCCGTCGATAACCCCGATGATGTCCACGATCTTGGTCGAAGCCGCATTGATCGAGCCCATGGTGTGAACCACTTCGCTCACCACGCTGCCGCCGCGCGTCGCCACGTCGGAAGCGGTGGCCGCCAGCTCGCGCGCCGTGCGCGCATTGTCGGCATTGGTGCGCACGGCGGAAGTCAGTTCCTCCATCGACGATGCGGTTTGCTCCAGCGTGCTGGCCTGGTGTTCGGTGCGCGCCGACAGGTCGTGGTTGCCGGAGGCGATCTGCTGCGAAGCGGTGGCGATGCTCTCGGTGCCGTGCCGCACTTCGTTGACGATGCCGGCCAGGCTGTCGTTCATCGACTTCAGGGCTTTCAGCAACTGGCCCGCCTCGTCTTCGCCGTGCGCTTCGATGCGGCGGCTCAAATCCCCGTCCGCCACCGTTTGCGCTATTTGCACGGCCTCGCTGAGCGGTTTGACGATGGAGCGGGTGGTCAGCCACGCGAAACCTACGCCCAGCGCCACAGCCGCGATGCCCAGCGTGACCAGCAGGTTGCGGCCACTGTGGTTGCTGGCCTGGATCTCATCGGCCAGCGCATCAAGGTTTCGATGTTCGGCTTCCGTCACTTCATCCAGGGCGCCGAGGTAGGTCACGCGGCGGGCTTCCATGTCGACAAACAGGCGTTGCGCGGTCTCCATGTCGCCGTCCGCCTTCGCCTTGTAGACCGCCTTGCGCTGGTCGACATAGGCCTTGCGGCTGGCCAGGACTTTTTCGTAGGCGGTTTTGGAAGCGGGATTGGTCAGGAGCTTGGCCAGCAAGTCCTGGATTTCGGTGGCACGGCCGGAGGCGGCCTTCATTTGCGCTTCGATGGATTTTTGCTGCTCCTGCTCGGACACCATATACGCCGCTGTGGTGCGGGCAGCGTTGACTTCAACGACCTTTTGCCATTCGGCGACCAGCCGCTCGTTGCGGACATTCTCTGCTACCAGGGCTTCGGTCTTTTCGCTGGCGCTTTGCAGGCGCATGATGCCGACCACCGTCATTGCAGCAAGCAGCAGCAGGACAACGGCGAAAGCCAAACCAAGACGCGCCCCGATTTTCAGGTTCTTCATCGTGATCTCCTCCCAGGAAGGCGGCAGTTTGTTACTGCCTATTGTTTCACGATAGTAACCCTAAAACGCAGGCACTGGCCAGCGCCAGTGCCGCATTGCTACAGGGGCTTACTGTTTGCGTTTGCGGCGCGAGACGCCCGCGGCGCCCAGCAGGCCGACCCCGAACAGGAAGATGGAAGCCGGTTCCGGCACGTCAGCCGCTCCGGAGCCTTGTTCGGCCACGAATTCCAGCATGTGGGCGCGCAGCGCATAGGCGTCACCGTTCGGCGTGTGGAAATACGGCAGGGTCATGCCGCCGAATGCGGCATAGCCGTTGCCAAATTCCATGCCAGCGAAAACGGATTTGCCGTTCTGGTTGTTCATGAAGCTGGTCAGGCCAGCGCCGGAAACCGAGGCGTGCGAGAAATAATTGCCGTTGTAGCTGCTGCTGATGCCGGAGAAGAGACCGGCGGCCGTGCCGTCGGCAGTGG
Source organism: uncultured Duganella sp. (assembly GCA_946482635.1). The sequence continues at coordinate 11,867 of CAMLSG010000103.1, forward strand.
CGTTTGCCTGCCCGGCGCCAGTCCACTCAGGGAAGTTCAGGGTAACACCGAAGCCCATGGCAAACGTACCGCCCTGGTTAGGGGCAGCGTTCAGGAACAGGCGGCCGCCGCCGGCCACGTAGTTCTGGATGGCCACTTGGTTGGACGACAGGAAGCTGGAAAACGCATTGGCATTGCCGTCGGAACCGTCAATAAACATGAACTCGGTGTCCGCGCCAAATGCGCCCATGGTGAAGCCATTGTATTTGGACCAGTTGCCGGCGCCAAAGGCGGTGTTCATCGCTGAGTCATTGCTGCCTGCATTGCCGGTGGGTACGGACCATGGGTTGCCGGCACCGGTCATATACACCAGCGGTGCGGCGGCGGCCGGGACGGCCAGGGCGGCAAGGACTACGGCGCCAGTCAGGGCGGCGGCGATTTTGGACGAGAATTTTGCTTTCATTGCGTTATCGTTAGTTGAGTTGAAAAAACGAAAACGATAGGAAGCAATTAATGTGCCCGCCCTAGAGTCCCTTTACTTAAAGGAGCCAGGCTGCGCGCCGTGTAATGACTGTAAAATTTTCCGACGCTACATCAGGATAACGTCGTATTGTTCCTGATGGTAGCTGGTCTCGACTTGCAGCGAAATTTTCTTGCCGATAAAGTCGCCCAGCATCGCCAGGTGCTGAGATTCTTCTTCCAGGAACAGGTCGACCACTTCCTGCGAAGCGAGGATGCGGAATTCGCGCGGGTTGAACTGCTTGGCTTCGCGCAGCAGCTCGCGCAGGATTTCGTAGCAGATGGTGCGCGAGGTCTTGACCTGGCCCTTGCCTTCGCAGGCAGGGCAGGGCTCGCACAGGATATGGGCCAGCGACTCGCGCGTGCGCTTGCGCGTCATCTCCACCAGTCCCAGCGCGGAGAAGCCGGACACCGACACCTTGGTGCGGTCGCGCGCCAGGGCCTTTTTCAGTTCCGCGAGCACGGCGTTGCGGTGCTCGTTGTTCTCCATGTCGATGAAGTCGAGGATGATGATGCCGCCCAGGTTGCGCAGGCGCAGCTGGCGCGCGATGGCGTGTGCCGCTTCCAGGTTGGTCTTGAAGATGGTGTCGGCAAAATTGCGGCCGCCCACGAAACCGCCGGTATTGACGTCGATGGTCGTCATGGCCTCGGTCTGGTCGACGATCAGGTAGCCGCCGGATTTCAAGTCGACGCGGCGGCCCAGGGCGCGGTGGATTTCCTCTTCCACGCCGTACAGGTCGAACAGCGGGCGCTCGCCGGTGTAGTGCTGCAGGCGCGACAGGACCGACGGCGTATAGACGCGGCCGAATTCCGTCAGCGACAGGAAGTTTTCGCGCGAATCGACCTGGATGGTTGCCGTCTCGTCGTGCACGAAGTCGCGCAGCACGCGCTGCGCCAGGCTCAAGTCCTGGTGCAGCAGGGAAGTGGGCGGGCGGGTGCGCGCGCCGTGGCAGATCGCGCCCCAGGTCTTGCGCAGGTATTCGATGTCGGCCTGCAGGTCGCTGTCCGAAGCGTCTTCCGCCTGGGTGCGCACGATGTAGCCGCCTTTTTCGTCTTCCGGCAGCAGGCCTTGCATGCGCGCGCGCAGGGCTTCGCGGTCGGACTCTTTTTCGATCTTCTGCGAAATGCCGATATGGCCGTCCTGCGGCAGGTAGACCAGCATGCGGCCGGCGATGGAAATCTGGGTCGACAGGCGTGCGCCCTTGGTGCCGATCGGGTCCTTGATCACTTGCACGGTCAGCACCTGGCCGTCGAACAGCAGTTTTTCGATCGGGGTCGGGGTGGCGTTCTGGGCGCCGTCATGCGGGCGCGCTTCCCAGATATCGGCCACGTGCAGGAAGGCTGCGCGCTCCAGGCCGATGTCGATGAAGGCCGACTGCATGCCGGGCAGCACGCGCACCACTTTGCCGGAATAGACATTGCCCGCCAGGCCACGCGTCAGGGTGCGCTCGATATGCAGTTCCTGCACGGCGCCCTGCACGATGAGGGCAACGCGGGTTTCCTGGGGGGTGATATTAATGAGGATATCTTCGTTCATCAGGGGAGTTTCAATCCTGCCTGGCGCAACAGTTGCGCCGTTTCGTACAGCGGCAGGCCCATGATGCCGGAGTGGCTGCCTTCGATGTGTTCAACGAACAGGGCGGCCAGGCCCTGGATGCCATAGCCCCCGGCCTTGTCGTAAGGCTCGGTGGTGGCGCAGTAAGTCTTGATCTCGGCCTCCGTCAGCTTGCCGAAGCGGACGTCGGAGACCTGGGTGATATGGCCTGAAAAGTCCTGGGAATGCACGGCCACCGAAGTCAGTACCTGGTGGGTGCGGCCGGACAGCTTGTGCAGCATGTCGGTTGCCTCGCGCACGTTGGCCGGCTTGCCGAGGATTTCGCCGTCGATGGTGACGGTGGTGTCGGCGGCCAGGATCGGGCGCAGGATCAGGCGGCGGCGCTGGATCATGTCCCAGGCGAAATCGGCCTTTTCCTGGGCCACGCGGCCGACATAGGCCAACGGCTCTTCGCCGGCATGGACATCTTCGCTGACGTCCGGCCCGCGCGGGCCGTCGTTGCGCAGCAAGAGCAACTCAAAGTCCACGCCGATCTGGCGCAGCAATTCGCGCCGGCGTGGACTCTTGGAAGCCAGGTAGATCTTCTTTTCGACCAGTTTCATCGTTTGCCTTAAATGTTAGACACGATGATAAGGGTGGTTTTGCGTTATTGTCCACGCCCTATACAACTGTTCGGCCAGCATGACGCGCACCATGCCATGCGGGAGGGTCAGGCTGGACAGGCGAATCATGCCTTCAGCCTTCGCTTTCAGCCCCGGATCGAGGCCGTCGGCGCCGCCGATCAGGAAGGCCGTATCGCGGCCATCCTGCTGCCAGGCTTCCAGCTGCTGGGACAGGCCCACGCTGGTCAGGTCCTTGCCGCGTTCATCGAGGGCGATGATGCGCACCGATTTCGGCAAGGCCGCCTCGATGCGCTCCCTTTCCAGGGCCATGGCGGTGGCGGCGGTCTTGCTGCCGGAACGCTCGACGGGCTTGATTTCCTTCAGCACGATGCGCAGTTCCGGCGGCATGCGCTTCACGTATTCGGTGAAGCCATTCTCGATCCAGGCCGGCATTTTGTGGCCGACCGCAGCGATAATCAGCTGCACTGGGCTTACTCAGCCGCAGCAGCCTTCTTCAGGCGCTTGATCACGGTCTTGACCGGCGTTGCGGCTGCAGCGGCGGCTTTCTTCTCCTTGGCGGCCTTGGCGGATGCCTCGGCAGTCTTGGTGGATGCGACCTTCACTTTCTTGCCTTCCGGCGCGACGACCTTCGGCGCGGCCTTCTTGGCGGCGGCTTTCTTGGCCACGGCGCCGGCTGCGGCGGTTGCCTTCACGGTGCCTGGCTTCTTGGCCGCTGGCTTTTTCTCGATTACGGCTTCGGCAGCTTTGGCGGCCTTGGTGGCAGCCAGGTGGCCGGACTTCTTCGGCGCGGCTTCCTTGGCGGCTGCGGCCTTGCCTTCGGTGGTCGACTTGCGCTTGGCGGCGCCCAGCTTCACCGGCTTTTCGCCCCAGATTTCCTCTAGGCGGTAGTAAGCGCGGATCGGCGCCTGCATGATGTGGACGATCATGTCGCCCAGGTCCACCAGCACCCATTCGCCGGTGTCTTCACCCTCGATGCCGATCACGTCGCCGCCGGCTTCCTTGACCTTGTCGCGCACCGAGGCAGCCAGTGCCTTGGTCTGGCGGTTGGAAGTACCGGAAGCGATGGCGATGCGGTCGAAGAGGCTGGTCAAGCCGGTGGTGTCGAACAGGACGATTTCCTGGCCCTTCACGTCTTCCAGGGCGTCCACGACGATGGATTGCAGTTTTTTGATATCCATTATTTAGTTCTTATACAAATTATGTTGTTCAATATAGTCTAGCACTACCGGTGGCAGAAGCGAGTTCGCCCCATCCCCCCGTTGTAATGCAGCACGAATGGCAGTGGCCGAGATGTCGACGGCTAAATCAGCCGCCAGCATGGTCATGCCCGCCGGGGTGTTCCTGACCTGATCCGGCGTGGCCAGGCGGCGCTGGAATTCAGCTGCCACCTCGGCCGGCACGTGGGCGTCGTCCAGCTCGAAGCCGGGCCTGGCCGCCACGCAGAAGTGGGCCAGGTCGAACAGGTTGCGCCATTCGTGCCAGGTATTCAGTCGCTGCAGCTGGTCGGCGCCCATGAGGAAGGCCAGCGACACGTCAGGCCCCACGTCGGCGCGGATCGCCCGCAGCGTTTCGATCGTATAAGTGGCGCTGCCGCGCGCCAGTTCCTGCCAGTCGATCGTGACCGGGCAGGGCAGGCCTTGGAAGGCCAATGCCAGCATATCCACCCGCTGCTGCGGCGTCGCCACCAGCGCGCCCTTTTGCCAGGGCAGGGCCGGTATCACCAGCAGCGCATCGGCCTTGAGCAGCTGGACAAATTGCTTGCCAAGCGCGACGTGGCCGTTGTGCACCGGATCGAAACTGCCTCCCAGCAGTGCGATGCAGCGTTTCACTCGGCCAGCCAGTCGCGGTGCGGGAGGAAGTCGGTATACAGCGCTGCTTCCGCGCTGCCGTCTTCCGGATGCCAGTCGTAGCGCCATTTGACGACCGGCGGCATGGACATCAGGATCGCTTCCGTGCGGCCGCCGGACTGCAGGCCGAACAGGGTGCCTCGGTCGAATACCAGGTTGAATTCGACGTAACGTCCGCGGCGGTAGGCCTGGAAGTCGCGCTCGCGTTCACCGTATGGCGTGTCCTTGCGGGCTTTCACTACCGGCAGGTAGGCGGCCAGGAATGCGTCGCCCACGCTGCGGGTCATTTCAAAGCTCTTCTCGAACCCAAGGGCGTTGAAGTCATCGAAGAAGATGCCGCCCACGCCGCGTGCTTCCTTGCGGTGCTTCAGGTAGAAGTACTCGTCGCACCATTTCTTGAATTTCGGGTGCAGGTCTTCGCCATATGGCGCCAGCGCATCGCGGCAGGTCGAGTGGAAGTGCTTCGCGTCTTCCTTGTTGCCGTAATAGGGCGTCAGGTCCATGCCGCCGCCGAACCACCAGACCGGCTTGCCGTCGGCGGTGCTGGTGCTGAAGAAGCGCACGTTCATGTGCACGGTCGGCGCGTACGGATTGCGCGGGTGCAGCACCAGGCTCACGCCCATGGCTTCCCATGGCTGGCCGCCCAGCTCCGGGCGGTGCGCCGAGGCCGATGGCGGCAGCTTGGCGCCGGTTACGTGGCTGAAATTGCAGCCGCCGCGCTCGAAGACGTTGCCCTCTTCGATCAGGCGCGAAATGCCGCCGCCGCCTTCCGGGCGTTCCCACGCATCGCGCAGGAATGGCTTGCCGTCCACATCCTCCAGGGCGGAGATGATGCGGTCTTGCAGGCCAAGCAGCCAGGCTTTGACGTCTTGTGGGTGGGGGGTGGTCATTTCTTTTCTTTGCTCTTTACTTCAAACCGGAAAACCGGTGTCTGACCCGCAGGGTCAGACACCGGGGTACCGGTTTTAGTGCTTCAGGCCTCGCCAGCCGATATCGCGGCGGAACTGCACGCCTTCGAAGCCGATCTTGTCGACCGCTTCGTAAGCCTGCTTCTGCGCCATTTTCACGTTGTCGCCCAGGCCCACCACGCACAGCACACGGCCGCCCGAGGTCACCAGCTTGCCGTCCGCATCATCGGCGGTACCTGCATGGAAGGTGACGGAATCCGCCGTCTCGGCCGGAATGCCATGGATATGGTCGCCCTTGCGCGGCGCGTCAGGGTAGCCGGCGGCTGCCAGCACCACGCCAACGGCGGTGCGGCGGTCCCATTCCAGTTCCACTTGGTCCAGGCTGCCGTTGACGGCGTGTTCCATCACGCCCAGCAGGTCGGTCTTCAGGCGCGACATGATCGGCTGGGTTTCCGGGTCGCCCATGCGGCAGTTGAATTCCAGCGTCTTCGGGTTGCCGGCAGCGTCGATCATCAAGCCTGCATACAGGAAGCCGGTGAACTGGATGCCGTCTTTCGCCATGCCCTGGATGGTAGGCATGATGATCTCGCGCATCACGCGCGCATGCATGGCCGGGGTCACGATCGGGGCTGGGGAGTAGGCGCCCATGCCGCCGGTGTTCGGGCCCTGGTCGTTGTCCAGCAGGCGCTTGTGGTCTTGCGAGGTGGCCAGCGGCAGCACGTTCTTGCCGTCGCACATGACGATGAAGGA
>CAMLSG010000104.1 GCA_946482635.1 uncultured Duganella sp.
CGGGCGTGGCCTTGCGGGGTCGCCAGGCTGGAGCCACGCAGCACATACTGGTTGACCATGAACTTGCCGTTGTATTCGCCAATGGCGCCTTCGGCCGGGCGGAAGCCGGGGTATGGGGCGTAGCTGCTGCTGGTCCACTGCCAGCAGTGGCCGAACATTTGCGCCAACGCGCCTTCGCCTGCGGCATGCTCCCACTCGGCTTCTGTCGGCAAGCGCGCACCGGCCCAATGGGCATAGGCGTCCGCCTCGAACAGGGAAATGTGGGCGACCGGTGCATCCATCTCAAGCGGCTGCTGGCCATGCAGGGTGAAGGCGGTCCACCCTGCACCCTCCTCCCCGCGTCGCCAGTACAGCGGCGCTTCAATGCCTTGCGCACGAATCCAGTCCCAGCCTTCGGCCAGCCACAGGCCCGGGTCGCGGTAGCCGCCTGCTTCGATGAAGGCAAGGTATTCGGCATTGGTCACCAGTCGCGAAGACAGTTCGAATGGTGCGATGCAGGCCTTGTGGCGCGGCAGCTCATTGTCGAAGCAGAAGCCGTCGCCATCATGGCCAATTTCGTGCACGCCGCCTTCGAAGCGCTGCCAGGACTGGGCTGCGGACGCTGGCAGGGCCGGCGCGGCGCCGGGCAGGTAGGCTGGGGCCATCGGGTTTTGCGCCAGCAGGTGCTTGACGTCGGTAACGATCAATTCCTGGTGCTGCTGTTCATGCTGCAGGCCAAGCGTCAGCAATGCTGCCAGCCGTGCATCCATGGCGGCCAGTCGCGTCGCCAGCACGGCGATACGGGCATCGACATTGGCGCGATAGGCGCGCACTTCCGCCATCGAAGGCCGGGTCAGCAGGCCGCGCTGCGGCCTTGGATGCTTGTCGCCGACGCCGTTGTAATAAGAATTGAACAGTACCCGGAACGCCGGATGGAACGGCTGGAAGCCCGGTTCGAAACGTTCGAGGATAAAGGTCTCGAAGAACCACGTGGTATGCGCCAGGTGCCACTTGACCGGGCTGGCGTCCGGCATCGACTGTGCGCCGCAATCCTCGTCGGACAGCGGCTCGGCCAACGCCATGGTCGCCGCGCGCACTTGCGCGTAACGCTCGGTCCAGGGGCTGGCGTCACGCATAAGCCGCCGCGGCGTGCATCACTGCGAACCAGTGCGCATCGTCCGTCCAGGTGCCATCGACGCGGAAGCCTGCTTCCCACAGCAAGCTGCGGAAGCCTTCCAGCGTGTACTTGTAGCTGTTCTCGGTATGAATCCGTTCGCCCTGCGCGAAACTGCGCTCGCCGCCTTGCCAGCGCACCGTCAGCGGGCACCGTGCCTCCAGGTGCATTTCAATGCGGCTTTCCGCGTCGTTGAAGAAGGCGACATGGCGCCATTGCGCGGGATCGAAGTCGGCCCCGGCCAGATGGTTCAGGTGGCGCAGCAGGTTCAGGTTGAAGGCTGCCGTAACGCCGATGGCGTCGTCGTACGCCGCATCCAGCACCGAAGGGTCCTTGACCAGGTCCACCCCAATCAGCAGCCCGCCATCGGCGCCGACGTTTTCGCGCACCTGGCGCAGGAAGGTCACCGCGTCGTGCGGGGTGAAATTGCCGATCGATGAGCCGGGATAGAAAAACTGGCGCCGCGCTGCCGGCACGGATGGCGGCAACACCAGCGCTTGCGACAGGTCCATCACCAGCGGCGTTATTTCGATTGAAGCGAAGCGCTGGCGCAGTTGCGCGGCAGCCTGCTGCAGGAAGTCGCTGGCGATGTCGACCGGCACGTACTGGCTCGGCTGCAACAAAGGGAACAAGCTGGCGGCCTTGGCACAATTGCCTGCGCCCAAGTCGACCAGGGTCATGCCGGGACCGATGCGGGCCGCCATGTCGGCGCCGTGGCGCGCGAAAATCGCTGCTTCGGTGCGGGTCGGATAGTACTCGGGCAGTTCGCAGATGGCTTCGAACAAGTGCGAGCCAAGGCTGTCGTAGAAGTATTTGGGCGAGGTGGAAGCCTGCGGCGCCAGCAGTCCTGCGCTGATTTCTGCAATGGTCGCGGCATCGCCATGGGCGGTTCTGGGGGACAACACACTGCTCGTTTCCGGTGCGACCACGCGAATCGCAGCCGTGCGTGACAAGGTCATGGCTCAGGCTCCTGGGACATTTTTGCTATCATAGCTGAATATCCAAGACCAGGTACCGGACCCTCACCCGAGGCGTGCGGCTCGTCATTAACCACAAAAAGGATCATTCATGTCCATCTTCTCCCTCCGCACCATTCAATCGGCCCTGTTTGCAGCCGGTGTGCTCTTCGCCGCTGCCGGCGCCCAAGCCCAGCAAGTCCTGCGCGTTTCCGCCATTCCTGACGAAGCGCCGACCGAGCTGCAGCGCAAATTCAAGCCCCTCGGCGAATACCTCGAGAAGAAACTGGCCATGAAAGTGGAGTTCACCCCGGTGACCGACTACGCCGCTTCGGTGGAAGGCCTGGTGAACGGCAAATTGGACATGGTCTGGTTCGGCGGCTTCACCTTCGTGCAAGCCAACCACATGAGCAAGGGCAAGGTCGTGCCGCTGGTGCAGCGCGTGGAAGATGAGAAGTTCCGCTCCGTCTTCGTCACCACCAACAAATCAATCAACTCGCTGGCCGACCTGAAGGGCAAGACCCTGAGCTTCGGCTCCGAGTCCTCGACTTCCGGCCACCTGATGCCGCGTTCCTTCCTGCTGGCGGCCAAGATCGATCCGGACGCCGACCTGAAACGCATTTCCTTCTCCGGCGCGCATGACGCCACCGTGGCAGCCGTGGCAGGCGGCAAGGTCGATGCCGGCGCGCTGAATATCTCGGTGTGGGAAAAGCTGAATGAACAGAAGAAAGTCGATCCTTCCGTGGTGCGCGTGTTCTACACTACCCCGGCCTATTACGACTACAACTGGACCGTCCGTTCCGACATGCCGGAAGCGCTGAAGAAGAAGATCACCGACGCCTTCCTGGCCCTGGACAGCGCCAAGCCTGAAGACAAGGCGATCCTGGACCTGCAGCGCGCGTCGAAGTTCATCCCGACCAAGGCTGCCAACTACACCAATATCGAAGCGGCAGCCAAGAACGCCGGCCTGCTGAAGTAATCAATGTCTTCTGCCTGGTACGAACTGCAAGGCCTTTCGGTCCGCCACATCGGCGGTTCGCGCGGCCTTGCGCTGCAAGACATTTCGCTGAACTTCGAGCCCGGCGAGCAGGTTGCATTGATCGGTCCTTCCGGCGCCGGCAAGACCACCCTGCTCTCCACGCTGGCATGCGCCCACCGCCCCGATAGCGGAGGCTTCAAGGCCTTCGGCACCGATCCCTGGCTCCTGACTGACGCCGGGCGGCACGCCATGCGGGCACGCCTGTTCCTGGCGCCGCAAACGCCGCCGCTGCCTCCGCGCCAGCGCGTTGTGACGGCAGTGCTGGCGGCACGCCTGCCGAAATGGAGCCTGGGCCAGGCGCTGCTCTCGCTGTTCAAGCCCGCCGATCCGGAAGCGGCTTACCGCGCCCTGTCCCGCTTCAACCTTGGCGACAAGCTGTATAGCCGCGTGGACCGCCTGTCCGGCGGCGAACGCCAGCGCTGCGGCCTGGCGCGCCTGCTGCTCTCTTCTGCGCAAGCGCTGCTGGTCGACGAGCCGCTGTCCGCGCTCGACCCGGCGCTGTCGCAACTGACCCTGAATACGCTGCAGCAGGAAGCGCGCGAGCGCAACGCGCTGCTGGTGTGCAGCCTGCACCAGGTCGACCTGGCACTGGAGCACTTCCCGCGCATCGTGGCGCTGAAGAACGGCCGCGTGGCCTTCGACCTGCCGCGCGAACAGGTCACCCAAGCGATGATTGATGAACTTTATCTCGGCGAGCTGCCGCCTGCGAACTCGCCCCAGCCGGACGAAATGGCCGCCAAGCTGGCTGTAGGGGCGTGTTTGTAAGCGATGCATAACGTTCCTGCCGTTCCCCTCTCGCCCCACCATCCGGACCCCGCATGGCGCCAGCGCCTGGCGATTATTGCCGTCGGCGTGGTGCTGCTTTGGCCCCTGGTGGTGGCGACCGAGTTCAATCCCTGGACGCTGTTCGACCTGCAAAGCCTGACAGCTACCTGGCGCTTCCTGTCCGACTTCCTGAAGCCGGCGCATGATGCCGAGTTCCTGGCCATGGTGGCCCGCGAAGCCTGGAAAACGGTAGCGATCGCCACCTGTGGGCTGACGCTTGCGCTGCTGGGCGCTATTCCGGCGACGCTGATCGTCACCGAGCGCCTGTCGATTTCGCGCCTTGGTACTGGCCGCATTGCGGTCTTCCCGCGCATCGTGCGCCAGGTCGTGCGCTGGCTGCTGGTCCTGCTGCGCAGCGTGCCGGAACTGGTGTGGGCGCTCCTGTTCGTACGCATCTTCAGCCTGGGGCCGACCGCCGGCGTACTGGCCATCGCCCTCACCTATGCGGGCATGCTCGGCAAGGTGTACGCGGAAATCCTGGAGTCGACCGACCACCATGCCAGCGAGGTACTGCTGCAGAACGGCAGCGGGCGGCTGGCAGCCTTGCTCTATGGCGCCTTACCGGAGGCTGCGTCCGAACTGGTGTCCTACACCGTGTATCGCTGGGAGTGCGCGATTCGCGGCTCGGTGATCATGGGCTTCGTCGGCGCTGGCGGACTTGGCCAGCGCATGGATGAATCGACCAAAATGCTGGCAGGCGGCGAAGTGGCCACCATGCTGATGGTGTTCGTGCTGCTGGTTGCCGCTGCAGACCTGGTATCCAAATATCTACGCCGGAGGCTGGGATGAGCCATATGCCTGCACCACCAGCGCGCAACTGGTCCGGCTGGCTGTTTGCCGCCGCCCTTGTGGCGCTGGTCATCGCCAGCTTCGCCACGCTGTCACTGAAACTGGGCGACCTGTTCACCATTGAAGCGATGCACAGCATGGGCGAATTCCTGGCCGGCTTCGCGCCGCCAGAAATGGCCAGCGGCTTCCTGCGCAAGACCGGCATCGCGACCATCGAAACGCTGGCCATGTCGGCGCTTGGCACCCTGCTTGCCGTGGCAGGCGGCCTGCTGCTGGCAATTCCCGCCGCGGGACGTTTCGGCCGCGCACCGCGCGCCGCCGTTCGCGGCATGCTCAATGTGCTGCGCTCCATCCCGGAACTGGTTTGGGCCTCCATCCTGCTGGTGGCTGCGGGCCTGGGGCCGTTTGCCGGCACCATGGCGCTGGCTGCGCACACGGCCGGCGTATTGGGCCGCCTGTTCGCCGACGCGCTGGAGAACGCACCGCCGCTGCCGGAGCAAAGCCTGCGCCTGAACGGGGCCACGCCCATGGCCGCCTTCTTCTACGCCACGCTGCCGCAGACGCTGCCGCAAATGCTGTCGTACACGCTGTACCGGTGGGAAAACAATATCCGCGCCGCAGCCGTGCTGGGCGTGGTCGGCGCCGGCGGCCTGGGCCAGATGCTCAAATACCACCTGTCCCTGTTCCAGATGGAGCGCGCCGCCACGGTCATCCTGGCCATGCTGCTGCTGGTTGCCGTCGTCGATGCCCTGAGTTTCGCGCTGCGCCGTTCCCTGACCCGATAAGCCATGCTCCAGCTAAGAAACCTCACCAAGAGTTACTCGAACGAACGGCGTGTGCTGGACCGGCTGAGCTGGACCTTCGAACCCGGCGAATTCGTCGCCATCATGGGCGACTCGGGTGTCGGCAAATCCACCTTGCTGAACCTGATTGCCGGCCTGGACCAGCCCGATCCCAGCGACGAACCGGCTATCATCGTTGACGGCACGCCGCTGGCATCGCTCGACGACGACGCTGCCACCCGCCTGCGCCGCGCACGCATGGGCTTCATTTTCCAGGCATTCCATGTGCTGCCCCACCTGACCTTGCAGCAAAACGTGGCCCTGCCCTTGCTGTTAAACGGCCTGCCGCAAGGACGCGAGCTTGAGATGCTGGAAGCGGTCGGCCTGGGCGGCCGTGGCCACGATTACCCCCATCAACTTTCCGGCGGTGAAATGCAACGGGTTGCAATAGCCCGTGCACTGGTGCACCGCCCGGCCCTTGTGCTGGCGGATGAACCGACCGGCAACCTCGATCCCGACACTGCAAATTCCATACTGCAACTGTTGCACCAGGAACTCAAATCCAGTGGCGCAACGACCATCATGGTGACGCATTCGCCTGCCGCCGCTGCGCGCGCGGACAAGATACTGCGCCTCACTAAAAATGGACTCAAAGTTACAACAGTCGTCAACCCTGCCACGCAATAAAACCCATTATTTTTCTCACAAATTCTTGGCTTTTTTGGTAAGCGGAGTATTATTTAATTAACTTGCTTCGTTATCAATACAACATGCAAGCCTGCTTTTTCTATCCACGTAGTTAACAACGTCAAGGAGGAGCAAAATGAGCGTCAGGCAGAAGAAACTCGAACTAATCGAGGCAATGAACAGGGCGCGTGCGCTGGAGCCATCCAGCTTCGTACCAAATAAACTGCTCGACACGCTAATCGAGAAGATGCACCTGAAGAATGACGCGGAGCTCTGCAGGGTGCTGGAAGTGCAACCACCCATTATTAGCAAGATCCGTCACCGCAAGCTCGCAGTCGGGGCCACCATCCTGCTGCGCATGCATGAGAAATCTGAGCTTTCCATCCGAGAGCTCAAAGAACTATCGAATGCCTCAGTACACTGAGCTCAGTTCCCGCTGAGATTGATGCCAGGCGCCGGCATCGCATTCACCGGCGCCGCTTTGCACTAGCGGTCCAGCCGTTCGCGCAAGCGCTTCAACGCCGCCCTAAACGTCGCCGGCCTGTTGAAGGCGCGTGCCAGCACCAGCGCTCCCTGTATGCCTCCCACGACTTCTTCCGCCAATGCCGTAGCTTCCTTGCCTTTGTGCCCGGTGCGCACCAGGGCCGCCGCAAGCGCCTCGATCCATTCTTCGAAATAATCGCGCACGGCTTCGGCAAAGCGGTCGCGCTCATTGCCGAGCGCGAACACGCCAACCAGGCACACGCGTTGTCCAGACAGGAAATAGCGCTCCACTTCAGAGAACATGGCGGCGATACCCTGCCCTGCGTCGGCGCTTTCGCGCAGCGGCTCGAAGACGTGCAGGCGGAACCACTGCTCGATTTCCTCCAGCACGGCAGCGGCCATTTCGTCCTTCCCACCGGGGAAGAAGTGATAGATGCTGCCCTTGCCCAGCCTGGTCCCCTCGGTAATGCGGGACAGGCTGGCGCCTTCAAAGCCATAGGTTCGGAACACTTCCGCCACCAGGGGGATGACGTATTCCCGTTCTGCGACAACGCGTGCCATGTTTACAGCCCTAACTCGGACAGGCCGGGATGGTCGTCAGGCCGCGGCCCGCTGCGGTCCCAGAAGAACTTGCGTTCTTCAGGCTTGATCGGATGTTCGTTGATGCTGGCATGACGGTGGTGCATCAAGCCGTTCTCGTCGAACTCCCAGTTCTCGTTGCCGTAGGCGCGGTACCACTGGCCAGAATCGTCGTGGTATTCGTAGGCGAAGCGCACGCCGATGCGGCTGCCGTCGTGGGCCCACAATTCCTTGATCAGGCGGTAATCGAGTTCGCGCGTCCATTTGCGCTTCAACAGGGCGACAATCTCGGCGCGGCCTTGCGCAAACTCGCCGCGGTTGCGCCACCAGCTGTCTTCCGTGTAAGCGAGGGAGACCTTCTCGGGGTCGCGGGTGTTCCAGCCGTTTTCGGCCAGGCGGACTTTTTCGATGGCGCTTGCGCGGGTGAAGGGTGGTACAGGTGGTCGGATCGACATGATTTTTCCTTTCAAATGTACCGATCGGATCACAATTTACCGATCGGTACAGAGGAATATAGCACATTTTTTCTGGGATACAATCCGAGCCATGATCATCCGCCAAAGTGAAAACTGGTTTCGCACGCTGCTCACCTGGCACGGATCCGTGCTGCCGTCGATCCTGCCGCAGCTCGCGCTGATGCTGGCGGTAAGCATGGTGGCCCTGCTTGGCACGCGCGTGCCATTGGAGACTGCACCGTTTTCGCTGCTGGGCGTCAGCCTGGCAATCTTCCTGGCCTTCCGCAACAACGCCAGCTACCAGCGTTATCTCGAAGCGCGCCAGCACTGGGGCCATGTCCTGATTTCCGGACGCACGCTGGTGTCGCAGATGTTGGCATACCTGCCGGAGTCCCGCTGCGACCGCAAGCTCTGTGCAAGGCGCGTCATCGTTTTCGCGCACTTGCTGCGCCACCAGTTGCGCGGCAGCGATCCGCGTGCCGACGTCGAACGCCTGCTCGGCGCAGACGCGGCAGAAATCTTGATGGGGCATGCCTACCGCCCTGTAGCGTTATTGCACGAACTGCGCTGCACTCTGGGCGGAGCGGCTGAAGGACAACCGTTGTGGATGCTCGATGCGCAGTTAAATGCACTATCCGATGCGGTAGGCGGCTGCGAGCGTCTTGCCAGCACGCCCATTCCCTACCCTTATGCCGTCCTGCTGCACCGTACCATCTACATCTATTGCTTCCTTCTGCCATTCGGCCTGGTACACGCAATCGGGGCGGCGACGCCGGTGATCGCAGTGTTCGTCGCATACACGCTGTTTGCGCTGGAAGCAATCGCCCAGGAAATCGGCGATCCGTTCGGCGTTGCACCGAACAGCCTGGCCCTGGAGGCCATGTGCCGCACCATCGAACGTTCAGTGCTCGACCTGTGCGGCGAGCCCTTGCCGGCCGAACTCACGGCCGGCAAGGACTACCGGATCAACTGACGCAAGCAGCTTACGCCGCGACGTTGTAGTGGCGGGCATAGCGGCCGTCCAGGTTCGCCAGCGGCATCATCACGAACAGGTCGGCGCTTTCGAAATCAGGATCCCAGGCCGGTGCGCCGCATATCCAGGCGCCGGAGCGCAGGTAGCCTTTCAGCAGGGCCGGAACCTGGGCCGCGCGCGCCGATTCCACCTTCTCCACCGGGAACGGCAGATGCGGGGTGACGCGGTATTCCATCGGCGCCATGTGTTTTTCACGCAGTTGCTGGTACACGGCAACCGCATTGTGGCCGCCATCGGCCAGGCTGATGCTGGCGCAGCCGATCAGGTATTCGCACTGGTGGCGGCGCATGTATTCGGCCAGGCCGGACCACAACAGCATGATCACGCTGCCGCCGCGGTAATCCGGGTGGATGCAGGCGCGGCCAGCTTCCACGATGCGGCTGCGCAGGTGTTTCAGGCGACCGAGGTCGAACTCGTTTTCGGAGTAATGGCGGCCCAGCTTGCGGGCGCCGGCGGGATTCAGCAGGCGATAGGTACCGACCACTTTCAGGGTGGCGGTGTCGCGCACGATCAGGTGGTCGCAGGCGGCATCGAACTCGTCGCAATCCAGGCCATCCGGTGTCGCCAGGGCGGTCAGGCCCTGGTTTTCGATGAAGACTTTATAGCGCAGGCGTTGGACTTCGCGCACCTCTTCCGGGGTGGCTGCCATGCTCAATGCCAGTCGCGGGGTGGAAACCCGCTGTTCGGCGGTAGCAATCGTCGTAGTTTGCATGCTTCGTCCTTTCTGTAGTGACGAAGCCAGTTTGCTGTTCTATTGCTGCACGAACATGACAGCCATGTGTCAACAATATGACATCAGGCCTTCTTCGGGCGGCCGGTCTTCAGTTGCGGCAGGGAGGCCAGCACTTGCTTGAGGGTAGCCATATCCAGGCGGCTGATCAGGGCGACGCCAATGCGCAACAATTCGGATTTTTTGACTTCAACGCCGTTTTTCAGGCAGGTCTTCTTGACCTGGCCCAGCACCGCGTATTCGGATTCCGGCATGGTGAAGCTGTCGCGCACCAGTTTTTCCTTGTGCTGCTTGGCTGGCTTCTCAGCCTTCACTGCCTTGGCAGGTTTGGCGGCTGGCGCGGACGCCGGGGCTGGCTTGGCGGCGGCGCGCTTGACCGCGGGCTTGGCGGCAGCTTTGGCCGGTGCAGGCTTGGCGGCAGCGGCAGTCTTGGCTGCTGCTGGAGCGCGTTTCACCGCTGGCTTCGCAGCTGGCTTGGCGGCAGGCTTGACGGCGGCGGTTTTGGCTGCCGGCTTGGCTGCGGCCTTGGCGGCGGGGGCTTTCGCTTTCGTTGCGTTCATGGATACTCCATTATTGAATAATATAAACAGTATATACGATTATTACGCAACAGTGCGAACGCTGAAATCCACTCCGATTTCATCCCAGAACTCCTGCTCCTTCTCCATCCAGTAGGACAAGGTCGGGTGGCTGGTAACGCAATCGCGCTTCAACTCCAGGTCGATGCGGTTTTTCATACGCAGGCGCACGGCTCGGTCGTCGACCTCGATGCGGCAGTGCATGAACACGATCGCCAGCCGCAGCGCCACTACCGCCTTGGCGAAATCGCTGTCCGTCAAGTGTTCGCTGACCTTGCGCAGGTTGCCTTTCTGGGCCAGCACCAGGCGCCCCATCAGTTTCTGCTCGCGGGTGGTGAAGCCCGGCAAGTCGGCGTTTTCGATCATGTAGGCGGAGTGCTTGTGGTAGCCGGTCTGCGACACCACCAGCCCTACTTCGTGCAGCTGCGCGCCCCAGGACAGGTGGCGCAGCAAGGCATCGCTGGCGGGTTTCATCTGCTGGAACAGGATGGCAGCCGCCTCCGACACGCGAACGCCGCGCTCGGACTCAATATGGAAGCGCGCCAGGAACTCGCCCACCGATTCATCGCGCCGGTCGCGGCGGGTGGAGCGCAGGTAAAGGTCCCACATTACGCCCATGCGCAGGCCGGCATCGATCGGCTCCAGCTTTTCGATGCCCAGTTCCTGCACCACCGCGATCAGGATCGCCAGCCCGCCAATCACGGTGCTGGCGCGGTCCGGCCGCAGGCCCGGCATGTCGATCTTCGACACCTGGCCGAATTCAATTAAACGCTTGCGCACCGCATTCAGGGCCGCCAGGGTAATGCCGTCGCCCAGCTTGTTCTTTTCGATGATCTCTCCAATGGCGCGGATGGTGCCTGAAGAGCCGTAAGCCCGCTTCCAGTATTCCGGATGATAAGGCGGCGCCCCATCCTCGAAATGCGAGCGTGCCGACAGCACGGCCGCCTCGAAGGAACGGGCATCGACCCGGCCGCCGACGAAGAAGGACAGGCTTTGCTTGACGCTGCCCACGCTGAACGATTCGACGCGTTCGATATCGAGGCCGCGGCCGAGGATCAGCTCAGTCGAGCCGCCGCCGATATCGACCACCAGCCGGCTCTCGTTCGGCTGCCCCAGCGCATTGGCCACGCCCATGTAAATCAGCCGCCCCTCCTCCTCGCCGGAGATGATCTCGATCGGATAGCCGATGGCCTGCTCCAGCTGCGGCAGGAAGTCCGCCGCATTGCGCGCCTGGCGCAGGATTGCGGTAGCGACCACGCGCACTCCGTCGAAATCGTAGGCGGCCAGCGCCACGCGGAAGTTCTTCAGGCAGATCAGCGCCCGCTGCAGCGCTTCATCGGTGAGGTTGCCGGCGGGGTCCAGGCCGGCGGCTAAGCGGATTGGCTCGCGCATGCTGTTGAGCACGCGGATCTTGCCTCCATCGTGCTGGCCGATGGAGAGTCGAAAACTGTTGGAGCCCAGGTCCACTGCGGCGTACATCGAGGAATCCATTTATATCGTTTATAACGAAAATGGTAGCACAGTACGCCATCAGTGTTACGCTGTCATGACAAAGCCTCCAGGGACTGGGGTTCGGGCGGCTGCGCCACCTGGTTTTCGCCGCGCACTTTCGCCGCCTGCAGGGCTTCGTCGGCGCGCTTGAACAGGCTGACCGTGCTGTCGTCGGCACGGATGGTGGTGACGCCCATGCTGGCGGTCAGCTTGATAATCGCACGCTCGGTCTTTACCGGCATCGCTTCGATGGCGCGGCGGATGCGTTCCGCCACCATCATGGCGTCCTCCTGCCCGGTGCGCGGCAGCTGGATGGCGAATTCGGCGCCGCCCAGGCGCCCCATCAGGTCGGAGTCGCGCAACTGCTTCTTGCAGGTTTCCACCATGGATTTCAGCGCGGCGTCGCCGGCTGCATGGCCGTAACTGTCGTTGACCCGCTTGAACTGGTCCAGTGCCAGGATGATCAGGGCGGTCGGCTGGCCGGGGCGGCGCGCCAGCGCCATCCACGGCGCCAGGGCCTGGTAGAAGCCGCGCCGGTTCGGCACGTCCGTCAGCGCATCGGTGGTTTCCAGGCGCGCCAGGTCCATCTGCAGCTTTTCGCGCGACAGCAGCAGGTAGCCGAAGGCATTCACCAGCATCATCAGGTAGAAGCCGCCAAAGCCGAACAGCTGCAGGGCGTTGGCGCTGACCCAGGACAGTCCATCGGGGAAAACCGCCGTCAGCAGGCCGCGCCCGACGATCACCAGCGTCAGCACGAACATGGCGACCACCAGGTAGCGCCGCAGCATGCTGCCGTTACGCCATGCGCGCGCCAGCGCCAGCACCCCGGCGAGGAAGAAGAAGCCGACAAACAGGGAGCCGAAGGTGAGGCGCACCCCCGGCGACGTATCGAGGATGTGGAAGGCCAGCAGCACGCCGACTGCCAGCGACAGCGCCGGGTACAGGATGTTGCGCCAGCGCGGGCGGCCAACGCCTTCCCACAGGGCGCCCGCATCGAGTGCGAAACCGGCCAGCAGCACGGCATTGGCCAGCGGGCCCGCCAGCAGCTCCGGCACCACACCGCGGAAATACAACAGGATCCAGCCCACGGCCTGGCACTGCTTCGCAATGGCCCAGGTGGACAGGGTCAGCGACTTCTTGTTCTCGTACTCGAAGAAAAACAGCGCTGCGCACAGGCTAAGGTTGCCCAGCGCAAGGGCGAGAACCAGGGTTTTGATATCCATTGCTTGGCGGGCGGGCCGCGGTCAGACTTCGTGTTCGACGTTGGCGCTGCCGTCGCCGATCTTGCTGGCCCAGGCTTTGGAGAAGAATTCTTTTTCGTCTTCGGTCGGAGCGTCGTGCCAGAACACGATCAGCGTGCCTTTGTGGTCATGCAGCTGGCTGACCTTTTCGATGAACTGCTGCTTGCCGGCGTGGTCGGCCAATGCGGCCACGTAACCATACACGCGGGTCAGGCGCTCGATGCGATCCGGCTCAGTAAAACTGTTGGTCGCTGTGATGGTTGGATGGTCTAAGAACATTTATCGTCTCCAAGCTGCCTATGTTGGCAATGTACCTATAAAAGTTGCCGATGTAAACGCGAGCGCCCTATCGCAGTGCTCATCCGGTACACTGAGGTGGAAAACCGGAGCCCGGCAGCTTATCAGATCATCACGGTTCGTAACAAGTTGACAAAATGACTTCCATCCCCGACCACCACCGCCCCCTGGTTCGCCGCCGGCGCGGTCGCCTGTCGCTGGAATTCACGCCCGGCGAAGTACAGAGCCAGATGGATCCGGCCGACCCGGACGCGCTGGTGCTGGCCTACGCACGGGCCATGATGTGCTTTATCCTGTTCAAACCGAACCCCGAACATATCGTAATGGTGGGCCTGGGCGGCGGCTCGCTGGCCAAATTCTGCTATCGCTACCTGCCCCGCACCCGCATTACCGTGCTCGAACTGCGCGCCGACGTGATCGCCCTGCGCGAACGTTTTGCCATCCCTCCGGACAACGAGCGCTTTCGCGTCATCCAGTGCGACGCCGCCCGTTACATGAAGGACTTGAAAGACAGTGCCGACGTGCTGCTGGTGGACGGCTTCGACGCCAACGGGCTTCCTAACGAGCTGACGACCGACCACTTCTACGCCGACTGCCGGCGCGCCCTGCGGCCGGACGGCGTGCTGGCCGCCAATGTGTTCAGCTACGACCCCAAGTACCGCAGCGTGCTGGTGCGCCTGTCGAACGCCTTCCACGACCGCATCTGCCAGTTCACCGGCATCGCCGGCAACAACCACATCCTGTTCGCCATTCGTCCAGGACGCGCGCCCGGTGCGCCAGCCAGCACCATGCAGCGCCGCGTGGCCGCCTGGGGCAGCCCGACGCCCGGCCTGGGTTTCGGCCTGGCCAATCGACTGTTGGCAATTTACACCGTTGCGCGCCTGCGCAAGGGAGATTTGACAGGAATTTAATGACCCTTGCCCCAAAGCCATGTGAATTGTGACAAACTACATTTTTTAAAGTAAAGGACACCATGGCAGGCCGGCGCAAGAGACTCTCGCACTACGGTGCAGCCGCACTCACGCTGGGCGCAGGCCTGGCGGCCACCGCCATTCTTTTCGTCTCGGTCAGCGCACTGGAATTCAGCAAGATGGAGCTGGGATTCCAGCAGCGCGCCAACGTGCGCGTCACTGCCATCGAACGCGGGCTGGCCGACGCCGAAGAAGTCCTGAACGTGATCAATGAGCTGTTCCGCACGGTGCAACCGGTCAGCCGCGAGCAATTCCACACGTTCTCCGAACCGCTGCTGCGGCGCCATCCTTTCATCCAGGCTTTCAATTACCACCGCGTGCTGACGCAAGCGGAACGCCCCGCATTCGAAGCATCCATGCAGGCGAGCTTTCCCGGCTTCCAGGTCAGGGAGCTATCGGCCGACGGCAAAGCCGTGCCGGCGCCGCAGCGGCCGTATTACAACGTCGTTGAATACCTGGAGCCGATGCGCGGCAACGAGCCGGCGCTGGGCCTGAATACCGGCAACAACGTGCAGGTGCGCGGCGCCATCGACCGCATCCTGCACAGCGGCCGGCCCTCTGCCACCGAGCAGCTCCAATTGGCGCAGGATCCGGCCCAGCACAACAGCTTCATCATGATCATGCCGTTGTACCGCCCCGGCATGCCGACCGGCACGCGCGACGAGCGCCATGCCGCCTGGGTGGGCGATACGGCAGCCGTGATCCGCACGCCGCACCTGGTGCACACCATCCTGCAGCAGAACGGCCTGCTGGACGACACCAGCCTTGGCTTGAGCGTGTATGCAGGCGACCCGTCTGAAAACGGCACCCTGGCCTACCGCCGCGGCCCGCTGCCGGCCGACCGCAAGGAACACTGGCTGCATCGCTGGCTGGATTTCGACTACCACAGCAGCGAGATGCGAAGCTTCGACGTGCTGGGCCGGACCTGGCATATCCGCAGCGATGATTTGCCGCGCCCATTCCTGGCCGACCATCTTGGCTCGCTCGGTACCTTGCTGGGCGGCCTGCTGTTCAGCGCCCTGGCGGCAGCCTTCGTGCACACGCTGGTGCAGCGTTCGCGCCGCGTGCAGTTGCTGGTGGACGTCCGCACCGCCGACCTGCAGCGCTCCAACCAGCGCCTGGCGGAAGACGTGGCTGCGCGCAAGCGCACCGAACGCGCGCTGCAGGAATCCGAACACCGCTTCCGCCGCCTGCTTGCGCTCTCGTCCGACTGGTACTGGGAACAGGACACACATTTCCGCTTCACCCATATCACTGGCGGCTTTTTCGAGAAAGGCCATGTAGCGAAGGAAAACTTCCTCGGCCGCACCCGCTGGGAATGCACGCCGGAGCTGTACACCAGCAGCACGGGCCGCGACCATATCAACAAGGTGCAGGCCCGCCTGCCCTTCTCCAATTTCGAATACGCGATCGTCGGCCATGACGGCGTGACGCGCTGGTTCAACACCAGCGGCGAACCGGTATACGACGCGCACGGCGACTTCAAAGGCTACCGCGGCACCGGCAGCGAGATCACCGAGCGCAAGGAAGCGGAGCAGCGCATCCACCACATCGCCCACCACGACGTGCTGACCGGGCTGCCCAACCGCGTGCTGCTGCAGGACCGCTTGCAGCAAGCCATCGCCTACGCCAACCGCAGCGGCCTGCCGATGTGGGTGGTGCTGATCGACCTGGACCGCTTCAAGTTCGTCAACGACAGCCTGGGCCACAAGGCCGGCGACCAGCTGCTGCAGACCGTGGCCACGCGCCTGCAATCGAGCGTGCGCGAAAGCGATACCGTGGCGCGCCTGTCGGGCGACGAATTCGTGGCCATCCTGAGCCAATACCCAGACGAGCAACTGTCGCCCGCCATCATCGACCGCGTGATGAAAGCATTGGCGCAGCCGGTGCTATTGGAAGGCAAGGAGTTCTTCGTCACCTGTTCCATCGGCGTCGCCGTCTACGATGCCGACGGCACGCCGGCGCAGAACCTGATCGAACACGCCGACATCGCCATGTATTCGGCCAAGAAGCTCGGACGCAACACCTTCCAGTTCTACCAGCCGGAAATGAACGACGAAGCGCAGGAGCGCTTGCG
Source organism: uncultured Duganella sp. (assembly GCA_946482635.1). Next base: position 16,167 of record CAMLSG010000104.1, read on the forward strand.
CATCGAGAGCGCACTGCGCAATGCCCTGGAGCGCGACGAATTCGTGCTGCATTACCAGCCGCAGGTGGACCTGGATTCCGGCGCCATCGTCGGCATGGAAGCCCTGCTGCGCTGGCAGCATCCGGAACTGGGCATGGTGCCGCCGGCCCGCTTCATCAGCCTGGCCGAAGAAACCGGCCTGATCGTGCCGATCGGGGCCTGGGTGCTGCGCACCGCCTGCCAGCAGGCGCGCCAACTGCGTGATGCCGGCTTCCAGGACCTGCGCATGGCGGTCAACCTGTCGGCGCGCCAGTTCGCGCAGCCGGAACTGGTCTCGACCATCGCCGCCGTGCTGGAAGAAACCGGCCTGCCGCCGTCCGCGCTGGAACTGGAACTGACCGAAAGCCTGTTCATGCACGACGTGGCGCAAGGCGTGAACCTGCTGCACGAGCTGAAATCACTGGGCGTGGCGCTGTCGATCGACGATTTCGGCACCGGCTATTCCAGCCTGTCCTACCTGCGCAATTTCCCGATCGACGTGCTGAAGATCGACCGCTCCTTCGTCAACGACATCGCCACCGATGCCGACGATGCAGCCATCGTGGTATCGGTGATCGCCCTGGCGCACAACCTTGAGTTGCGCGTGATTGCGGAAGGGGTAGAATCTGAAGAGCAGCTTGAGTTCCTGCGCCGCCATGGCTGCGACGAAATCCAGGGTTATTATTTCAGCCGTCCTGTCGACGCATCCGGCGTGCGCCAGATGTTGCAGGAAGGCAAGCAACTAAGCAGCGCGGCGCCGCGCCGGCTGCGAGCCTGAGGAGACAAGGAGAGTGGACATGAACAGCGTAGACCTGCACCGACAGCAAGTGCGCACCGACCACCGGACGCGCGACATCATCAACCAGGCCGTGGCCGCCCTGCCCGAAGTGGGCCTGCGCCGCGCCGCCGAATTCCTGTTCGCGATGGGCGTGCCGCAGCCGATTGCGCTGCGCACGCTGGTCTATCCGGCCCACCGCCGCGCGATCTGAGCCTGGAATCACGCCTGCTTGGCCGCGGCCGCCACTTGCTGGCGCGCGGCCTTGCGCAGCTTCGCCTTTTCCCAGCGCGCGATCTGCTCCGGCGTCTGCGGCACCAGGGGCGGCACGGCCTGCGGCTTGCGGTCCTGGCTCACCGCCACCATGGTGAAATAGCAGCTGTTCGCATGGCGCACCAGGCGCTTCTGGATATCTTCCGCCACCACACGGATGCCCACTTCCATCGAGCTGGTGCCGGTGTAGTTCACCGACGCCAGGAAAGTCACCAGTTCCCCAACGTGGATAGGCTGCAGGAACATCACCTGGTCCACCGACAGCGTCACCACATAGCTGCCCGAATAGCGGCTGGCGCAGGCATAGGCCACGCCGTCCAATAGCTTGAGGATGGCGCCGCCGTGCACATTCCCAGAGAAGTTCGCCATATCGGGCGTCATCAAGACCGTCATCGACAGCTCGTGCGCCGACCAGTGCATCGTATTTTCCATCGCTATTGCCAAGGGTAGTTGTAGATGGCTATATGCTACCCGATGGCGCTGTGGTGCGCTCATCGATATCGATGATGCAGCCGCTCCATTTGCTGACATTGCCTTGCTCGTCGAGCAAAGGCGTGGCTAGCAAGCTGCCGCGGCTCCAGCCGCCACCGGCGTCTTCCAGCCGGACTTCGGCATCGCGGCTGCCGCAGGTGCGCACCGCCTCGCGCCACGTGGCCTGGGCGCGGGCGCGGTCGTCGGGATGGATGGCCTCAAGCCAGTCCTCGCCGTCCTTGCCGCTGGCATC
>CAMLSG010000105.1 GCA_946482635.1 uncultured Duganella sp.
GCGGCGTGCACGATGCAGCGGGGCAGGATGGCTAGCTGGGCACGCACTTCCGCCACTTGTGCGGGTGTGACGTGGACGATGACGCCGGCGATGTGGATTTCGGCGGTCATGGTCATGCACCTGGCAGGCGGCCGGTGAGCATCTGGTACATCCAGACGATGAATCCATAGCCGCCTACCGTTGCTACCGCGAGGATCGGGGCGAGGACCACCGTCATGAACAGGAAGACCTTCAATTCTTGCGCCTTGCTGGCGACGGGTTCTTTGTTTTCCATTTGCTCACCATTTTACGGAGAAAGGTGCTTCATAAAATTAGCGCAGGTTAAGCGCTTTGCCTGATACAAAACTATTTCGCCGGCGGGCGGACGGCGAGTTCAATCGACAAGCCGCCGGCGCCAGCGGCGACCGGGCCGGCCTGTCCTTCCAGGTCGCCCGCCTGCGGCGTGGCACTTCCGCTGGCGGAAATTCGTGCACCCACGATCAACGGCCCCGCGTCGGCCAGGTGCGTTCCGGCCGACAGCGCATGACTATCGTCCAGCACAAACTGCAGCGGAAAGTCGCCGACAGGACGCTTGATCGCCGCCAGCGGCATCGGCGATCCATTCGCGGCACGGGCGTAGATGAACAGTGTCTGGCCAGGCTTCGGCGCCGCGCTTCCGGTGGCAAGTCGAATCGTGCCCGAAAGACGCGTTGACGAAGCGGCCGTGGTTGCCGGCTGCGCCGTCGCTGGCGTGTCGGCTGGCATGCCCTGGCGTACTCGCGCCTCGGCGATGCCGGCCTGCGTCGAGCGGGCGAATTCGGAGTCCTCGGGGACCAGTGGCAGGACGGCCTGCCATTGTTTTTCTGCGCGCGCGAAGTCGCCGCGGGCGAAGGCTGCACTGCCGGAGAGGGCAAGCGCTTTCGGTTGCTGCGGATCGACGGCGAGCGAGCGTTCGATCAGGCGTTCCGGCTCGCCGGCCAATGCGCCGCCCTGCGCAGTAGCCAGGGCATCAGCGTAGTCGGCCAGCACGCCTGCATCCTGCGGCAGCAGCGTAGCAAGGTGGGCGTAGGCCTTGGCGGCATCTGCATAGCGGTTCATGGCGCTGTAAGAGCGCGCCAGCATGTGCCAGCCGTCGATGTCCTGTGGTTGCGTGCGAAGTCGCTCGGCAAGGCGCTCAACCATGGCCGGAATGTCTTCCTCCGACGGCCCGTGGTCGGTTGGCGTGGCGGCAGCGGCCAGCAACTCGGGCGGCATGGTCAGCGCGTCGGGACGGCCAACCTGCATGTAAATTGCGACTGCTGCCGCTGGCAACAGCACCGTGAGCGCCAGTGCCATGCGCGTTTGCGGTTGCTGGCCGCCCGGTGCGCCGGGAGTGGGCGCCGCGCTGTCGCTGCGGCGCATCAGCGGCGGTACGACACAGGCCAGTGCGATGGCGGACATGATGCCGATGATGGCGATGAACATGCTCATTGCTTTGCCTTCCAGAATCCACGCAGCGCCAGGAAACCGGCTGCGAGCAGCAGCAAGGGGCCGAACCAGAGCAGGGCGGTGCTGGCGTTCAGCGGCGGCTCGTACAAAACGAAGTCGCCATAGCGCTGCACCATGAAGTCCACCACCTGCTGCTCGCTGCGGCCCTGGGCCAGTTGCTGGTGGATCTGCTGGCGCAAATCCAGCGCCAGCGGGGCGTGGGAATCGGCCAGGCTCTGGTTCTGGCAAACCAGGCAGCGCAGTTCTTCGGCGAGCGCCATCGTGCGCGCGTCAAGCGTGGCGGCAGTGACGTCAGCCATGGGCCAGCTCCTTCACCATGCGGGCAACGCGTTCGCGCGCGTCCGGCAACGATAGCGGACCGATATGCTTCATGCGGATGATGCCGTGGCGGTCGATCACGAATGTCTCAGGCACGCCGTAAACGCCGAAGTCGATGCCAATGCGGCCATCGTGGTCGAAGGCGATCTGGCGATAGGGATTGCCGTTGTTCTGCAGCCAGCGCAGGGCGTCGTCGCGCTGGTCCTTGTAGTTCAAGCCGATTACCGGCGCGTCGATGGCGCGCGACAGGTCCATCAAATCCTTGTGCTCGATGCGGCAGCCTTCGCACCAGGAGGCCCAGACGTTCAACACCCATACGCGGCCCTGCATCTTGGCCGGCGACACGGTGTCTGCAGGGTTGTCCAGCAACTGCGCAGAGAACTGCGGCACCGGCTTGCCGATCAGGGGCGATGGCAGCTCGCGTGGGTTGCGCTGCAATCCGACGGCCAGGAAGGCAAGCAGCACGGCAAACAGGCCGATGGGAAGGATGAAGCGTTTCATTGAGGCTCCTGCAGCAAAGGCATGCCCGCCAGCACAGGCGTCGGCGCCAGAACGACGGCATGCCGCGCGGCGCGGTAGCGGCGGTCGGATGCCGCCAGCAGGCCGCCGACGGCAAACAGCACGCAACCGCCCCAGATCCAGCCCACGAAAGGCTTGAGCTGGACGCGCAGCAGCCAGCGGCCATCCCCGGTCGAATCGCCCAGCGAGACGTACAGGTCGCGCAGCAGGCCGCGGTCGATCGCAGCTTCGGTCATGGTGTCCTGCGCCACGGTATAGCGGCGCTGTTCCGGATGAAGAAGCGCGACTGCCTGGCCCTGGTGCGCAACGCCGACGCTGGCGCGCAGGGCGGTATAGTTCGGGCCGCGCGCATCTTCCAGTTTTTGCAAGGTGAAGCTGTATTCGCCAAGTGACGCCTGCTGGCCGGGCGCCAGTACCACGTCCTGCACCAGCTCATGTCCCTTGACCATGGTGACGCCGATCACGAACACGCCCAGGCCGGCGTGCGCCGCCAGCATGCCCCACCATGAACGCGGCTGGCGCGCCAGCTTGCCGCGTTGCTGGAACAATTGCCAGGCGGTGCCGAGCAGGATCCACGCGGCCAGCAGCAGCCCGAGCGAAGACATGACCGAACCGCGCACCACCAGGGCGGCGCCGAGGCCAACGCCAAGCGCAATGGCGGCGGGCCAGAGCAGGCGGCGCGCCAACTGGGCCCGCGTGCCATGGCGCCAGCCGGCGAAAGGACCCGCCGCGACCAGCAGCAGAACCGGCAGCATGATCGGCACGAAAACTTTCTCAAAGTAGGGCGGGCCGACGGAGATTTTGCCTGCGCCAAGGGCGTCCAGCACCAGCGGGTACAGGGTGCCAAGCAGCACAGTGCCAGTCGCTGCCAGCATCACCACGTTCTGCAACAGCAGCAGCGATTCGCGCGACAGCGGCGAGAAGACAGTACGCTGGCGCAGGCGCGGTGCGCGCCATGCATACAACAGCAGCGAGCCGCCGACCACCACCGCCAGGTAGGCCAGGATGAAGGCGCCGCGGCGCGGATCGGTGGCAAAGGCATGCACCGACGTCAGTACGCCGGAGCGCACCAGGAAGGTGCCCAGCAGCGACAGTGAGAATGCCAGGATCGCCAGCAGCGCCGTCCAGCTGCGGAAGATGCCGCGCTTTTCCGTCACGATCAGTGAGTGCAGCAGCGCGGTGCCGACCAGCCATGGCATGAAGGAGGCGTTTTCCACCGCGTCCCAGAACCACCAGCCGCCCCAGCCCAATTCGTAATAAGCCCAGAAGCTGCCCATTGCGATGCCGAGAGTCAGGAAGCTCCACGCGGCCAGCGCCCACGGCCGAGACCAGCGCGCCCATGATGCGTCGAGCCGCCCGCCCAGCAGGGCGGCGATGGCGAACGCGAAGGTCACCGAGAAGCCTACGTAACCCATATACAGCAAGGGCGGGTGCGCAATCATGCCTGCATCTTGCAGCAGCGGATTCAGGTCGTTGCCATCCGGCGCGGCAGGCAGCATCCGCAGGAAAGGATTGGACGTCAGGATCAGGAACAGCAGGAAGCCCACGGCCACCAGGCCAAGCACGCCCACCAGGCGCGCCTGCACTTCGCGCGGCAACTGCTGCGACAGGCTGGCCGCCGCGAAGGTCCATGCGGACAGCAGCCAGGTCCACAGCAGCAGCGATCCTTCGTGGCCGCCCCAGGCTGCGCTCAGGCGGTATTGCCAGGGCAGCAGGGTATTGGAGTGCTGCGCCACGTAGCGCAGCGAGAAATCGTTGGCGTACAGGGCGTAGAAAAGGCAGCCGAAAGCCAGGGTGCTGAAAATGAACTGCCCCGCGGCGGCCGGGCGTGCCAGCGCCATCCAGCGCACATCGCCGCGCTGTGCACCGGCCAGCGGCAGGAGGCCTTGCACGGTGGCCAGTAGCAAGGCCAGGACCAGCGCGAAATTGCCTGCTTCCGCGATCATGGCAAGCCTTTCAGGGAAGCAGGCGCGCGGCCCTGTTCCAGCGCGTGCGCGGCTTCCTTCGGCATGTAGTTTTCATCATGCTTGGCCAGCACTTCCTGCGCCAGGAACAGCGCCCCCTGGCCAAGGCGGCCTTGAGCCACGGCGCCTTTGCCTTCCTTGAACAGGTCGGGGAGAGTTCCCTTGTAATGCACCGGCACCTTCTGCACATTGTCGGTGATGACGAAACTGACGGTCAGGCCGTCGTCCAGCCGCCGCACGCTGCCTTGTTCCACCAGGCCGCCGATGCGGAAGATGCCGTTGCGCGGCGCCGTCCCTGCCACCACCTGCGAAGGCGTGAAGAAGAACACCAGGTTATCGCGGAAGGCGGACAGCACCAGGATTGCGGCGATGCCGCATGCCGCCAGGCTGGCACCAATAAGAGCAAGGCGTTGATGGCGCGGCTTCATGCTGCACCTTCGTCGTCATGATGGGTGACGGCCGCCTGCGCTTCGCGCTCGCGCCGTCCCAGCATCCAAACTTCCAGCATCATCAGGCCGAAGACCACACTGAAGGAGCCCCACACATAGGAACCGTAGCCGCCCATGGCGAGGAAGTCCTGCAAGCTATGCCAAATCATTTTGTCCTCCGGCGCAGCCAGGCGGCGCTGCCGTGCCGTTCCAGCACGATGCAGCGTGCGCGGCGCAGCGCGACTGCAATCCCGTAGCACCAGAACGCCGCCACCATCAGCAGCATTGCCGCCAGCATGGCCGGCGCCATGGTTGGCGCGTTGCCGAGCGTGACGGACGGCCCCTGGTGCAGGGTGTTCCACCAATAAACCGAGAAATAGATGATCGGGATGTTCACTGCGCCGACCAGGGCCAGTACCGCTGCGGCGCGGTCGGCCCGGCGCGGATCGGCGATGGAGGCATGCAGGCCCATGTAGCCGAGATAGAGGAACAGCAGGATCAGTTCCGAGGTCAGGCGCGCATCCCACACCCACCAGGCGCCCCAGGTCGGCTTGCCCCACAGGGCGCCGGTCCACAAGGCGAGGAAGGTGAAAAGGGCGCCGGTAGGCGCCAGCGCGCTGGCCATGATCGACGAGACGCCGGTGTGGTAGGCCAGGCCGAAACCGGCCCATCCCGCCATCGCCATATAAACCAGCATCGACATCCATGCCGCCGGCACGTGGACGAAGATGATGCGGTAGGCATCGCCTTGCTGGAAGTCTGTGGGCGCCACTAGCAGGCCGATAGCCAATCCGGCCAGCCCGGTCAGGACTCCGAGAACGGTGAACCAGGGGATCAGGCGTCCCGCAAGGTGGTAGAAGTTGCGCGGCGAGGCGAAAGTGAATACCGTGAGGCGGCGCCGGGCGCCGTTTGCGGTGGAATAATACGGTTGATTCATAATCTGAACTCCGTCCTACTCGTGTGCGATCCGCAGCGCTGCGGCGGTAGCCCAGGGAGCAGCTGCCAGCGACCCTGCCAGCAGGGCCCCCAACAACATCAGGTGGGGCGAATTGCCGGTACCGTCACTGGCGGCTACAACTGCCGAGCTACCAAGAATTAGTAAGGGAATATACAGGGGCATCAATATCAGTGCAACAAGTACGCTGCCGCCGCGCGCGCCCAGCGCCAGGCCTGCGCCGATGCTGCCCAGGAGGCTGAGCACCGGTGTGCCAAGCAGAAGTCCAAGCCACAGCACGCCCATCGCTTCGGAATCGAGGCCGTATTGCAAGGCGACCAGTGGCGCCAGCACCAGCAGGGGCAGGCCGGACGTCAGCCAGTGCGCGCACACCTTGGCCAATACCAGTACTTCGAGCGGCTGCGGCGCCAGCAGCAACTGTTCCAGCGAGCCGTCGGCATGGTCGTCGGCGAACAGGCGCTGCAAGCCGAGCAGGGAGGCGAGCAAGGCTGCCACCCAAACGATGCCGGGCGCCACGCTGCGCAGCAGTTTGGTATCGGGACCAATCGCCAGCGGGAACAGCGTGGTCGTCACCAGGAAGAAGGCCAGCGGCATCAACGCGTCGCTGCGCCGGCGCAGGGCCAGCAGCAGGTCGCGCTGCATCAGCTGGCGGGCCGCTTTCAGCATGGGGCTCCCAGCTGCAATTGGCGCACGCCTGGCAGTGCCGGGTCCTGGTGCGTGGTCAGGACCAGCATGCCGCCGCGCGCGCAGTGGGCTTCCATGATTTCGCCGACCTGGGCGGCCGAGGCCTGGTCCAGCGCGGCGAGAGGCTCGTCGAGGATCCACAATGGGCGCTCAGGCGACAGCAGCAAGCGCGCCAGCGCCACGCGCTTGCGCTGGCCTTGGGAGAGCAGGCGCACCGGGCGCTGGGCTTCCGTTTTCAGTCCGATTTCATCCAGCGCACGCATTGCCGCTTCGCGAGTTGAGCGCTCACCGGGCAGGCCGCCCAGGGCCAGGTTTTCCCACGCCAGCAAATCAGGCTTCAAGCCGTCTGCATGGCCAATGTGGAGCAATTGGGAATGGTAGTGGGCGCGTGTGGCGAGGATAGGCTTGCCTTCCCAATGCACGGCGCCGCGGTCGGGCAGCGCGAGTCCGCAAAGGGAACGTAGGAGGGTGGTCTTGCCGCTGCCATTGCGGCCCTGCACCCAGAGCGCTTCGCCGGCTTGCAGCGAAAAGCTGACGCCCGCGAACAAGGTGCTGCGGCCGCGGCGGCATGTGAGCTGTTGACAGGTCAATCCCATGAATCCCCTCATCGAAGTGGCCATCATCCTATCACCCGTATGTTCGCTTGCCAGGGCCAAATTGGCAAATCTATAATCTAGATCATGTATGCCCGTAATTTTTTACGCTTCCTGGTTTTTTCCCAGTTTGCTGTATCCATCCCATTGTTTGCCGCCGACAGCGAGGAGCCAAAGCGCCGCAGCATCGCTGCGCACGTGGCGTCGCAAGCGCTTGCGCTGCAGCTGGATGGCCGGCTCGATGACACGGCCTGGGAACTGGCGCCGGCCAATACGCGCTTCTACCAGTTCCAGCCGGAGGATGGCCGCGATGCGCCGCAACACTTGCGCACCACGGTGCGCGTGCTGGTGGACCGGGATGCGCTGGTGTTCGGCATCCGCGCCTGGAATGACGACCCGAAAACCCTGAACGGCACGCTGGCGCGGCGCGACAAGGTTGACCGGGACCAGGACTTCATCGGCATCTGGATCGACCCGACTGGCCACGGCCGCTCGGCGCAATTCGTTCGCGTCAATGTGGCGGGCGTGATGAGCGACGGCATTTATCGCGCCGATGAAGACGAGGAAGACCTGGGCCCCGACTACCCGGTCGAAAGCGCGGTCCACCTGCTGCCCGATGGCTATACGATGGAGGTGCGCTGGCCTCTCTCGAGCCTGCGCTTCCCTTACGGCGAAGGCAAGCCATGGCGCGTGATGGTCGAGCGCAGCGTGCCGCATGAAGACAATATGCTGCTGCTTAGCGCGCCGTTGAAAAAGGAGTCGCTGCATTTCATCGCCGAGATGGAAGAGATCGAAGGCATGGCGCAAGTGCTGCCGACGGTCCAGGACCGGGCTTTCTGGGAATTCCGGCCCGAGCTCACGCAGCGCTTCAACCGCGACTACGGCCAGCGCAGCAGCCAGGCCAGCCTTGGCATGGACATCAGCGCCCGCCCGCGCGCCGACTGGGTCTTCAACGCCACGCTTAACCCGGATTTCTCGCAGGTCGAGATCGACGCGCCCACCAGCAACGGCACCAACCGCATCGCCCTCAGCCTGCCGGAGAAGCGCAGCTTCTTCCTCGAGAGCGCGGACGTGCTGGGCATGCGGCTGCCGGCGTTCTATTCGCGTACCGTGGCCGATCCGCGCTGGGGCATGCGTGCGACCTGGCGCGGTGCGGAAGCCGATGCCACGGCCCTGGCGCTGGATGACCGGGCCGGCGGGATCGTGATGCGCGGCAGCCCTTACGAAACGCAGGAACATGCCAGCGCAGGCGACAGCAAAGCGACCCTGCTGCGAGCGCGCAGCCATGGCGAGCAGGCGGTGGCCGGGGTATTCCTGTCCGACCGCGACTACGGCGAAGGCGCACGCAATACCGTGCTGGGCACCGATGGCCAGTGGCGTGCGCCGGCCAACGGCGACGGCCACATCCAGCTTGCCTGGACCGCCATGGCCTCGCGCACCACCGCGCAGTTCGACAGCGAAGGCCGCGCCATGGCCGGCGATGCGCGTAATAGCGGTTATGGCTACGGCAGGTTGAACTACAGTTCCGACGACTGGCTGAACGTCGCCCAACTGGAAGTCATCGGCACCAATTTCGCCAACGATAATGGTTTCGTGCCGCAGGCCGGCATCGTCAAAGGCGACGTTGAGATCAACCGGCGAACCGGCGCGCGCAACCTGGCGCTGTTCGAAGCTTACGAGACGGAGCTGCACCTCGGCCTGCACGAAATCCGCACGCTTTCGCATGAAACGGTGCAGCGCTGGGTGAGGCCTGGCATATGGTTCTACGCCGGCCGGCAGACCCGCTACTGGGCCGACCTGGGCTTCGACCGCCAGCGCGGGCGCGCAGGCGCGAAACTGCACAAGACGCCGGCGGCGCACATGGGCATCGAAAGCACGCCATCCTCATGGTTCGTCAAGCTGAAGGGCGAACTGACGATCGGCCGCCAGCTCGACGTTGAAGCGGACCAGGTAGGCAAGGGCGGCAACCTGGAACTGGAAGCGAACCTGCGCTTCCCGCTGCCCGGCAGCTGGAGCCTGGAGTCCGACCACCGCTGGAACCGTTCATGGGTCAAGCACCGCAGCCTGCAGGATTTCAGCGATACCGGATGGCGCTGGGTTGGCACATTACACGCTACGCCTCGCGATGCGTTGCGCATGATCGTACAGAATACCTCGTCAGCGCGGCAAGACTTGCCGCCTCAATTGCTGGAACCTTGGAGCGAACGATACCGTCATCGCTCTCTCTTATATAAGCGAACCACGCGCCATGACCGCATTGTTTCCGTTGGCGCCACGACCGACGCCAACGGCGCCTTGCCCGGTTCAAGCAAAGGCCTCACCTTCAAGGCCCAATGGGGCATCTAAAAGTCGGGGTCAGGTCTGTCATTCGGACACCGATGGCGTACATTTGCGCTAAATCAAATTGTTCACTTTTTTGCGTTTTGAGCAAATGCCTGGTGTGCCAATTACGCACGTATTGAGATAAATCAAAGGTCAGGCCTTCCTGTCCAAAAGACAGACCTGACCCCGACTTTTGTTTAGAAGCTGCGGGTCAGGCTGACCGACAGGGTGCGGCCGCGGCCTGCGAAATGCGATACCGGGTCCTTGTAGCTGACCGACTGCGGGTAATAGCCGATGTACTGGCGGTCTGCCAGGTTTTCGATGCCGACGCCCAGCTTGCCCCATGGGCCATCGTAGCTGCCCGCCAGGTCCACCAGGGTGTAGCCGTTGAAGTGCTCTTCCAGGTTGGTGGTGCCAACCGTGCGGCCGATATTGATGTCGCGGTCGAACAGCGTGGTCGCCTGCAGGCGCATGGTCGCTTTCGGCATGAACTGCCAGTTGGTGCCGGCCACCAGCTTGCCAGGGCCTTGCGAGCGGGCGCCCAGTTCGACGTCCATCGGGGCGCCGGCTGCGGTGGCGGTCTTGCCCATCGTGCGGGCGAACGAACCAAAGGCCGATAAAGTCTTGGATGCGCGCAGTTCGCCCGAAACCTCCCACCCGCGCACGGTGGTCGGCACGCGGTCCAGCTGGCCGATGCCGGCCGCATTCACGCGCAGCGCAGTGCCCAGCTTGGAGCGCGAATCATAGACCGAGGCGCCCAGGCTGCCCATGGCGCCGCGCCAGTTCACGCCGATTTCGTTGTTGCGCGTGATAACCGGCTGCATGTCGAACAACTGGTCCACCGACTGGCCGGGCTTGTTCACCGCGCGCAGCACCAGGCCTACGTCCGGCAGGCCGAAGCCTTCGGCGCTGGAAACGAAGGCCGACCAGTTCTGGTTGAAGCGCCACACTGCGCCAATGTTCTTGACGTTCTTGGTGAAGGAGCGCTCGCCGCCTTGCACCAGGCGGCTGCCGTATGCGGCCAGGGTGGTGTAAGTGTCGACGTTCAGTTTGGCGTCTTCGTGACGGACGCCGCCACGCACGGTCAGCGGGCCGATTTCATATTCGAGCTGGGTGAACGGGGCCAGCGAGGTGAAGTCCAGGGTAGGCACCCAGGTGCGGCCGGTGCCGGCCAGCCATTGCTTGGTGCGGTCGCGCAGGTAATCCAGGCCGGCGGTGAATTCCAGGCCCTTGACCAAGGTGTCCGGGCGCACGTAGGTCATCTTGGCGCCGTACTTGTCGGCCACCACTTCGGACTGATCGTACAGGGTGCCCTTCGGTGCAATCGCCACGTCCTGGAAGGTGGTGGTATTGGTCGCGCCGTACAGCGAGGCGAAGTCCTGCTTGAAGAGCTGCGCATTGAAGCTGCCGCCCAGGAGGGCGTTGTGGCGGTATTCCAGGCTGCTGGTTTCTACCTTGTTGCGTGGTGGCGCACCAGGCGGCGTACCCGGCGTGGAGCTGGTCGGCGTGCCGGTGGCGAAGTTGGCGTTGACCGGCTTGTAGTCGCCATCGCCTTCCATGCGGAAGCGGTTGACGGTCAGTTGCAGGCGCTGATCGCCGAAGTTCTTGCCGATCTTGAGGAACAGGTCGGTGCCTTCCGAGTCCATGGTGTCGCCTTGCACCGACTCGATACCGAGCGGGCGGCCCTTGCCGTCGTAGCCGAGGCCGCGCTGCTGGATGCTGCCGAACGCCAGCAGGTCGAAGTCGCCCGACTTGTGCTGCAGGGTATAGCCGGTCTTCCAGTCCAGGCTGTCGTGCCGCAACTGGGACGACAGGCGCACGTTGACCGACTGCGTAGTGCCTTCCGCTTTCGGCGACTTGGTAATGTAGTTGACGATGCCGCCGGTGGCGCCCATGCCCTGCATGGCGGAGGCGCCGTTGATCACTTCCACGCGCTCGATGATGGCGGTGTCGGCGACATAGCCTTCGCGCATGCCGCCGCGCAGCGGGTTGGTTTGCGGTACGCCGTCCAGCAGGATCAGGGTATTGCGGCCGCGCAGCGATTCGCCGGTGGAACTCATTTTCTGGCGGCTCGGGGCGTAGCCGGGGATGTAGGTGGCCAGGGCGGCGGAGGGGTCGTCCGCCAGCAGGTATTGAGCTTCCAGCTCGCGCTGCGAAATCACGCTGACTGCGCCCGGGATCTTGTCTACGCTCTTGCTGTTGCGGGTTGCCGTAACGACCACTTCCTTCATCGGCTCCTCGGCACTTTGGGCCAGCGCGGCGCTCCCGGAGAGGGCGAGGCAGGCCAGTGCTACGGCACGGGTGAGGGGATTCAGCGCGGTCATACAGTGACTCCTAAACAGAAAGATACAAAAGAAAGCAGCAATGATAATCATTCTCATTTATAATTTCAAACACTTTATTGCTGACATAAAAAATGGTCACTGGTTTGCTGCGTGCTCGGCTGCGCGATATCCACCTGTATGTATCCCTGGTGTTCGGGGCGATCTTCGTCATTGCCGGCCTGACTGGGGTGGTGATCGCCTGGACCCACGAGCTGGATGCGGCGCTGAATCCGGGCTTGCTGCATTCGCACGGCGCCGTCGGCAAAGCCGATGCCGCGCCAACGCCGACGGAAGCCCAGGCTGCCGTCGACCGCTTGTCTGCCGAGCCGGGCTACGGCAAGCCGACCATGCTGATGCTGCCGTATGAAGCCGACGACGTGTATGTGGCCTGGTACCGCCAGCCGAACAAGGACAAGGGCAGTTTCGATACCGATATCTCGCGCCAGGTCATGCTGGACCGGTACACGCTGGCAATCCTGGGCGAGCGCAATTACGGTGAATTCGGCCTGTCGCGCGAGTTGTTGATGCCGACCCTGTTCCACCTGCACCGCTACATGTTCGCCGGCGATGTGGGCAAGACCGTGATCGGCATCAGCGGCCTGCTGCTGACGATCACGTCGCTGTTGGGCCTGGTGCTTTGGTGGCCCAAACATACCCTGGCCAGCCTGCGCAAGGCCTTGACCGTGCGCGGCGCCGTCACTTCGCGCCAGTTCAATTACAGCTTCCACCGTTCGGCCGGCTTCTTCATGACGCCGGTGCTGGCGGTGCTGGGCTTTACCGGCCTGGCGATGAATTTGCCGGACTGGGTGCGCCCGGTGGTGGGCGCTGTGGCAACGCTGGAGCATACCGGCAAGGTGGCCAATGGCCCGGCGGAAGGCCGCAAGCCCATCAACGTGGCTGCCGCGATGGAAATCGCCCAGCAGCGCGTGCCGCAAGGCCGCCTGTCGCGCGTGTCGCTTGGTTCGGCCAAGGCGCCGTATGAAATCCGCCTGCGCCAGCCGGGCGAGATCCGCGAAGGCGACGGCAGCACCCGCGTCAGCGTGGATGCTTTCAGCGGCGCCGTGCTGCGCGTGCGCGATCCGCTGAATGCCGCATCGGGCGACACCTTCCTCAATTGGCAGTTCCCGCTGCACACCGGCGAAGCGTTCGGCATGGCGGGCAGGGTGCTGGTGTCTGTCAGCGGCCTGGCGCCGTTGGCCTTCATGATTACCGGCCTGGTGTTGTGGCTGGGTCGCCGCGCCATGCACCGCAAGGCGCGTGCCGCGGCTGAAAAAGCTAGCACTAAAGAAGTAAAAAAAGTTGCCAAACGGTCACAGATGCATCACACTGAAAGCTGTGAGAATGTGTGAGTTTTCGTGGCCGCGGCATGATGAATGCGCTGAATCTTAATCCAGCCGTATTGCTGGAAATTATCAATCTTCAAACCGATATTGCCCGCCAGGGCCTGGACCTTGGCGGCGTCATGCAACTGGTCTGCCAGCGCGCGGGCGCCTTGTGCGGCGCGACAGCTGCCGTGGTGGAACTGGCCGAAGGCAATGATATGGTCTATCGCGCCGCCGCCGGCGTGGCCGAAGGCTCCCTTGGGCTGCGCCTGAAGCGCGAGGGCAGCCTGTCCGGCCTGTGCGTGGCGCAGGACAAGATCCTGCAATGCGATGACTCCGAAACCGATCCCCGCGTCGACCGCGCCGCTTGCCGCAAGGTCGGCCTGCGTTCGATGCTGGTAGTGCCTTTGCGCCATGAGGGCGAGACCGTTGGCGTGCTGAAAGTCGGTGCGCCGCATGTGAATGCCTTCGACACTTACCAGGCACAAATCCTCGGCCTGCTGTCGGAACTGATCGGCGCAGCCATCTACCATGCGGTGCAGTACGAGTCGAGCGACCTGTATCACCGTGCCACCCATGATGCGCTGACCAGCCTGGCGAACCGGGCGCTGTTCTATGACCGCCTGCGCCAGCAGCTGGCGCAAGCGAGCCGCGCCTGCAGCAGCGTGGCGGTGGTGAACATCGACATGGATGGCCTGAAAGCGATCAACGACAATCTCGGCCACCGTGCCGGCGATGCCGCCATCTGCCAGGTAGCCGAGCGCATTTCGCGCGAACTGCGGCAGGAAGACCTGGCGGCCCGCCTGGGCGGCGACGAGTTCGGCATCATCCTGTGCGGCGTGCGCGACCGCGACGGCGTCGGCAACAAGTGCAACAGCATCAACAATGCCATCGGCGCGCCATTTGAATTCGAAGGCCGCGCCTTGCGGCTGGGCGCCAGCATCGGCTATGCCATCAGCCCAGAAGACGGCCTGGAAATGGACAAGCTGATCGAACTGGCCGACCAGGCAATGTACCGCGTAAAGCAAGCGCGCAAGGCCGTTGCAGCGTAGTATCGTTTGGAGCAGTCACGCATAGCCTGATAGTATTGTTGGCATCTCCCCGAACAATAAGAAAGCGAGGGTGTGATGAAACGCTGCTTCTGGTTGGCGGCCTTGTTGCCGCACGCGGTCTCGGCGCAGGAAGCGCCGGCGCCGACGCCTTCCTTGACCACTACTGTGACCTTTGCCAGCCAATACGTTTCGCGCGGCATCCGGCAAACGTGGGACAAGCCGGCGCTGCAATTAGGTATCGATTACGTCCACCCCAGCGGCCTGGTTGCCGGCACCTGGGCCTCGAACGTCAGCGACAAGTTCATCGAAGATGCGAAGATCGAATGGGACTTGTACGCCGGCTACTCGGCGACCAGGGGCGACATCGGCTACAGCCTGATCCTCTATGAATACCTGTACCCGGGGGCCAGGGTCAGCGCCACCGACACCACCTTCAACTACACCGAACTGTCGCTGGGCCTGACATACAAGTCCGCCTACCTCAAGTACAACTACACGGTCAGCCCGCATTTCTTCGGCATCACGCACGGGCGCGGCACGCGTTACCTTGACATCGGCCTGAACCAGGACCTGGGCAATGGCTACACGCTCAACCTGCACGCCGGCGATGCGCGCGTGGGCGGGGCCGGCAACGATATCTGGGACTGGCGCGATGCCAAGGCCGGCGTGACCAAGGCGCTGGAAGGCGGCTGGTCGATTGCGGCTGCCGTGACGCGCGGCTGGGGCGCAACCAATGTGTACCGCGAGTACACCAACGGCGTGCCCGATGCCAGCGGCCACCTGGCGTTCTCGAACACGGAAAAAGCCACCTTTGTCCTGACAGTTGCCAAAACCTTCTGAGGAGCGTCAGATGTTGTCGAACCTCTCTCTGAATGCCAAGATCAATATAACGGCCACGACGCTGGTGGTGCTCAGCCTGGCCATTACCGCAGCCGTGACCGGGTTTGAAGCGAGCCGCACGGCCGAACGCGATGCGATGAACCTGGCCCGCACCCAGGCGGCAGCAGCAGCGTCGGCGTTGCAGGCGCGCATAGTGCGCAACCTGGCCAGCGTCATCCAGCTCGGCGCCGCTCAGCGTGCCACACGTGGCGCCAACCTGCCGTTGTCGCGCGAACAGACCGGAGAAATGACCAAGACCGTGTTGCTCGGCTCGGAAGACCTGATTGGCAGCGCCGTCACTTGGGAGCCCAACGCGCTGGACAACAAGGATGCCGAATTTGCCGGCAAGGCGCCGGAATTCGATGCCAGCGGGCGCTATATGCCTTACTACACCAAGGCGGCGGGCGGCGGCACCAACGTGGAGCCTATCGTGTTCGATCCCAAGCCAGGCGCCAACGACTGGTATGACATTCCCAAGCGCACCGGCAAAGTGTTCTTCACCGAGCCGTATTCCTATCCGGTGAACGGCAAGGACGTGCTGATGGCATCCCTGGTGTCGCCAATCATGATCGGCGGGGAATTCCGCGGCACGGCCAGCGCCGACTTCATGCTGACCCGGCTCGGCGAAATCCTCAAGGGCCTGAAGTCGATCGAAGGCGGGCGCCTGTCGCTGGTGTCGAACGGCGGGCTGTACGCCAGCAGCCCGACGGAAGCCTTGACCGGCAAGCCGGCCGGAGATATCCCGAAGGAAGGCCTGGAAGCGATCCGTACCGGCCGGCCATATGAGTACACAGATAAAGGAGATATGGTGCACCTGCTGCAACCGTTGACCCTGCACCCCGATATTGCGCCATGGGCGGTGAAGATGAGTTTCCCGCATGCGGTGGCGACCGCGCCGGCGCGCGAACTGCTGAAATACACCTTGCTGGTGTCGCTGGTCTGCGCGGTGGCAATGGGACTGATCCTGGTGACGGTGCTGTTCCGCTTGATGCGCCCGGTGCGCGAACTGGCCGATGCGATGACCGGCCTGGCAAGCGGCGATGCCGACCTGGGCGCGCGGCTGGAGGTGCGAGGCAAGGATGAACTGGCGGTGATCGGCAACGGCTTCAATACGTTCGTGGCAAAGATCCATTCGGTGCTGGCGCGGGTGCGCGAGTCGTCGGAGAGCGTGGCCACGGCCAGCACGGAAATCCGGCAGGGCAATACCGACCTGTCTTCGCGCACCGAGCAGCAGGCCAGCGCACTGGAGGAAACCGCCGCCACCATGGAGCAGTTGACCAGTACCGTGCGCCAGAATGCCGACAACGCGCGCCAGGCCAACCAGCTTGCGGCGCAGGCGTCGGAAGTGGCCGCGCGCGGCGGGCAGGTGGTGTCGCAGGTGGTCGACACCATGGCCTCGATCAACAATTCCTCGCGCAAGGTGGTGGACATCATTTCGGTGATCGACGGCATTGCCTTCCAGACCAATATCCTGGCCCTGAACGCAGCGGTGGAAGCGGCGCGCGCCGGCGAGCAGGGGCGCGGCTTTGCCGTGGTGGCCAGCGAGGTGCGCAACCTGGCGCAACGCAGCGCGGCGGCGGCAAAGGAGATCAAGGAGCTGATCGGCAGCTCCGTGGGCGAAGTGGAGGCGGGCAGTGCGCTGGTGGCGCAAGCCGGCACCACGATGGATGAAGTCGTGGCCAGCGTGCGCCGCGTGAGCGATATCGTCAATGAGATCAGCGCGGCCAGCGGTGAACAGAGCAACGGCATCGGCCAGGTCAACCAGGCCATCGGCCAGATGGATGGGGTAACGCAGCAAAATGCCGCGCTGGTCGAGCAGGCGGCCGCAGCGGCGGAAAGCCTGCAGCAGCAGGCCGCAACCCTGGTGGCGCTGGTCGGCGAGTTCCGCATGGAGCAAGCTGTGCGCGCCCCGGCCCCGGTGAGTGCTAGTCTGGCTCTTTCCGAAAGGAGGAGGCCATCATGACCCAGCAACAGCACCAGAGCTGCATTGAAGCCTGCAACGATTGCGCCGCCGCATGCGACCATTGCGCTGCCAGTTGCCTGCAGGAGCAGGATGTGGCCAGCCTGGCCCATTGCATTGCCACCGATATCGATTGCGCGCAGGTATGCCGCGTCTGCGTCGGCCTGATGCAGCGCGGCAGCAAACTGGCGTCAAGCCTGTGCGAAGCCTGCGCCGGTATCTGCGATGCCTGTGCCGACGAGTGCGAGCAGCACACGCACGAGCATTGCAAGGAGTGCGCAATCGCCTGCCGCCGCTGCGCCAGCGAATGCCGCAGCATGTCCGGCATGGCGCAATCGCAGGTGCGGCCGGCAACGATCCCGTCGCCGCATTGATCAGAAACGGCTGGAGGGCCAGCTCTTCTTGTCGTTCTTGTCGGATTTCGAAGGCGCGGCAAAATCGCGCACGGACAGCATGCGCTCGGCACCCACCGTATTGACCGCGAATCCATTACGGCCTGCCGCCTTGACGCAATAGAGCGCCTGATCGGCGGCAAGCATCACCTTGTCTACATCGGCCGGCAACTCTGTGGTAAGGGCGATGCCGATGCTGGCCGTAACGTTCAGCGGGCGGCCATTGACCTCGAACGGCGCCTGCATGGCCGCAACGATTTTCTGGCCCAGCAGGTTGATATCGTGGCCGGCGTCGAGATGCTCGAACACGATCACGAATTCGTCGCCGGCGATGCGCGCCACGGTATCGGTGCTGCGCACGGCGTTGCGCAAGCGGTCGGCAAACTGCACCAGCACGGCATCGCCGGCCTGGTGGCCGAAGTTGTCGTTAATCCCCTTGAAGTAATCGATGTCGAGCACGGCCAGGCCGATCTGCTGCCCGCCACGGATGGCGCGCTTCAGCGCCTGCGGGAAGAAATCGTCGAACATGCGGCGGTTATGGGCTCCGGTCAGCGGGTCGGTGGTCGCCAGGCGCTGCAGGTTGCGCTCGGCCATCTGCTGCTGGCGCGCGACCTGGTAGAAGGCGCGGCTCAGGTGGCCGAATTCATCGGGCAGGCCGGAATTGAATTTTTCGATGTCGATGTCGCCGCGGCCGAAGGCGCGCACCTG
>CAMLSG010000106.1 GCA_946482635.1 uncultured Duganella sp.
TCCCAGTCGACCCCGGCCAGCGGCGGATAGGCAGCCGCCATCGGGGCTGCCGCATTGGCGGCGGCAGGCGCACCGGGAATCACCCGGCCAACCAGGCGCGACGGATCGATCCACTTCAGCATGGCGCGGAACAGCACGTCCGGATTGATGGGCTTGGTGATGTGGTCGTTCATGCCGGCTTCCAGGCTCCGGGCCTGGTCCTCCGGCATGGCGTGGGCCGTCATGGCCAGGATCGGCAGGTCGCGCAGCGCTTCGATGGCGCGGATCTGGCGCGCGGCGGTCAGGCCGTCGACCACCTGCATCTGGACGTCCATCAGCACCAGGTCGTAATCACCCTGCTGTACCATTTGCAGCGCTTCGCCGCCGTGCACGGCGACGTCGACGTGCACGCGCACCGTTTCCAGGAAGTCGATCGCGACTTCGCGGTTATTGGCATTGTCTTCCACCAGCAGGACGCGGGCGCCGTGCAGTCGCGCCAGCTCCTCTGCCGGCAGGCCGCGCTGGTCGCCCTGCAGGGAAACGGGGTGCGCCATTTCCGGACGCAGCACCTGCAGCAGGCTGTGGTACAGCAGCGCAGGGCCGACCGGCTTGGTCAGGAAGCCTTGCAGCGGCAGGTCGCCTTCTTCCTGCAACACCGTTTCACGGGTGCAGGCGCTGACCATCAGGATCGACGGCGGCGCGGCAAAGCGCGGGTCGGCGTGGATGCGGTGGATGGTCTCCACGCCATCCCAGCCGGGCATCATGTAGTCCATCAGCACCACCTGGTATGGCATGCCGGCTTCGACGCCCCGTACCAGCATGTTCAGCGACTGCTCGCCGGAACTCGCGCTGTGGGCGGCGACGCCGAAGGAGCCGAGCATTTCCACCAGCGCCTCGCGCGCGGTGGCGCTGTCGTCGACCACCAGGACGCGAGCCTGCTGCAGGCTGGCGGTCGGCGAGGCGAGCGGTTCGGCCGCGGCGTCGCCGAGGCCCAGCTTGACGGTGAAGCTGAAGCGGCTGCCGACGCCTGGCGTGCTTGAGACCTTGATGCTGCCGCCCATCATTTCGACCAGCTGGCGCGAGATGCTCAGTCCCAGGCCGGTGCCGCCGTACTTGCGGGTGATCGAGCTGTCGGCCTGGCTGAAGGACTGGAACAGGCGCGCCAGCTGTTCTTCGCTCATGCCGATGCCGGTGTCGCTGACACTGAATTGCAGCACCACGCCGTCCGGCGCGCGGTCGACTGCCTTGACTGCCACCACGATCTCGCCGCGTTCAGTGAATTTGACTGCGTTGTTGGTCAGGTTGATCAACACCTGTCCCAGGCGCAGCGGGTCGCCAACCAGTTTTTGCGGCACGCCGCGCTCGACGCGGAACACCAGTTCCACCCTGCGCGCGTCGGTCTTGACGGCTGTCAGGGTGGACAGGTGGTCCAGCATTTCATCAAGGCTGAACGGCACCGACTCCAGCGCCAGCTTGCCGGCTTCGATCTTGGAAAAGTCGAGGATGTCGTTGATGATGCCAAGCAGGTGCTCGCCGGCGCCGAGGATCTTGGCGAGGTAGTTGCGCTGCTTCGGGCTCGGGTCCGTCATCAGCGCCAGGCGGCTCATGCCGATGATGGCATTCATCGGCGTACGGATTTCGTGGCTCATATTGGCCAGGAAGTCCGACTTCAGGCGGGTGGCCGCCTCGGCGCGCAGCATGGCGTTCTGCATGGCCTTGGTGCGCAGGCCGAGGATGCGCATGAACACCAGCATGTCGAAGGCGTTGCCGAACTGCAGGGCGTGCATGGTCCAGAAATTGGCCACCAGCTTGCCGCTGATGACCTGGCTCAGGACAACGGACGACAGGAAGCTGACCGCCCAGCCGACCATGAAGTAGATGCCGACCGAATCGCCGCGGCGGGCGCGCTTGTAGGCGCCCGGCAGGCCAAGCAGCATGGGCAGCAGCCCCAACGTACTGACGATGATCACCAGGCCCTCGACGCTGATCAGGTCCAGGCAATAGGCAACGGCAAACAAGGCCGCCAGCGCGGCGCCGGCCTTCATCAGGGTCGAGAAAATGCGGTCGACGCCGGGCCGCGCCAGCGACTGTTCGACAAACAGGTAGCCGCCGCAGGATGCCATCAGCGCGAACAGGCCGCCGGCATGCAGCGTCATCCAGACGTTATTGCGCCAGATGTACTGGCTGCCAAGGCCAAAGAATTCGAAAGAGAACAGGGTGGTGCCGGCGATCAGCAGGGCATATTTGCCGAACAGCGGCTCGCGCAGGTTGGCCCACTGTGCCAGGCTGTACAGCAGCAGGCAGAGGCTCAGGCCCATCAGCATCCCTTGCAGCATTTGCTCGGCGAGCGCCGACGCGTGGTACACCGCGGCCTTGGAGAAATGGATCGGCAGGATCATCGAGCCGATGTTCTCGACGCGCAGCAGGATCACATGGTCGGTGCCTGGCGTCAGCCGCAGTGCGGCCGCCGGCGTGCGGCCTCCGCCGCCGGGCGCCACGACCGGCTGCAGGTTGCCGGTCACCGTGTGGCTGTGCAGCGCGCCGTCGGTGGCGGCGAACACGTCGACCCGGTTGATCTGCGAGTAGTCGATGTTCAGCGTCCATTCGCCGGTGGCGTCGGCCGGAACGAAGACGGGGATGCGGACCCACACCACGGTACCCTTGTTGACGCCCAGCGTGGCATAGGCCGATGTCGGCTTCTGGAATCCGGCGGCCGCGGCCAGCACTTCCGCTGCGCTGAGCGCGCCACCCGGGTCCTTCAGGATGGTGACGGCGGGCCAGGCGTCATGCGAGCCGGCCTGTTCATCGAGCACCAGCGGCGTCGTTGCAGCGCTGTTTGCAGTGTCGGCCAGGGCCAGGCCTGCCGCCAGCGCCAGGAGCAGGGCAAGGATAAAGCGCTTCAGCATGGCTGCTGGTCTCCTGCCGGCTTGGCCGGGGCGCGGCCGGCGAGGCGCGCCTCCAGTGCGTTCATCCAGGCCGGCGCCTTGGGGTCCTTGCCCCAGCCGCGTATGGCGCTGTCGACCTGGTTCAGTACCGCAGGCGGGAGTTTCAGGGGGCGGGTCTGGTCCATCAGGAATTTCACGGTGAACTGGTAGCCGAAGATGCGCGTGATCATGCGGCAGATCGAAAAGTTGGGGAACACCAGCCGCACCAGCGCATCGACGCCGCGCACCAGCACCATGCCGCTGATGAACAAGGCGCGCGAGAGCAAGTTGACGCGCTGGTTGAGGGCGAGGTCGACGCGCGCCGATTTGCCGCACAGGTAGCGCGTGAGCAGGACCGGGAACGGTTTCAGTATGCGCAGCGGGATCTGGGCCTGCATGGCCTTCATCAGGGCCGCCCCGAGTTCCGGGCGCGGGTCGGGCAGGTAGGGCGACAGGCGGGCGCGGGCCTGGATTTCGTTGAAGCTGGCCTCGGCCTGCTCCATGGTGTGCGGCATCAGGCTCGATTCGATGCCCAGGATATGCCCGACCACGTTCCATGTGTGCAGGTAAGCTTGCTCGTCCTGCGGCGGCAGCCCGAGCCCGAGCTTGCGCAGTCCACGCAGGAAAATGTAGTGAAACGTCAGCAGGGTATAAGCCAGTTCTTCCTGGTTGCAGGGCAGGCCGTTGGCGCTGATGTCCCAGCCATGGTTGTACAGCGTGTCGTGCACGTTGCGGCAAGGCGCGTCCATCGGCGCAATGGCGGTGTTGCCCTCGACCACGGCGTCGGAGGGATTGCCGCGCAGGATCAGGTGGCGGATCGTGGCGTGGATCAGGCGCACCTTGAGGATCTGCGCTACGCCGCCGCCTTCGGGCGTGGTCAGGCCGCCGTGCATCATCACCGGGAAGATCATCGCTGCGGTGGAGCGGACCCGGTAATCGGTGTGCGCTTCGAGCTGGCCGGCCACGTGCAGCACGCCCGCCAGGTCCGGCACCACATAGCATTCCGGCAGGCTGGCGCAGAACAGCAGGCTGCAGGACAGCATGCTCATGTCGAAGAACAGTTCTTCCGAGCGCGCGATCTTTGCCGCATCGGCCCATTCCGGCAGCACGGTGCCGGAGGCAAGGTAGGCTTCGAGTGCGGCGGCAATCGGCGCCGGCGTGCCTTCCGGGGCGCGCCACTCGGCGACGATGGCATTGGTCTGCCATTGCGCCAGCAGGCGGTTCACGATCGCAATCGCGTCCCATTGGCTGCCTTCGTGGCCGTGCAGGATCGTGGCGATGGTGTTGTCGGCGAGGGGATCGGCGCGCAGGGTTGGCGCCACCGCAACCGGCGCGTTCACTGGGCTTCCTTCCAGCGCATCCAGCCGCACAGGCCGGTCAGCACGGGAATGCCCATGGCGAACAGCGCGATGGTGCGGGTCTCGATCGGGTTCCCTTTGAGGGCCTGGAATACCATGCTGCCGCCGTAGATCAGGAGCGGCACGAGGGCGTAGAGAGGCGTGATCCTGCTGCTTGGGACCGGCGGCTTTTTCCGCAGCGTGAGGCGGAAGCCGTAAATGATCGCAAAGGCGATAGTCATCCAGCCGACGAAGCCCTGCAGCGTTTCGCCAAACCAGCCGCCATCAGTCTTGGTCATGATCCAGGCCTTGAGCGTGAATACCATGTAAGGATCGGCGCCCAGGTCGTAAGCGGTGACGATCATGGCGCCGAGGAAGGCCATGATGAAGGTCATCAGCGTCGACGGCACGCCGTCGGTCGGTGCCTGCCAGACGATCAGGTTGGCGATCACGTAGGCGACGTAGCACAGCGCGAACCACATCATCGGGATGATGAAGGGGACGGAGCCGATGCGCGGTCCGAGCACGTCGGTGTAGGTATAGGAACCGAAGAACCATCCGTAACGCGCACCCATCTCCTCGGCGAACCAGCCGACCACCAGTCCAATGACGACGAAGCGCAGCGCCGGTGCATGGCCCAGGAAATGGCTCGCACTGGCCCAGCAGCAGGCAAACATCAGGATCGAACTGACGATCAGCAAGGTTGTCGTCTCGCTCCAGCTACGCGACGCCAGGGCGATCAGGAATCCAGCCAGCAGGACGAGGGTGATGCGAGGCAGTTGGTTCAGCAGCGACTTCATAAGTTCCCGGGTTAAAAGTGGTAGTCGAAACGAATATCAAATGTCCTTGGTTCGCTCGGCGCGGCCATGCCGAAACTGTCGATCGTTACCGGCTGCACCTTGTTTTCCAGGTTCTTCACGTGCGCCATCAGGCTCCAGCTGGCGCCGTCGGGGCGATAGGCGAGCGTGAGATCGCTGGAGGTGCGGGCCGGCACGCGGTATTGCAGCAACTGGCTGGGGACGCTGATGTTGTAGGCAGCGCTTCTGCGCGCATTGATGCCGGCGGTGATGGCTGCGGCAGGCAGGCGGAAGGTGTGGTCCCAGCCCAGGCTCAGTACCGAATGCGGCGCGCGGTCCAGCGGTTCGCCGGCCCACGACACCAGCCCATTCGGCCGATAGCTCACGTAATGTGCGTCCAGCAGCGTCAGGCCGTAAGTGATGCTGTCGGCGGACGTGGCGCGTACCTGGCCATCGAGCTCAAGGCCCTTGACGCTGGCTGCGCCGGCATTCTGGGTGACGAAGCGCGGAGCGCCTGCCACGATCGCGACGCCGGACAGCTGAAGATTGGTGTAGTCGTATTTGAAGACGGCCAGGTTCATGCTGGCGCGCTTGTCCCAGAAGCGCGATTTCAGGCCGGCTTCCCAGGATTTCAGGGTTTCCGGCTGGTAGAACAGCGTGTCGGCCGGCACGGCGATTACCGCAGGGCAGGGGATGCCCAGTGCGCTGGAGCCGGCCAGGCAGCCGTCGTTGAAGCCGCCCGACTTGTAGCCGGTAGCGATGCTGGCATAAGCCATGGTGGCAGGCGCCAGGTCGTATTCGGCGCCCAGCTTCCAGGTGGTCTTGTGGGTGGCCAGCGTGGCGTCGTTCAGCATCTTGAAGTCGGTGGCTGCGTTGAACTCGCGCGCCTGCTGGAAGTTGGTCGAACCGACGCGCGACTTGTCGTCGTCCGTATAGCGCAGGCCGGCCGTGGCGCGTACTGCCGGCGTCACGCTGTAGGTCACCTGGCCGAACGCCGCCTTGCTGCGCGAAATCGTCGGGCCATGCGGGAATACATAGTAAGGCGGCAGCTTGACCAGCTGCAGGTCGCGGAATACGTAGAGCTGGTGCGACTCTTCGCGGAAGTAGTACAGCCCGCCCTGGGCTTTCAACGCGCCGCTGCCGTTGGTCGACAGGCGCAGCTCGTGCGAATCCTGGCGCTGGTCGCCCCAGAAGTTTTCATGCACGCCGATCGCCACCGTCGGCAGCACGCGGTAATAGAAATTGGCCAGGAAATCGTGCTCGTTCTTGCGATGCGAACCGAGGTAGTCCAGCGTGACCGGCCCCAGGTTCCAGGACAGTTCGGCGCCCAGGCCGTCGGTCGACTTATGGTTGTAGCCCTGTTCCAGCCTGGTATTGAAGGGCTTGAAGCGGTTGGTCAGGCGATCATCGGTGCCGGCGCCGTACCACACGGGCTTTCCGGTTTCCACGCCCTGGTAAAAATTGGTGTCCGGAACGATATTGTCGATATTGCCATTCTGCGTGGCGTGCTCGTAGCGCAGCAGCAGCGAAGCCGATGGCCCAAGTGCCAGCTTGGCCGACAGCCGCGCCGAACGGTCGTCGCGGTCCTGGCCCAGTTCGTAGCCCGTGCCCTGGCCATTGCGCAGGTAGCTGTCGTGCCTGTTGACCGCCACAGCGGCGCGCAGCGCGAGACTGTCGTTGACCGGCAGGTTGAGCATGCCGGTGGCCACGCGCGAGTTGAAATTGCCCAGCGCAAGGCTGGCAGCGCCTTCCCACTGCTGCACCGGCGCATTGCTGATGACATTGACCACGCCGGCCGTGGTATTGCGGCCGTACAGCGTCCCTTGCGGGCCGCGCAGCACTTCGACGCGGTCGACGTCGAGGAAGCTCAGGGTCTGGGCTTGCGGGCGCGCGATATAAATACCGTCCAGCATGAAGGCGGCCGAGGGATCGCCTTTTTCCGTAACGTCGGAATTCGACACGCCGCGAATCGTGATGCGCAGGCCATCGGGAGCGCCGTCCAGGTGCACATTGGGCAGGCGCTTGCCGATGCCGGCAGCGTTGTCGATGCCCAGCTTGTCGAGCTGCCCTGCGGTGAGCACCGACATCGCGACCGGCGTGCGCGACTCGGGCGCAGCGATACGCTGGGCCGTCACGAGGACTTCCGGCAGTTGCTCCTCAGTTTGGCTTTGCGCCATGGCCGGCGCGCAAAGAATGCTGGAGACGGCCGCCGCCAGCATGGTCGGGCGCAGATTCGCCCCGCGATTCAACATGATTACCCCTAGTGCACTGCTTTTATATGATTGTTTTGGCAACGTTGTGAAAAACCGTTGCTTGCAAAGATCAAGAGTCTAACAGTTTGGCAACTTTGGAAATAGGGTTATGTAGGCTTTGCCCGACATGGATACGACACGATGACTGATAGCGGGGCGGGCGCGACGGGGGAATACTGGCGGCAAGCCTGAAAAGGAAAGGAGTGCATCATGCTTTTACGAAACATTACTTTCGCCTTCACCCTGGCTTGCGGCGCGATTGGCGCGGCAGTAGCGGCCGATGAGCCGCAATTTGTTACCGGCGGCGTGGGCCTCGAAGAGCGCGGCCAGATGCTGGCAAGCAAACCGGACTATAACGTCCGCATGACCTTTGCGACGCGCGGTACCGGCGAGTACCGTTCTGACGTCCAGGTCGAAATTTCAGACGCAAAAGGGCATACCAATGTCAACGCCC
Organism: uncultured Duganella sp.; assembly: GCA_946482635.1. The sequence continues at coordinate 7,744 of CAMLSG010000106.1, forward strand.
ACGACGCGGGGCCGCTGATGTTCGTCAACCTGGAACCGGGCCGCTACCGCGTGACGGCGACGGCGGCCGATGGGCAGGTCCAGCGCCGCGAGGTGCAAGTGCAGCCCGGCCGGACGAAGGACCTGTACTTCTACTGGAGCGAACCGGCTACGATCGTGCAGTAGACATCAACTGGTTGAGCGGACCGTAGTCGAAGGTCTGCTCATCGTCGATGGCGCCGGTCTGGTGGAAGCGTTCCATATACACCCTCAGCCGGCCCATCATCGCTTCCGCCGGTGCCGAGCCGGCGCTCAGGCGCCGCACGCCCAGTTCTGCCAGGCGGGCCGGTGCCGCCATGTTCTTTCGCGCCAACACATTCAGCGGCATGCTGCTGCCCTGGGCCAGGGCAGCCATTTCCGCCTCGTCGGTGACGCCCGGCGCAAACAGGCCGCTCGCGCCTGCCGCCTGGTACATGGCGGCGCGGCGCAGGGTTTCGGCCACGCGCGCGCCCGGCTCGGCCAGCCCACGTAGGTAGACGTCGCAACGGGCGTTGATGTAAAGCTCGATCCCGGCCGCCTTGGCCGCAGCGCGTGCTGCGCCGATCTTGCGCGCCAGCAGTTCCGGCTGCGCACTGCCGTCTTCAATATTGATGCCGACCACGCCGGCCTGTACCAGTTGCGCCACAAACTGGCCGACCACTTCCGGATCGGAAGAATAGCCGTCTTCGATGTCAACGGTCAGCGGGAGCTGGCTGGCGCGCACGATGTCGCGCACGGTTTCCAGCAGCAGGGCGGTGGGCAGCTGTGAGCCGTCGGCGTAACCGTGGCCCCAGGCCACAGCTGCGCTGCTGGTTGCAAGCGCCTTGGCGCCGGCCAGGGCGGCGATCCGGGCAGTGCCACCATCCCAGCAATTGGCCAGCATCAGCAGGCCGCTTTGGTGCAGTTCCTGAAAGAGAGTGTCATTACGCATGGTGGTCCTTTCAAAATGGACTTGCATAATTACACACTTTGGCGGGCCGTGCAGGCGACCTACAATGATAGGAACTTACTCAACCTTGCAGGGGGTGGCATGATGGAACGTCCCTGGCTCAAGCAGTATCCCGCTGGCGTGGCAAGTGAAGTGGATACCTCGGCTTGCCCGACCCTGGCCAGCCTGCTGGAAGACAGTTTTTCGCGTTTCCCGGACCGCACTGCCTTCGTCTGCATGGACCAGCCGCTGAGTTATGCTGAGCTGGACCGCGCCTCGCGGGCCCTTGGCGCCTGGCTGCAGGGCCGCGGCCTGCAGCCAGGCGAGCGGATTGCCGTGATGCTGCCCAACCTGCTGCAGTATCCGATTGCGGCGGCCGCAATCCTGCGCATTGGCTGCGTGGTGGTGAACGTGAATCCCCTGTACTCGGCGCGCGAGTTGCAGTACCAGCTGCAGGATTGCGGCGCCCGGGCCATTGTCATCCTGGAGAACTTCGCGGCAACGCTGGAACGCGTGCTGCCGGAAACCGGCATCGAGCATGTCGTGGTCGCCAGCATTGGCGAGATGTTCAAGTTTCCCAAGGACGCCCTGGTGAATTTCCTGCTGCGGCACGTGCGCAAGATGGTGCCGCACTGGCACTTGCCTGGCCATGTCAAGTTCAACCAGGCGGTCGTGCAGGGCGGCAGCATGGCGCTGTCGGCACCTTCCATCCAGCCATCGGACCTGGCGGTGTTGCAGTACACCGGCGGCACCACGGGACGCAGCAAAGGGGCCATGCTGCGGCACTCCGCGCTGGTGGCAGCTGTGTTGTCGACCGACGAATGGTGCAAACCCGCCCAGGAACGCATCAAGTCCGAGCAATACAATGTGGTGTGCGCACTGCCGCTCTACCACTGTTTTGCCTTCGTAAGCTGCATGCTGTGCTCGATGCGCTTTGGCAGTTGCAGCTTCCTGATCCCCAATCCGCGCGACCTGGGCGCGACCATCAAGGCCTTGCGCGGCCACAAGCTGCACGTTTTCCCCGGCGTGAATACCCTGTTCAATGCCTTGCTGAACCATCCGGAGTTCAGCAGCCTGGATTTCAGCGAACTGACGGTGACCACGTCGGGCGGAATGGCGGCCCAGTCGTCGGTCGCCCAGCGCTGGCTGGAGGCGACAGGGTGCCCGATGGCGGAAGCCTATGGCATGTCGGAATTCAGCTGCGGCGCGACCTGCAACCGCCTCGACCTGTCCGATTTCACCGGTACGGTCGGCATTCCCATGCCGGGCGTCGATGCCTGCGTGCTGGACGAAGACGGCGTGCGCCTGCCGGCCGGGGAAGCGGGCGAAGTCGCCCTGCGCGGGGCGCAAATGATGGCCGGCTATTGGAACAAGCCGGAAGAATCAGCGCTGGTCATGACAGCGGATGGCTGGATGCGCACCGGCGACATCGGCGCCATGGACGCTTCGGGCTATCTGCGCATCCTGGACCGCAAGAAGGACCTGATCAATGTCAGCGGCTTCAAGGTCTACCCGAGCGAGGTGGAAGAAGTCGTATCCGCCCACCCTGGTGTGCTGGAATGCGCAGCAATCGGCGTGGCCGACGAGCGCAGCGGGGAGGCGCTGGTCCTGTACGTGGTGAGGAAAGACCCGGCGCTGGACGAGGCGGCGTTGCGCGACTACTGCGCCGACCAGCTGACTGCCTACAAGCGCCCGCGCGAAGTTGTTTTTTCCGAGTCGCTGCCCAAGTCAAATGTGGGGAAAATCCTTCGCCGTGAGTTAAGGGAGGAAAGGGTACAATGCTGCCTTTCCAGCATCGAAGCTAACAAATAGTGCAAAGCCGCCAACTATATATCCGCCTGCTGAAGGAGTTCCTCCCCTATAAGTGGGCCGCCCTGGTGACACTGCTCGGTGTCGGCATAGCCTCGCTGACCGACGTGCTGCTGATCCGCCAGCTGCAGAATGTGGTTGATGCGGTGCAGCCGGGCGGTGCAGCTGCTGCGGCGCCGCAAAGTGGAGTCCTGGCTACCATTCACGAGTGGCTTAGCAGTATCCTACCAAGCAATCCTGGCGCTGCCGCTTTGTGGGCGATCCCGGCTTTGATCATGGGGCTGGCCTTGCTGCGCATGGTCAGCACCTTCATTGGCGACTATGGCTCGGCATGGCTGACCCAGCGCGTGCAGGCCAATGTGCGGGAAAAGATGTTTGGCCGCGTGCTGCGCCTGCCGAACCGCTATTTCGACCAGTCCTCGACCGGGACCACCTTGTCGCGCATCGCCTTTGATGCCACCCAGGTGACGCAAGCCGGCCTGAGCGTGTTCACCATCGCCGTGCGCGATTCGGTGGCGGTGATTGGCTTCCTCGGCGCCTTGTTCGATATCGACTGGAAGCTGGCCCTGTTCTGCCTCGTGCTGCTGCCGCTGGTCGCGCTGGTGGTGACCATTGCCGCGCGCCGCATGCGTCGCCTGAGCTCCAGTGCACAGCAGGCGATGGGCGAGTTGACCCGCGTGCTGGACGAAAGCATTGGCGGCCAGCGCGTGGTGAAGATTTTCGGCGGCCAGGCCTACGAGCAGAAGCGCTTCGACGAAGTGGTCAAGATGAACCGCCAGCTGGCTGTGAAACACGCTTCCACCGCAGCCATGAACTCGGGCCTGATCATGCTGATGGTCGGCGCGACCCTGTCGGCCGTGATCTATTACGCGCTGCTGCGCGCACAGGAAGGCGCGCTGACTCCCGGCGCCTTCGTTGCCTTCATCACCTGCCTGATGTCGCTGCAGGGACCGATCAAGAACCTGACCAAATTGAACGAGCCGCTGCAGCGCGGCCTGGCGGCGGCCGAATCGGTATTCGGCCTGGTCGATGCGCCGATGGAAACCGATACCGGCACGCGCAGCGCCGACCATGTCAAGGGCCGTATCGAGCTGGTGGATGTGGGCTTCCGTTACAACGTGGACGATCCGGAAGCCGCGCCAGCGCTGCGTTCGGTGTCGCTCGACATCGCGGCCGGCGAGACGGTTGCGCTGGTCGGCGGCTCGGGCAGCGGCAAGACGACGCTGGCCAGCCTGCTGCCGCGCTTTTACGACGTGGGCAGCGGCCGTATCCTGCTCGATGGCGTGGACTTGCGCGAGTACCGTTTGCCGGACCTGCGCAGCAAGATTGCCCTGGTCAGCCAGGACGTGGTGCTGTTCAACGATACGCTGGCGGCGAACATCGCCTACGGCGACCCGGCGCCGGACTTGGCGCGGGTCGAAGCGGCTTCGCGCGCGGCCTATGCCCACGATTTCATCATGCGCCAGCCACAGGGCTACCAGACCGAAGTTGGCGAGAACGGCATGCGCCTGTCTGGCGGACAGCGCCAGCGCCTGGCTATCGCGCGCGCCTTGTACAAGGACGCGCCGATCCTGATCCTGGACGAGGCAACCAGTGCGCTGGATACCGAATCCGAACGCCAGGTACAAGCGGCTCTCGAAAAGCTGATGGAAGGCCGCACCACGGTCGTTATCGCACACCGCCTGTCGACCATCGAAAATGCCGACCGCATCGTGGTGATGGCGGCGGGCTCGATTGCCGAGCAGGGCAGCCACGAAGCGCTGCTGGCCAAGGGCGGCATCTACGCCCGCCTGTACCAGACGCAGAAACAGCTGGACCAGTAATTACCGGGTGGCCTGCAGCAGGTAGGCCGCCATGTCGCGCGCATCGCGTTCCGGCACATCGAGCTGCGGCATGGCGGTGCCGGGTTTCACCTGTTGCGGGGCGCGAATCCATTTCACCAGGTTTTCTTCGGTCGTCGGCAGCTTGCCGGCGATGAAGGAACGTTGCGCCAGCCCGTCCAGGCTGGGGCCGACATAGGTCAGCGGTCCGGTCACGCCCGGTATGTGGTGGCAGGATTGGCAGGCATACTGCGTCAGCGCCAGTTTGCCGCGCTGGTGGTCTGTCGCTTGGATGAGGGCTTGCGCCGGACGCGCTGGCGTTGCCCCGGGCGCAATTGCCGCATACTCCGCCGGCGTCATGGCAGGCAGCACGCCAAGAAAAGCTACTACGTCCCAGATCTCCTGCTCCGAGAGGTGGAAGCGCCATGCCGGCATGCCGCTCATCTTGATCCCGTTAGCGGTAATCCAGTACATCTCGCGCGGTTTCCAGCGGCGCGCTGCATCGGCCAGCGGGCCGGGCACGGGCTGCATGCTCATGCCAATGACGCCCATCGCCACGCCCGGCCCGCCGTGGCATTGCTGGCAATGGAGCCGAAACAATCCACCACCACGGGCAGTGGCGCCTTCCGGTACATGCGGCGCCACGATGCCGCGCGCGTGGAAGCGCACCGACTGCTGCATGCCCCGTTCAATCAGCGTGTGCACGAACTGGAAGTGCGGCCGCAGCGCGGAAGCGTCATACCAGCCGGCCTGCAGGACTACTGTAGCCGCCACGATTCCGGCAAGACCTGCCAGGCATAGGGTTGAAGCGGCGGTGGCAATGAGGCGACGCACAATCGGGAAAAAGGCCAAGATGTTACCGTGAATTATAGGGATCGGCAGCAGGAAGGCAGGGACGATTCGTGCAAGCAATCACTATGCGTTGGCGGAAAATTGGACGCGTGGCCGGCGCAGGCCTGGCGGCGCTGCTCCTGAGCGCCTGCCAGCCACGCAAGCCGTATCCTCCTGCCGGCGGTGGCGGCGATCCACTGCGCGGCAAGGCCTTGCTGGCGCAATTCCAGTGCGGTAGCTGCCATCACATACCGGATGTTGAAGCAGCGCGCGGCAAGGCCGCGCCGTCGCTGGCGCAATTCGGCTTGCGCAGCTACATTGCCGGACGCTGGCCGAACCAGCAGGCCAACCTGGTGCGCTGGATCTCCGCGCCGCGCAGCATGGACCCCGCCACAATGATGCCGGACATGGGCGTCTCGGCCGACGATGCCCGCCACATGGCCGCCTATCTTTATTCCCTCCAATGACACCCGCGCTGCAATCGGTCCTGTCGCCTGCGGGGCCGGATGCCAGGCTCCTGAGCGATTTCAGCTGGCTTCTGTTCGCTGCTGGGGCGGCGCTCCTCGCATTGGTCGTGATGCTTGTGCTGGCCGGCATCGCGCGCAGGCGAGGGCGGTCCTGGTCGCGCCGGCTGGTCATTGGCGGAGGACTGTTGCTGCCTGCGCCGTTGCTGGCGATGCTCATGGCTTGGTCTGGCTGGCAGGCCTCGCAATTGGCCTGGCCTTTTTCGGCTACCCGCATCCAGGTGACCGTGACCGGCCATATGTGGTGGTGGGAGGTTCGCTACCGCGACACGGTGACCGGCCGCGAGGCCGTCCTTGCCAATGAATTGCGCTTGCCGGTAGGGGAGCGGGTATATCTCGCCCTGGCTTCGGCTGACGTGCTGCATGCGTTCTGGGTGCCATCCCTCGCGGGCAAGGTCGATATGGTGCCCGGCCGCATGCATGGACTGACGCTGCAGGCCGGGACGCCGGGACGCTACCGGGGCCAATGTGCAGAGTACTGCGGAATTCAGCATGCCGCGATGGCCCTCGACGTCGTTGCTGTCGCGCCGCAGGACTTCGATCGCTGGCTGCAAGAGCAGGCCGCGCCCGCACATGGTGCCGGCGCGGCACCAGGAAGGGGGCGGGAAGTGTTCGTCGCAGCGCGCTGCAATGCGTGCCATGCAGTGCGCGGCGCCGGCGAGGGCGGCACCCTTGGACCCGACCTGACGCATCTGGCGAGCCGCAGCCATATTGGCGCTGGCGCGCTGCCGTTCAGCCGCGCCGCCTTGCTTGGATGGATCGCCAATCCGCAGGCAGCGAAACCCGGTGCGCGCATGCCCCCCAGCAGCCTTGCGCCGGATGACTTGCAGGCTCTCGCGGGCTGGCTGGAGACACTCCGGTGAGCGCGAAGGGCCGTACACCCAACAGCCTGCCGCGGCCGCCGGGGGAATTCGAAGCGCTGGAACACGCATGGCGCAAGCCGGCTGGCTGGTGCGCCCTGACGGCCGTCAACAATACGCGTATCGGCCGTCTGTACCTGGCGACCGCTTTCGGCTTCTTCCTGTTCGCAGGCGCCCTGGCGCTGGCGATGCGGCTGCAACTGGCAGTGCCAGGCAATGACTTGCTGCAGCCGGGAACCTACAACCAGTTCTTTACCATGCACGGCACGGTGATGATGTTCCTGTTCGCCATTCCGATGGTGGAGGCCATCGCGGTGTTCCTGTTGCCCGGCATGCTGGGCGCGCGCGACCTTCCATTCCCGCGCCTGTCGGCGTACGCCTACTGGGCCTATGCATTTGGCGGGGCAGGATTCATCGTGACGCTGGCTTTCGGGCTTGCGCCGGACGGCGGCTGGTTCATGTATCCGCCATTGACGGGGAAGGAATACTCCCCCGGGCTGAATGCCGACTTCTGGCTGCTGGGCATCGGCTTCATAGAAATTTCCGCGATTGCCGGGGCTATCGAGCTGGTTATCGGCATCCTGTTCACGCGGTCTCCGGGCATGACGCTGGCGCGGATACCGGTGTTTGCGTGGTCCATGCTGGTGGTGGCAGCCATGGTGGTGTTCGCGTTTCCGCCCCTGATCGCGGGTACCGCCCTGCTGGAGCTGGAACGGGCTTACGACTGGCCGTTCTTCATTGCTGCGCGCGGCGGCGATCCGGTCCTGTGGCAGCACCTGTTCTGGTTCTTTGGCCATCCTGAGGTGTACATCATCTTCCTGCCCGCGGCAGGGATGGTGTCTTCGATGCTGCCCGCCCTGGTGCAAACGCCGCTGGTCGCCCGGCGTGCCGTGGTCCTTTCCCTCGCCGCGGTGGGCGCGCTGAGTTTCCTGTTGTGGATGCACCATATGTTCACCGCCGGCCTTGGGCAGCTGGAGACCACCCTGGTGTCGGCGGCCAGCATGGCGATTGCGATCCCGACGGCGGTGCAGGTGTTTGCCTGGATTGCAACGCTCTGGCGGGGCAGGGTGCAATTGAATGCGCCGACCCTGTTCATCCTGGGCTTCCTTGCGGTATTCGTACTAGGCGGCCTGACCGGGGTGATGGTGGCTGCGGTGCCGTTCGACTGGCAGGCCCACGACAGCTATTTCATCGTCGCCCATCTCCACTACGTGTTGGTCGGCGGCCTGGTGTTCCCGATGTTCGCAGGCGCCTATTTCTGGATGCCGCTGTTTAACGGGCATCGCATGTCGGAGGCCTGGGCGCGCTGGGTATTCGGGCTGATATTTGCGGGTACCAACCTGGCGTTCTTCCCGATGCACGCAACGGGCATGCTCGGCATGCCGCGCCGGGTTTACACCTATGGCTCGGAAATGGGCTGGGCTGGGCTGAACATGGCGAGTACGGTGGGGGCAATGCTGCTGGCATGCGGCGTCGTGCTGTTCACGATGGACCTGGTGCGCACCTTGCGCCGTCCGCAGCAGGCGCACGGCAATCCCTGGCGGGCGAGCTCGCTGGAATGGTTGCCGCAGGACGAGTATGCGACGCGCAGCCAGCCGGAAGTGCGCTCGGCCGAACCTTTATGGCGGCAGCCGTTGCTGGTGCAGGAAGTGGAGACCGGCATGCATTGGCTGCCGGGAAGCATTACCGGTATGCGCGAGACGCTGGTGACCGGGTGGCGCGATGCGCGGCCAAGGCATTTGCTGGTGCTGCCGGGCGATAGCTGGCTGCCATTCCTTTGCGCACTGGGGACAGCGGGATTTTTCCTCCTGATGACGGTGCAGCAGGCGATCGCCGCGTGGCTGTTTGGCGCACTTGCGATATGGACGCTGATAGCCTGGCTGTGGGCGGCGGACCGGCCGCTGGCACATGCATCCGCGCTTGTCGCAGAAAGCGTCGTCCTGCCAATCGGCGCGAAGGGAGCAGCATCGCACTCGTGGTGGGCGACCTGGGTGCTCGTGGTGGTCGACGCGGCGATTTTCGCTTCGCTGGCCTTCACACTGGTGCATACGTCAATGCGGCTGGAAGTGTGCCCGCCTCCCGGCGCGCATCTGCCCGAGCCGCTGTGGCCCTGGCTGCAGGCGGCGCTTTTGGGCGGCAGTTCAGCCCTGGCCTGGTGGAGCGGGCGACGGCCGGCACAATGGTGGCCGATGCCCGTGGCGGGTGCTTGCCTGCTTTCTGCATTCGCGGCAAACCTGGGCGGGCATCTCGATGCCGGCCTTGCGCCTTCGCGCGATGCGTGGAGTGCGGCCGTAGCGGCCTTGCTGGCTTACGAGGGACTGCACGCGGCGGTGCTGGGGCCGGCAGCGGTTTACGTTGCCGCGAGGGGCAAGTTGAGGGAGGCCAGCCGTGCCACGCTGGATAACACTATCCTGCTGTGGCACTGCGCCGTGTTGCAGGCGCTGGCGGGGCTGGCTTTGCTGCGCTGGCTTTAGAAGGAATACACCAGCGTCACCGAAGTCTGGGTATCGGTGTTCTGCTTATCGATCGGAACGGTGGAGTCGTTGATGGCGCTGAAGGCGGCCTTCATATGCATCGAACCGTTGATGCGGGCGCTCAGTGAAGTCTCGGAGGTCGAGTGGGTGTTCCACGAAGCGCGCTCCACGGTCAGCATCTGCGCAAAGGTGGCGTTATCGCTGACTTTCCAGCGGAAGGCAGCGCGGCCGCGCAGCACCAGGCCGCGGTCTTCTTCGCCGTTGGCGCGAGTCGCTTTGAAGAAGCCTGGGCCGGCTTCCATGTCCAGGGTTTTGTTATCGCTCTGGTACAAGCGGAAGCCATGACCGACACCGACGCTGGCACTGCGCGTGTACGCGCCGAACCGGTCTTCGGAGAAGGTAGCCAGGGCGAACAAGGTGGAATTTTCTTCCAGCAGCTTGTAACCGGCCTTGGCGCCGAACTGGTAGCGTTCCGCCGAGCGCTGCTTGGTTTCTTCGCCGTTGACGCGGGCACGGTCTTCCTTGAAGTAGCCGTTGCCGGTGTACTCGTTGCTCCAGCGGAGGGTGTCTTGCAGGATTTCGAACCTGCCGGTGACGGAAGTACCGGCGGTATTGC
>CAMLSG010000107.1 GCA_946482635.1 uncultured Duganella sp.
TTGTCAGCAGCAGAGAAGCGAGATTATGCGGTACAGCGTGCAACTCGTCAACCCCATCTTTTCTCGTTTCGCTTCGCTGATTTGTCAGCGCTGCGTTGCGAGGGACAGAACTATAGCAAGCCAGATTCACTCTGACAAGGGCCACACGTGAAAAAGGTTTGGAATGCCAGCTAAACAAGTTCAGGCGCGACCACCGACTGTCCTGGTCGTCGACGATTCGCCGACCTTGCTGCTCGCCTTGCTCGATCATCTCAGCCATCATGGCTTCCTTGTTGTGCTGGCCCACGATGCACGCGAAGGCATGATGCGCGCGGCGCTGGCCGAACCGGACCTGATCCTCCTCGATATCGTGATGCCAGGCCTGGACGGCTTCGAGGCCTGCCGCCGCCTGAAGGCCGATGCCGACACACGCGACGTGCCGGTGATATTCATGACGGGCCTGAGCGACGCCAAGCAGATCGTCAGCGGCTTTGCCGTGGGCGGCGTCGATTACATCACCAAGCCATTCCAGGTCGAGGAAGTACTGGCCCGCATCAATACCCACATCGCCCTGCGTCGCGCCAACAGTGAGCTGAAGCAGGCCTACCAGTCGTTGGCACGCGCCCAGGAAGACCTGGTGCACCACGAAAAGCTGGCGGCACTCGGGTCGCTGGTCGCCGGCATTGCGCATGAACTGAATACGCCGATCGGCAACAGCCTGATGGTGGCCAGCACGTTCGAAGCCCAGACCGGCGACATACGCGAACACTTCACCAAGGGCGAGAACATGCGCCGCTCGGAACTGGTCGGCTACCTCGATAATGCCTGTACGACGACCGAGATCCTGATGCGCAACCTTCAGCGGGCCGCCGACCTGGTCACCAACTTCAAACAGGTGGCGGTTGACCAGACCAGCACCCAGCGGCGCACCTTCCTGCTATCCGAGGTCGTATCCGGCAACGTGCTGACGCTGCTGCCCTCAATCAGGCGAACGCCTTTCGAGGTGGTGCAGTCCGTGCCGGATGAACTGATGATGGACAGCTTCCCTGGCCCCCTGGGCCAGGTGATCGCCAACCTTGTCAACAACGCCCTCATGCACGCCTTCGACGGCCGCAGCGAAGGTAAGGTGGAACTGGTGGCGGAGTATGAGAAGCCCGACTGGATTGCGCTGCATGTGCGAGACAACGGCAATGGCATCAGCGCCGGCAACCAGGAGCGCATCTTCGATCCCTTCTTTACCACCAAGATGGGCGTAGGCGGCTCGGGCCTCGGCCTGCACATCGTGCATAGCATTGTTTCCGATATCCTGGGTGGGCGCATTACCGTCCGCAGCGAGGAAGGCTGCGGAACCTGCTTTACCCTGTCCCTGCCGCTGGAGGCGCCTCGTCACTGAAACGGTGCCCGGCGCAATCGCGCAGGCGCTGGCGGCTTTCCTTGTACCACTCGACGAATTCACGCCCTTCCATTGGCGCCGCAATCAGCGGCCCCTGTCCCGTACTGCAGCCCATTTCCCGCATCAATGCCCAGTCTTCGACATTTTCTATGCCGTCGGCACATGCCGGCACCCCAAGCTTGCCTGCCATTGCCAGCAGCCCGTCGAACAGAGGCTTGCGGTGGCTCCGCTGGGCCGCCTCATGTACGAACAAAGGGTCGATCGAAATTTCCGACAGAGGGAAACAGGCAAAGTCTCGTGTTTTTGCCTCATAGCGCCCGCAGTGAACCGCGCCGATGCCATAGCCGCGCAAGCTAAGGCGGCCAATATTGTGCAGCGATTCCGGCTCGCAGGCCGCAATGACCGCTTCGCTGATTTCCCAGCATACGCTGCCCGGCTTGACGTCCTGCGCCTGGATGCCCGCCACCAGCCGCCCCAATTCACCCAGGTCTTCCAGCAGTTCGGCCGGCAGCGGGAGCGACAGCTTGATCGAGGACAGGCCCATTTCCTGCCAGCCGTGCAGGTCAGCCGCGGCCTGGGTTGCCAGCGCCAGCAAAATGGCGCCGATGGTTTCGCTGTCGCCGGCTAGTGCGGGAAGCAGGCCCGCGGCATCCATCGGGCTGCGTCCCGGACGTTGCCAGCACCCCTGGACCGCGATGCCCACCATGCGGCCGCTATCGAGCGCCACTCGCGGCGCATACAAGGGAATGAATTCTCCCGCCGCCAGGCCTGCTTCGATTTCCATGACATTGGGCACTTCGGGCGCGACATCGTGTTCCAGCTCCGCCAGCGCCAGCATTGATGCATCGTCCAGCAATCCTTGCAGTGCTTCCAGCCGCACCGGCTTGGGCATGGTGGACAGCAGGCGCATCGCGCTGCCTGGAGGCAGGCTGCTTGCCGCTTCCACCAGGCGTGGCTGGTTGGCCGATGCCGCAATCAGGTTGGCGGCCCAGCGCCGTTTTGCCAGCTGCTGGATCAGCTCCACGCCGTCCATGCCGGGCATATCGAGGTCGGTCAGCACCAGGTCCACCGGGGCGGCGCGCTGTTCCAGCGTGCGCAAGGCATTGATGCCGTCGTTCGCAACCAGGACGGTGCCGAAGCCAATCTGGCGCAGCAGCGCGGCAACGTGCTCGCGTTGCACCGCGCTGTCTTCAACGATCAAGGCCGTGCTTGCGCTAAAGTCCTTCATTCGCCCTCCGTTCGATGCCGCCATATTGCAGGATTTCGCGGCTGATTGCATCCAGCGCCACGCTGCGCTCCGCGGCGCCGCGTTTCACCGCCTCCCGCGGCATGCCGTACACCACGCAACTCTGTTCATCCTGCGCCAGCGTGCGGGCCCCGGCCTGGCGCATTTCCAGCAGTCCGACCGCGCCGTCGTCCCCCATACCGGTCATGATAATTCCGAGCGCACTGGCGCCGGCACACTTGGCGACCGAACGAAAAAGAACGTCGACAGAGGGGCGGTGGCGGTTGACCAAAGGACCATCAACCACTTCCACGAAGTATTGGGAAGGGCCGCGCCGCAACAGCATATGGCGGCCGCCGGGAGCAATCAGGGCCTGCCCCGGAAGCACCGGGTCGTTATTGCGCGCCTCCTTGACGGTTATCTGGCACAAGCCGTTCAGGCGTTCGGCGAAAGCGGCAGTGAACTGCTCCGGCATATGCTGCACGATGACGATACCGGGGGAAGCGGGCGTCAACTCGGTCAGCACGCGCTCCAGCGCCTGGGTACCGCCGGTCGACGTACCGAGGGCCACCACGCGCCCAGTGCCGCGCATTGGCAGTGCCCCCTCGACCACTGGCGGCAGGATGGCGTCCGCGCTCAGTTTGGCCGACGGCGCCGCCGGTGCTGCCGCCTGGCGGCCGCCGTTGATTGGCTGCAGCCTGGCCTGGGCCGCACTGCGCACGGCAGCCACGAGCTCGTCGCAGCCATCGTGCAACGACTGGCGCAAGTCCAGTTTGGGCTTGCCGACGACGGCAACGGCGCCAGCGGCCAGCGCTTCCATGGAAGTACGAGTGCTCTTTTCCGTCAGCGACGAGCAGATCACAACCGGTGTGGGCCGTTCAGCCATGATCTTGCGCAGGAAGGTAATGCCATCCATGCGCGGCATTTCGACGTCCAGCACCACCACATCCGGCCACTGCAGGCGCATGCGCTCGCCGGCCAGTATCGGGTCGGCCACGGCATAGGTGACTTGCATGTCCGGCTCGCGTCCGAGCAGGCCGCTCAGCACTTGCCGTACCACGGCCGAATCGTCCACCACCATGACCTTGATCTGCTTCATGCGCCTCCCTTGTCCGCCAGTTCCCCCTGCCGCACCCACACATCGCCGGTTGCCACGTCGAACAGGATATGCCGGTGCCCGGTGCCGAACAGGCTTTCCGACACCACGGGTATGCCGTATTGCGCCAACAGCTTTTCCGCTGCTACGCCGTTGCGGTGTCCAATACCCTGTTGCCGGCCTGCCTCGATCGAAGGAAACATGGTGCCGCCACCGAACACTTTCGCTTCGCATTCTCGCGCCGCCACTCCGCGCTCCCGGAGCTGCGCCACCATCAGTTCCATCGCATCTTTGCCATAGCGGCCGCTCAATTCGGCCGCCGGTTCGCCTTCGCCCGCCGTCTCACGCTCCGAGAGAAGAAAGTGCGACATGGCGCCGATGCGCAGGCGCCGGTGCCACAGCGTGATCGACACGCAGGAACCCAGCACGGTACGGATGCGGTAGCGCGCATCGCCAACGAAGTACTCGCCGGGCAGCAGGTAGACTTCGAATGCGGCGCCGGCCTTCATGTCAATCCTTGCGATAAATTGCCGGCGCCATGCTGCGCACCGGCAGCCCCATATCGTGCAGGCTTTCCGAATGGCCGATATACAGGTAGCCGCCTGGCCGCAGGTAATCCAGCACCCGCCGCACCACCCGGCGCTTGGTTTCCCCATCAAAGTAGATCAGCACATTGCGCAGGAATATCACCTCGAACTTGTCCAGTGCAGGCAGGCGCGCCGCATTCAGGTTGATCTGGGCGAACTCCACGCACTCGCGCAGCACGCGCGATACCAGGAGCGTGCCGTCTTCGGCGTCGATACCTTTCAGGCAAAAGCGGCGCAGGTATTCCTGCGGCACATGGGCGGCGCGCGTCATCGGGTAATGCCCCTGCCGCGCAGTCTCCAGCACGCGCGCGCTGATGTCGGAAGCCAGTACTTCCCATCCTTGTGGCGGCAGCAGGTCGGCCAGCACCATGGCGATCGAATACGGCTCCTCCCCGGTGGAGCAGGCCGCGCTCCAGGCCCGGAATGGTGTGCTGCCCTGCTTGCGCTCTTTCAGCACGGAGCGCAAGTGATCGAAGTGGCGGGCTTCGCGGAAAAAGTATGTTTCGTTGGTGGTCAGCAGGTCGATCGCAATCTGGGTTTCTTCCGGCGCAGTACCGCTGGCGATCAACTGGAAATAGGAACCATAGCTGTTGCACTGCAGGTGGTGCAGGCGTTTAGCCAGGCGCCCGGAAACCAGCGGCTTCTTGGCGTCCGACAGCGAAATCCCTGCTGCTTCGTGGATGAAGCGCTGGAATTGCACGAACTCGCAGTCCGTCAGGGGAGCAACTGGTTGCATCAATTCACATCTCCCGCCATGGCCGCGATTTCGGGCACGTTCAACACCGAGTCCAGGTTGACCAGGATAACGAATTTACCATTGACCTTGCCAATGCCCTTGATGAAATCGTTGCGCAGGCCGGCGCCGAAACTGGGCGGCGGCTCGATCTGGCCGGGGTCGATGTCGAGCACCGCATTCACCGCATCGACCAGCAGGCCAAGCACCTGCTGCTCCGGCGGCATCCCGCTTTCAACGATGACGATGCAGCTGCGCCGCCCTATCGTGGCGGGAGCTCGCCCAAAGCGCGCGGCCAGGTCCAGCACCGGCACCACGGCGCCGCGCAGGTTGATCACGCCGCGCACGCACAGTGGCATCATCGGCACGTCGGTCATGCCACCGTACTCGATGATCTCGCGCACGGCAAGTATGCCCAGCCCGAAGGTTTCGTCGCCCAGCCGGAAACCCAGGTACTGGTGTTCTGCTTCCATGCCTGCCCTCAGAATCTTGTGAAGTTGCTTTCGTCCAGCGGCGGCACCCTCGACAGTCGGCGCTGCGAGGTGCGCTGGCTGGCCGGGGGCCTGGCCTCGGCATTGCGGCGCGGCGCCTCATCTTTTGCAACGCGGAAGAAGCGTATCAGCTGCTGCAGCTCCTCCGCCTGGCTGCTCATTTCTTCGGCAGTGGATGCCAGTTCTTCCGCACCGGCTGCATTATGCTGCGTAGTCTGGCTCAACTGGCCCATTGCCATATTAATCTGCCTCACCCCGGATGCCTGCTCTATCGAAGCGGCGGCAATTTCCTGCACCAGGTGCGATGTCTGCTGGATGGCCGGCACCATGGCGTCGAGCAGGCCGCCGGCACGCTCCGCCACCTGCACGCTGCCGCTGGCAAGGTCGCCGATTTCCTGCGCCGCCACCTGGCTGCGCTCGGCCAGCTTGCGAACTTCCGCCGCGACCACGGCAAAGCCCCGTCCATGCTCACCGGCGCGCGCCGCTTCGATGGCGGCATTCAGCGCCAGCAAATTGGTCTGGTAGGCGATGTCGTCGATGATCATGATGCGCCTGGCGATATCGCGCATGGCGCTCACCGTGCTGCGCACGGCATCGCCGCTTTCGCCCGCCTCGCCGGCCGCCTTGGAGGCGGTGACGTCGGTCACGCGGGCATTGTCCGTATTCTGGGCGATCGAAGCGCTCATCTCCTCCACCGAGGCGCTGGTTTCCTCGACGCTGGCCGCTTGCTGGCTGGCCGCCTGGGACAGGGATTGCGCCGTGGCGCTAACCTCCTCCGACGCCGCGGCCAGCGCCAGCGCGCCATTGCTCACTTCCGATGCGACACCGGACAGCTTGTCCACCATCTGTTTCATGGATGCCAGCAGGCTGCGCTGATCCCCCTTCCTCAGCTTGATCTGCACTGACAGGTTGCCCTGGGCGACCTCCTGCACGATGTGGGCAGCATAATCAGGCTCGCCGCCAAGCTGGCGCAGCAACCCGCGGATCATCCACACCGACAGCACGATGCCCGCCAGCAGGCCTCCGCCCAGCAGCATGGCGTTGGTGCGCATGGTGGCCGAGGTTTGTGCCATGGCCGATTCGTACTCCTCGCGCGCCACCCGCTCCTGCAAATCAATCAGCTTGCCCATGGCCGCCAGCACGGTCCTGAACAGCACGTCCGCGGCCCGCGCATCCTCCAAAGCTTCCTTGTGCTTGCCGGCGCGGGCCTTCTGGATAATGGCACCGCGCACATCCTGCCAGGCGTTCCAGGCCACCATGTACTGCGCCGCCAGTTGCTGTTCCTCCTGCGTCAGGGAGGTGGCCATATAGGCATTCCAGTTCTTGCGGATCAGCTCCTGGTGCGAGGCATCGCCTTGCTGGGCAGCCTCCACCTCCGCCAGGCTGTTGGCGGCGGCGGTCATCACCATGCGATGCCGGGTGCGCAGCGTGTATTCATTGGCCTTGCCGAGGTAGATCAATGCCACTGTCCGGTCTTCGTAGGTCGCCTTCAGGCGCGCATTGCTGAATTCCATGCCGCGCATGCCGGCGAAACCGATGCCGGCCATCATCAGTACCAGCACCCCGACCAGCAAGCCAAGGCGCATTCCAACCGTCAGTGTTCGCCGCATCGTTTCGCTCCTATGCCGCCAGGTTTCCCGGCTGTCTTGCCTGCAGTTGCTTGAGCAGGGCCGGAATGTCCAGGATCAACGCCACGTCGCCGCTGCCCAGCACTGTCGAGCCGCTCAGGCAGGAAATGCCGCTGAATACGGGACTGAGCGGCTTGATCACCGCCTGGCACTGTCCCTGCAGGCTATCCACCACCAGCCCGGCGCGCTGGCCGGCATGCCGTACCACCAGCACGCTTTCGCGGCGCGGCGCGGCGCCTTGCAGCCGGAACAGATCGCGCAGCGCCACCGTGGGCAGCACGTTGCCGCGCAGGTCGACAAAACCGCGCTGGCCTTCTGGTGCGTACTCCACGCACTCCTCTATGGTGCCGAGCGGGATGGCGAAGCGCGAACCGCCTACCGTCACCAGCATGCAATCCATGATGGCCAGCGTCAGCGGCAGGCGCACGCGCACCGTGGTGCCCCGTCCCGCTTCACTATCGATGGTAATGCTGCCGCGCAGCGCCTCGATATTGCGCTTGACTACGTCCATGCCGACGCCGCGCCCTGACAGGCTGGTTACCTCGCTGGCGGTGGAAAATCCCGGCTCGAATATCAGCGCGAACACTTCGCTGTCGCTGGCTTTGTGGTCCGGCTCAAGCAGGCCGCGTTCGATGGCGCTGGCGATGATGCGCTCGCGCCGCAGGCCGCCGCCATCGTCGCCGACTTCGATCACGATGCTGCCTGAATCGTGGAAAGCGTTCAGGGAAACGGTTCCCTGCACGGGCTTGCCGCACTGGCGCCGCACTTCGGGCGCTTCGATGCCGTGATCGATGGCGTTGCGCACCAGGTGGGTCAAAGGGTCGCCGATGCGTTCCACCAGCGTCTTGTCCAGTTCCACCTCTTCGCCGCTCAGGACCAGGCGGATGTCCTTGCCGATTTCGCGCGCGACATCGTGCACTACCCGCTGGAACCGGCCGAAGGTGGCGCCGATCTTCACCATGCGCAGTTGCAGGGCGCTGTCGCGAACCTGCTCCACCAGGCCAGCCAGCGCGGAGGTGCTGTCCTGCAGGTCGGCATCCTTGAAGCGGCTGCCGATCATCTGGGTGCGCGCGCTGGCGATAATCAATTCCCCCACCAGCGTAATCAATTGACCCAGGCGTTCGGCATCCACACGGATGGTGCGGCTTTCATGCGGACGGGCCAGTGCTGCGCCGCCGGTGTGTTCCACCTGGGGTGCGACAGTTGGCGGCGGCACCACGGTCCCGAGTGCGCTGGCCTGCAGCAGGTCTGCAATGGCGTTGGCATGCAGCGGCAGCATATCGGCCAGGCGCTGGAATTCGTCATTGCTGCTGCCGGGCGGCAGCAGGCGCACGGTGCACTCGTCATGCAGGAATTCGAACACCTTGCTGATTTCCTCGGCGTTGGCCGAGGTTTCCAGCACGATCTCGAATCCCAGGTAGCAGCTTTGCGGATCCATTTGCTCCGGCGGTGGCAAGCCGCCGTCCACCGTAGCCAGCGCCACGATGCGTCCCAGGCGGCCGAGGTATGCGATGAAGGAAGCCGGATCCATGCCCTGCCGGAACACGTCGCGGCCAAATTCCAGCGAAACCAGCCAGCAACCGCTTTCGCCAGCGTAGTCATTGGCATCCAATGCAGGGTGGTTCGGCTCCATCACCGGGGCAGGTGCAAGGTAGGCATGCAGGGCATCCAGTTGCGGGCGGCACCTTTCGCCAAGGTCGCCGCGGCCGCCGCGCTCGACATCGCGGACCATCGCGTTCAGCTGATCGGCGCATTCCAGCAGCAGCGATACCAGTTCTTCATCAAGCGGCAACGCTGCGTCTCGCACCTCGTCCAGCACGCTTTCGACCGCATGGGTGAACAGCACAATGTAGTCCAGCCCGAACAGGCCTGCCGTACCCTTGATGGTGTGGGCGGCGCGGAAAATGGCATTGACGGCTTCCTCACGCGCGGCGGGATCGCCCAGGTTCAACAAGCCCGCCTCCATCTCGGCCAGCAATTCCCCCGCCTCGGTGACAAACGCTTGCAAGCCTTCGTCCAGGTTCATGGGGGATGCCTTCCTAGCGGATGCGCAGCAGCTCGAACAGGGAAACGACGGCCGGGCTGTGCGCGACCAGCCGCAACTCCTTCCGGCTGGCTTGCGCGGCGCGGCGCGCCATCAACAGGAGCTGGGCGCCGGCGGTATCGATCTCCGTGACGCCCGCCAGGTCCACTTCCAGCGCCTGTGACTGGGCGAGACGTGCCAGGAGCACGTCTTTCATTTCCTGCACGCGCCGGATCGTGAGGTCTCCCTCAATGAAGAGCAGCGCCGGCGGCTGGATGCGCTGTGAGCTCATGCGTCAATCGTATGCCCATGCCCGGTGACTGGCAAGTCCGGCGTCGTGTTGCACTACGTCATTATTCCTTCAATTGCCTGACGCGCCGCGCCGGGTCGGCGGCAATGGCTGCTGCAGTGAAAGGCAGCAAAGGCAGCCGCTTTTCGGCATACAGCGGCAGCTGGTCGGCATAATGCGCCGAGTGCGGGTCAGTGGACTGGCCGTAGACGAGCAGGCCGCGCGCCAGCGGCCCTTTTTCGTCAAAGCTGACCAGGTGGATATAGCTGGTCCCCCAGGTAACGCGTTCGTAGCCCGACGCCCCCAGCGCGCCCGCCATGTGGATGGAGTTGTAACTGCCGTCAATATCGCCAATCGCGCCGTGGATGGGGAAGCGCAGGCCGTTGCGCGGCTCCACCTGGAAATCGGCCAGCCGCCCGTCGAACGGTACGCCAAGCTGCTGTAGCCGTAGTGCCGCATCCTTCAGCGCCGCCAGCATGGCAGGTATTGCCACCGGCGCCACGCCGCGCGGCGAATGCAGGGGGTCGGCCGCATCGAAAGCCAGCGACCAAATTCCCGCCAGCCCGGCGGCGCTGTTCCAGAACTCCCGGAACAGCACTGCACCACGGCTGTCCAGGTCCGCCTTGCGGTCCCACTGGGCCAGCGCAGTGCAGGCTTTTACCAGCAAGCTGTCAGGACTGGCCATGCAAGCGGGGAGCAATTCCGGCAACACCAGTTCTGCCGCCAGGATGCGGTTGGCGAACACCAGGGCCTGCAAGTCCTGCGCCCCCACCCGGCCGCGCTGCGCCAGCATCTCCTCGATCCCGATAAAGCCGCTGCGCGTGCGCAGGTGCTGTGCCACGCCCACCGGGCCGTACAAGGGCGAATAGCCAAGCGGCGTTGGCCCGACCAGCAATTGCCGCGCATTCGTGATCCAATACCCATCGTTGGAATTGGCAACGTAGTCCGAGCGCAGCATGCTTGGCGCTTTGGCGCCGCCAAAGATGCCGTCCGGCGTTCCATCGTCATCCCGGTCCCAGCCGCAGGAAGAGCGCGAGCCGTCAAACATCAGCAATTTCGCCAGCAGCAGGCAATCGCCGGCGAACTTGTCGGCTCCCTGGTGCGGCACGACGCTGGCATCGGCATACAAGGCGCCACCGTTGCGGTCCGCTGCGACCGTGTTCACCCAAGGCAGGCCGACCACCCGCCCGAGCTGCGTCTTCAACTCCTGCACGCTGGTGGCACGGCCCATGGCGAGCCACTGCTCCATCAACCGTGTGTTGTTGCGATTCGGGTCGCCCAGCACCAGCAAGCCGCCCTGCCCTTGCGGGCTTCCCGGAACGGCCATCACTGCCCCAAGCTTGCTGAAGTAAAAGGCCTTGCTCTTTTTTAGCAAGCTGCCGTCCGGCTGCAGCACGTCGATCGCCGCCGTACGCGTTTCCAGCCATAGCGGCGCGCCGTCGACCATATAGCGCATGGGATCGGAACCATCGCGCTGCAACCGGAAGGTCGTGAAGTGCACGGCCTTGGTTACCGTATGGGTCCAGGCAAGATCCTTGTTGAAGCCTATGACCACCAGCGGCAGCCCACCCAGGCTCACGCCCATTACGTCGTAGCTGCCCGGTACCGTGACGTGCAATTGATAGAAGCGGTCGGTGCTGGTCCAGGGATAATGCGGATTCCCGAGCAGGATGCCGCGCCCATTGCTGCTCGCTTCCTTGCCGATTGCCAGTGCGTTGCTGGCCATCGCGCCCTGGGCCGGCAAGGCGAAAGGCTTGCCGGACGGCGGCGCGTCCATGGGACCTTGCTGCGCCGCCAGGGTAACGTTGCCGCTGACGTCGCGCGCGGCCGCCACGATTTCGGCCGCGAATACTTCGCCGGTCGCATGCAGCGCCTTCTCCGCAATCAGGAGCATCACATCGTCGGCGCTGATCGGCTTGACCCAGGCCGCGTTCCTGCACGCCGCGGGCAGGCGGGCGCCATGCTCCCGCAGGTAGCGGTTGTAGCCGGCGGCATAGCCGCGCAGCAGTTGCTGGATTTCGCTGGACCCGGCGGCATAGCCTTCCCGCAGCCTCGCGATATCCAGGTAGCCTTTGAAAAAGAAGTCGCTATCCTCGTTGCGCAAGTCCATGAAGTCGAGCGCAGCGCCGTATTCGCCGTTGAGCGGTTTGGTGGCGCGTGCATCAGGCCCGAAGTAGCGTGAGCGCTCGCCGCGTACCGTCAGGAAGCTGTCGGCCAGCATGCAGACATTGTCTTCCGCGAAGGAGTAGGCTAGGCCGTAACCGACGCCCGCAAAATCCTTGGCCTGGATATGCGCCACCCCATAGCTGGTGCGGGTGACTTCTGCGGCGAATTGCGGTGCTGGCGTTACGCCGCTACTGCCCTTGCCACTGCAGGCAGTCAGGAATATGGCCGCACATGCGGCCAGCAATTGCGCTTTCATGGTCTACCTCCCCGGAAGAAAAGTGCACGCTTCCATGATGTGCGCGGCATTTCTGCGACAGTTGAGGCAAATCAAATTGGTACACAATCGTGCGAAACCAATAATCTGCTAAGATTTTTGACAAATGCACCCGCCCCGGGTGCATTTTTTTTTGCGCAAAGGAGCAGACATGAAGAGATTCACCCCAGTCGTACTGGCCGCAGGACTCTTTGCAGCCAGCGCAGCAAATGCAGCCCCCACCTGGATCACCCTCGGCGACGCCGCATACGCCAAGTTGCAAGCCGCCGCGCCGCAAGCCGTTGCCAAGCAGAGCAAGCAAGGCCAGGGCAAGGAGAAAGTCCACCTGGTGCAGGTCGACGAAGAAACCATGCTGAAACTCTCGGCCGCCATCCACAAGGAATTGAAGCGCTGCGGTGGTTTCATCGTGCATGCCAGCGAAGAGGAAGGCCGCCAGGCGCTGGCCAAGGCAGGCACCGTACAGCCGCTTGCGCTGGCCGTGAGCCGTCCAAGCTATGCCATCGACAACCAGACCACTGTCAACGCCATCCTGCCGACGATGCAGGCGTCGAATATCGCGCAGACCATCATCGACATGTCGAACTTCGCCAACCGCTACTACCGCACCACCAATGGCGCCAATGCGTCCAACTGGCTGGCGCAGAAGTGGACCAGCATGGCTGCCGGCCGCAGCGACATCAGCGTGAGCCAGTTCACGCACTCGGGCTACAACCAGAAGTCCGTGATCATGACTATCGCCGGCACCGACAACCCCTCGGAAGTCATTGTCATGGGCGGCCACCTGGACAGCATCAATATGAGCGGCAATGGCGAGACATCGCGCTCGCCGGGCGCCGACGACGATGCCTCCGGCATTGCCAGCCTGACCGAGGCGGTGCGCGCCATGATCGCATCCGGCTACAAGCCACGCCGCACCATCAAGATCATGGGCTATGCCGCCGAAGAAGCCGGCCTGCTCGGCTCCAAGGATATTGCGGCCAACTTCAAGGCCAACAACATCAACGTCGTGGGCGTGATGCAGCTCGATATGACCAACTACCGCGGTTCGGCCAAGGACGTCTGGATCTACACCGACTACACGGACAGCCAGCAGAACAACTTCCTGGCTTCCCTGATGTCGAACTACCTGCCTACCGTCACGGTGGGCTACAGCTCCTGCGGCTACGCCTGTTCCGACCATGCCTCCTGGCAGAACCAGGGTTTCCCTGCCTCGATACCGTTCGAGACGCTGATGGGTGAAGATAACCCCTACATCCATACCGCCAACGACACTTATGCCAACTCCGGCAACCAGGCCGACCACGCGCTGAAGTTTGCCAAGCTGGCTGCCGCCTATGCGGTGGAGCTGGGCAGCGACGGCCCCGTCATCGTTCAACCGGACACCGTGGAAACCTTCACCGGCAGCCTGACGCTCAGCCAGAAGAAGACCTTCGGCCCGTTCAAGGCCGGCGCCGGCACCTTCAAGGCTGAAACCACGGGAACCGGCGACATCGACCTGTACGTGCGCAAGGGCTCCGTGCCAACGACCAGCAGCTACAGCTGCAAGTCGGATGGCTCCACCGCGACCGAGACCTGCAGCACCAGCGTTACGGCCAACGGCGATGTCTACGTCATGCTGAACGGCTACACCGCAGGCAACTACAACCTGAAGGTGACTTACCGTCCTCAATAATCAGCGCAAGCTGACCGTCTGGCGTTTCCAGGCCGGGTCCTGCCACTTGTAGAAGGTGGACAGCGATTCCGGCCTGTCGGCGCCGCGCTCAGTCGCCAGCGTGGCCATGTCCAGCAGTTCAAAGCTGCGGCGGAACTTGCCCTCGGCGCGTACTTCCCGCGCCGCCAGCATCTTGGCGGCGCCGGGCACCCAGCCCGCGAATTCCGCATAGCCGATGTCCGGATCGCTGGAAGCAGGCGGCAGCACGTCCACCACCCAGCCTTCGCCCTGGCGGCGGAACAGCCACATTTCGCGCCAGCCATCCAGCGGCTGCACTGCAAGCGCCAGTGCCGTCCCCTGCGGATGCACGCGTGCGGAAGCCATCCACGCCACGCCCCAGGTGCATCGATTGGCGAGCTGCGTGCCGCCGCCCTGCAGGCTGACACAGGTTTCGCCCGGCCGTCCTGGAGCCGCAGTGACTGCGAGCTGGGGCGCCACCTTGCCTTGCGCCGGCACAGGTTCCAATGCCCAGCGCACCGCCCCGACACGCACGCCAGCTTCCGCATAGGCGGCATTGTCCTCGTCCGCCAGTTCGGACTTATTGACCGCCGCCAGCGCCTGTTCAGCGCGGCCGGCCGCCTGCGACGCCTCTTCACCCTTGCGCGCACGCTGGAAGGCGACGCTTGACCAGACGGCCGCGCGCCGCATATGGATGCGA
The DNA here is from genome assembly GCA_946482635.1 of uncultured Duganella sp. The sequence continues at coordinate 14,254 of CAMLSG010000107.1, forward strand.
TTCTTCATATGTTCCGGCAGGCGGGCCAGGTCCACCGTGTCCAGCAATTCGGCACGCCACCGGTCATGTTCGGCGCGTTGCATGGCGCCCAGCGCCGGATCGATGCAGGCGCCGTTGCTGAGGGCGAGCGCGGCCCGGTAGCGTTGCTCGGCGCTAGCCGCCACCGCCAGCACGCGGCGGAAAGCATCGCCGTCATAACACACGCGCACCTTGCCATCGTTCTCGTAGCTGCGCATCGCCACGCCATAGCTGGCAACAACTTCCAGGTGGGCCGCCAGGGCAGTTTCGGCCTGCTGCGCCAGTTTGGAAGAAGCGCGCGCTGCCAGCCGCTCGGCCATGCTGCCGATGGCGTCGAATGGCTCGGCATCAATCGCTTGCGCCGGCGCTGCCTTCAGGTAGGCCGCACCGTAGCTGATGCCAAGCGCCTCCGCGCCCGGCGTATCGCGCAGGAAGCGCATTACTGCCAACAGCTCCGGCGCCGCGGCAGGCTGCAAATCGACTTGCCGCACGCGTGCCGCGCGCACATAGCCGGCACGCTCGCGGCGATGGTCGTACACCTGCAGGAAATCGCCGCGGGTACCGCGCACTTCCAGCGCGTCGCCTTGCCACAGCACGGCCTGGGTCTGGGCCGATTCGCGCGGCGCAGCGCGCAAAGGCAGCTGGTCCTGGGTGACAATGGCCAGGGCCATGCTGGCGGCAAGCATCGAGACAGGCATGCTTATTCTCCCGAGTTGGCGGCGATGCGCTCAGTGTGCACAGTCTTCGGAGCGCCGACCAGCGTCGAGCCAATGAATCCGCCGTCGGCCGGCGGCGGCGCGATGATCACCGATACCTTGTCGGACAGCTTGTCGGCCATGGTTTTCTGGATCAGCAGCGGATGCTTGCTCAGCAGCTCGCCGTCGCGCTCCATCTGGGCGCTGGCGATCTTGCCCACCAGCTCCTGGCGATAGGCTTCAGCGTCCGCCAGCTTGCGGCGCGAATCGGCTTCGCCGGCAGCTTCGATGATGCGGGCCTGGGCATTGCCTTCCGACGTCTTGATACGGGCAGTCTTTTCGGCTTCCGCCTCGAGTTCGCGCTGCTTCACTTGTTTTTCCTTGAACGGCAGCACATGGCGCATGGCCTCTTCCTGGGCCCTGGCCGCGATGACCTGCTCGGCGGCGGCAGCTTCCGCAGCCTTCTCGCGGGCCACCTTTTCGGCCTCGGCTTCCAGCGCGGTCTGGCGTACCTGCTTTTCTTTCAGCTCAAGGGTGTAGCGCATTTTTTCCGATGCCAGCTCCTCGGCCAGCAGCTTCTCCATGCCGGCCTTGAAGTCTTCCGGCAACACGACCTTGCCGATGGTCACGCTGCGCAGTACGAGACCGTCGGCTGCCAGCTTCGGTTTCAGTTCGGCCTCGATGGACTGCTGGATTTCGGCACGCTTGGACGAGAAGATCTCACGTACGGTATAGCGCGTCAGGATCTTGTAGATCACGCCTTCCACGTCAGGGGCCACCACCTCGCGCGAGATATCGGCCGGCAGCTTGGAGGCAAACTGGGCCAGGCGCGCCTGGTCGAGGCCATAACGCACCGCCATGTCCAGGCCAAGCGACAAGCCTTCACCTGACTGGAATGGTGTCTCGCCGGCTGCCGCAGGACGGTAAGTCTGGTCGCGCAGCGACAGCAGGCGCACCTCATGGATGCCGGGCAGGTCCAGCGCCAGGCCTTCACGCACAATCGAAGTATCGCCGGTCAGGTGATTGGTCCGTACCGCCACTTCGCCGCGGCCAACCGTGCGCATTGGCGGGAACTGGTACAAGCCGTAAGCGGCGGCGCCGGTCACGGCGAGCAGCACGACGCCTTTGCGGGCGCCGGATGGGAAATGAATGCTGCTGGCAGCACGGCCGAGCGTCGAGCGAATCGCCTGCAGCATCGTACTGATCCGGTTGTTCATGATGATTGCCTTTCTGGTGGGTTGGCCCGGCACAGCGCCGGTACAGCAATCTTCCAGCCACCCGGCGCGAACGTTCAATGCTGCCGCCAGCCCATTCCTTTCCGGCTTGTGAAGAAAAATTCACGCCGCCGGCCCGGCTTTTGGGTAATACTTCCCGCATGACCCGTGTAGCCATCATTGAAGACGATCTCCCCACCAGCAACCAGCTCGCCGGCTGGATCGCCGCGGCCCGCCCCGGCATCCAGGTAGACCAGTGGTTCAACCGCGACGATGCCGAGGCGGCGATCGCGCGCGAGCGTTATGACCTGGTGGTGCTGGACATTGAACTGGGCCGCGAGCGCCATGCCGGCGTCGCGATCATCAACGCCATCAACAAGCGCCATGCCACGCCGGTGCTGGTCGTGTCGGCCATGCCGGCAGCCATCTACCGCTCGATCATGAAAGCGCTGGATGCCTGGGATTACCTGCAAAAGACCACCTTCGAAGAAGCGGATTTCATCGACACCTTCCTTGAAATCCTGCGCGCTGCCAAGGACAGCAAGCCAGCCGCGCCGGCCAGCGAGCTGGCGATGGATCCGCTGCGCCAGCGCACGCCCACCTGGCGCGGCCAGCGCATTAACCTGCCGCTGACCGCGCAGCGCATCCTGGCGGCCCTGTTCGAGCGGCGCGGCCAGGTGGTGTCCTATGAAGACCTGTTCGAAGTGGTGAAGAGTGGCCGCAACCGCGACAATATCCGCAAACACGTGAGCACCATCCGCGACGCCTTCCGCGAAATCGATCCGGCCTTCGAGTGCATCGAGAACATCCCGATGCGCGGGTTCCGCTGGACCGACCAGGCATGAATCCCCTCTCCCTGCTGACGCCTTACCGCCTGCGGATCGTCCTGCGCATGGCCTTTCCGCTGCTGGCCATAGCGACAGTGGCCTTGGCGGTCTCCGTGCTGCAGCAGGAAAAACAGCTCAGCTACCAGGCTTACGAGAATTCCTTCTACAAGACGCGCGAGCAGATCGCCGCCACGCTGCGCCATCCAACCGGCCAGCTCGCGCTGCTGAATCCCGCTGCGGGCCGGAACCCCGGCCTTCATCCGGTGCTGCTGCCTTATCCTGCTCTGGATTTCGACGACCAGTCCAAGGTCCAGCAAGCGATCTCCATGGCCGGCTGTGCCGCGCAGTACGGCGATAAAGGCACGCTGTGCGCCGGCATCGGCAGCAACCCATGGGCTGGCGGCTTTGTTTACGTGGCCGGTACTTTCAATAGCCCGCCGCTGGCAGCGCACCCAATGCGCGAAGAATCGATCGACCAGGCACATCGCGTTGAGGTCAAAGTGAGCCTGCGCGGGCAGGAATACCACTGGATCGCCCCTTTCGAACAAACCGGCGACCC
>CAMLSG010000108.1 GCA_946482635.1 uncultured Duganella sp.
TATCGATGGCCGTCGGCCTCGACCTGCGCAAGGAAACCTATGAGTTTGCGCAGGACGTCGACGCGACCAAGATCCTGCTCGCTCCCGGCAATGCCAACCAGGATCGGGTCAGCCGCAATATCAAGGCCGTGTACGCCGAGATGATCATCCCCGTCATCAAGGACCTGGAAGTGCAGCTGGCTGTGCGCCGCGACGACTATTCCGTGATCGGCGCTACCACCAACCCGAAAGTGTCGTTCCGCTGGCAGCCATCGCAGAACCTGATGTTCCGCGGTTCCGCTTCGAAAGGCTTCCTGGCGCCAAGCTTTACCCAGCTCTATTCTGGCCGCCTGCTGGGTGAGCTGCCCAACGGTACCATCGACCAGGAAGGCTGCGCCAAGCATCCGGGCGATCCTGCTTTCTGTGCGATTCCGCGCCTGGACTATTTCTCCGGCGGCAATCCGGGGCTGAAGCCTGAAACCTCCAAGCAAGGCACGCTCGGCATGGTAGTGGCGCCGTTCGCCGGCTTCACGGCTTCGCTGGACTACTGGGCGATCAACATCCAGGACCGCATCCTGAACCGCACGCCGCAAGTGGTGCTGAAGAACTGGCAATACCTGAACGACTACATCATCCGCGACCCGCAGACTGGCGTGATTGACCACGTGGAAGCTGGCTGGATCAATGCCGCCGGCCTGAAAACCCGCGGCCTGGACCTGGGCCTGCGCCACGACGGCAGGTTCGGCGAATACAAGACCACCGCCACCCTGGACGGCACCTGGATGCAGTCCTTCAAGTTCGCCGAGTTCGAAGGCCAGCCGTTCATCGAGCAAGTCGGCAAGTTCGCCACCCGCGACGTCTACCTGCGCTGGAAGCACAATGCCGGCCTGACCGTCTCGCGCGGCGACTGGAGCGTACTGTTCAACAACAGGTTCGCCTCGCACTATGCCGACCAGTTGCCGAACGGCGGCAAGGGCATGCCGCCAGCCGGCTTCGACCCGAAGATCAAGCATTACAGCATCTTCGGCATCTCGGGTACGTACACGGGCTTCAAGAACACCACCATCACGGCCGGCATCCAGAACCTGTTCGACACCGACCCGCCATTCACCGCCCATAATGTGGACGAAGTGGTGGGTGCCGGCTGGGACCCGCGCGTGGCAGACGGCCGTGGCCGCTCCTTCGCACTCAACCTGAAATACAAGTTCTACTGATGTGAATACCCGGCGCAGTTTTGGCCGAATCGTGGCGGCCGCCCTGGCCGCTGTCGCGCTCCCCGGAGTGTCGGCAGCGGCGGGCGGCCGGCCTGTTTCCCGAAAGCCAACCATGAAGAAAACCGCCCTGGTCAAGCCACCGCGCCTGAAAGCCGGCGACACCGTGGGCCTGATCGCCCCCGGCGGCCACACCGACGCCCCGGCGATTGCCAAGGCCATCAAGAACATCGAATCCCTGGGCTTCCACGTCAAGCTGGGCCGTAATCTGGAAGCCGTGTATGGCAACTACGGCGGCCTCCCCGAACAGCGGCTGGAAGATTTGCACGCCATGTTTGCCGATCCCGATGTGGCGGCCATCTGGGCAATTCGCGGCGGCTCCGGCTGCATCCAGTTGCTGGAACATCTCGACTTTGAACTGATTCGCCGCAATCCCAAGATCCTGATCGGCTATTCCGACATTACGGCGCTGCACCTGGCGATCCAGAACAAGGCCGGACTGGTCACCTTCCACGGCCCGGTAGCCTCATCCACATTCTCCGACTACTCGGTGACCCATCTGCTGAACGTGCTGATGCACCCGGAGGACGAATACACCATCCCGATGGCCCTGGAAAACAGCCGTAAAGCGGAAGAAGAGCCGCACTACGCGCTGCGCACTGTAGTACCGGGCGTCTGCGAAGGCCCGCTAACTGGCGGCAACCTGTGCCTGGTCAGCGCCCTGGTCGGTACCGAATACGCCAGCAGTTACAAAGGCGGCATCCTGTTCCTGGAAGAGGTGAACGAAGCACCATACCGTATCGACCGCATGATGATGCAGCTCCAGCTCAACCGCAAATTCGACAACGCCGCCGGCGTCATGCTTGGCATCTGCGAAAACTGCGGCCCGCAGGACAGCGACATCTCCCTGACGCTGGACGAAACCACCGACCAGCACCTGAAGCCGCTGAAGGTACCCGCAGTCACCGGCTACAGCTTCGGCCACATCCGCAACCAGTTCACCCTCCCGATGGGCATCCGCGCCCGCCTCGACACCGACCGCCAGACCCTCACCCTGCTCGAACCCGCCGTCACCTGACAGCCGAGTCCGTGGCAACCTTGGGGTCAGGCGCTTTGGTTGACACGGGCTCGTCCGCAGACTTCGGCGTAGAATGGGGCGATGCGAATACTCAAGCACAAGGCGGTGGCTTTTGTGCTGGCGCATCCCCTGGACTTCGCCCTGCAGTGCCTGAAGGGCTTCCGGGCCAACCAGGGGCTGCTGCTGGCCGGCGCCGTGGCCTATTACTCGCTGCTGTCCATCGTTCCGCTGCTGATGCTGGTGGTGGTGGCGCTGTCCCACATCATTCCGCAGCAGGAATTGCTGCAGATCATCGGCCGCTACCTCGAATGGCTGATTCCCGGCCAGTCGCAGGCAGTCGTGGCTGAGGTTGGCCATTTCCTTGACCATCGCGAACTGGTCGGCTGGGCGCTGGTGCTGGTAATGCTGTTCTTTAGCTCCCTTGCCTTCTCGGTGCTTGAAAACGCCATGTGCTTTATCTTCCTGCATCGCGCCAAGGTGCGCCGGCGCCATTACCTGGTGTCGGCCGTCCTGCCCTATTGCTATATCCTGTTCCTCGGCATTGGGGCCCTGGTGATGACCCTCGTCGCCGGCAGCCTGCAAGTGATCGGCGAGGAAAGCGTGCACCTGTTCGGCTACGAATGGTCGCTGCATGGGCTGTCCGGCGTGCTGCTCTACATGCTGGGCTTGGCGGGTGAGGTGCTGATGCTGAGCTCAATCTACCTGGTCATGCCGGTCGGCCGCCTGTCCTGGCCGCATGCCCTGATCGGCGGCGCCACCGCTACCGCGCTGTGGGAAATCGCGCGCCATGTGCTGGTCTGGTACTTCACCACGCTGTCGCAGGTGAACCTGGTGTATGGCTCGATGACCACCGCCATCGTCGTCATGTTCAGCCTGGAGATTGGCGCCACCCTTCTACTGTTCGGCGCCCAGGTCATCTCGGAATTCGAACGGGTTGGACGCGGCGAGCAAAACAAGGCCCCGCACCGCCTGCAAACCAAGACTGCCTGTTAGGCCGGCAGCGTGATCGTGAAGCGCGCCCCGCCCAGCGCGGACTGGCCGGCAACCAGGGTGCCGCCATGCAGTTGCACCGCCTTGCGCGCAATTGAAAGACCCAGGCCGAAACCGCCCGTATTGCGGTCGCGGCTGCGGTCCAGCCGGTAGAACGGCTCGAAAATGCGTTCGCGCTCGCCGTCCGGGATGCCGGGACCGTCATCCTCGACCACCACCTGCACCACGCTGCCGATCCGCGTTGCCCCCAGGCGCACCGAACGGCTGCCATATTTGAGCGCGTTGCGCAGCAGGTTGCCGACCGCACGCTCCAGCAAGCGCTGGTCGCCGCTGAACTGTCCCAAGGCGCTGCCGATCTCCATCTCCAGCGCCATGCCTTCGGACGGCGGCAGGGTTTCGCGGCAATGGGCCAGCGCAGAGCCGAGATCGAAGGAACGGCGCTCCAGATGCGGCTCTGCGTCCAGCCGGGTCATGCCAAGCAGTTCGTTGACCAGTTCTTTCAGCTCGCGCAGGTCGCCTTCCATGGCGTTGATGCGCTTGTCCAGCGCCGGGTTTTCGGCCGCATCGCGCAGCAGCTCCAGCGCGAACTCCAGCCGCGCAATCGGGGTGCGTATTTCGTGACCGACCGAATGCAGCAGGTTGCGTTGCGAGTCCAGCAGGCGTTCGATGCGGTCTGCCATGTGGTTGATGCGTTCCGCCAGTGGATAAATGCTGTCCTTGGGCTCCATATGGGCTCGCGTCCCCAGCTCCCCGCCGCCGAAACGGTCGGCCACGTCGGATAGCTGCTGCAGCCCCTGCCAGTGCGCGCGCGACCAGGCTGCGATCGGAATCAAGAGCACCAGGGCCACAATCAGGTAGCGGACCGCCTCCATCGACAGCGCAAAGCCGATATCGATCGGCAGGTCCTGCGCCACCAGCGCTTCCTCGTTACTGCCGATATAGCGCTCGCCGACCAGGTCCACGCGCCGGTAAAAGGCCTTGCGGCCGATATCCAGCACCACGTCGCCGCGCTCGAAACCCGCCGCATCGATGCCGGAAAGCTGCCGGCGCACGTCGCCCAGCGGAACCAGCTCGAAGCGCACGCCGGACACTTCGCGCACCTTGTTCAGGCGGTCCAGCCATTGGTCGGCCGGCGCCTGGTCGATGTACTGCTCAAGGAGGAAGATCTGGGCCGCAGCCTGGCGCCGCGCAATCGAGTCGAGGGGGTCGCCAAACAGGCGGTTGATCGCGAAATAGACGATGAATGCCGCCGCACTGATGGACAGCATCACCAGTATGAAAAAACGGAAGAACAGGCGATTCATCAAGGCGCATTGTATAAGAAACAAGAGCTGGCAGCGAACCGGGCGTACAAATTTGCGACAAAAAGCGTACAGCTCATGGGGGACATCGGCAGCCGCATTCTCTTATGATTACCTTACCGCTTGGGTGATTTCGCAACGAATTAGAGTTTGGGAGCTGAGCGTTTTAGCGGCCTGGGAAGGTATTGCAATTACAATGTCCGCCATTCCCAACCGTAGACCTTCGATATGCGACAGTACCTGTTCCTAGCCATTGCCAGCGCCTGCAGCACGGTAGCTGCGCAGACTCCGGCCACCAACCCGATGCCAGACGGCAGCCGGGACATGTACATTGGTATTGGCGCCCAGTCGATTCCGCGTTATGACGGTGCCAGCGATAACCGCACCCGCCCCCTGCCGGTGCTCCAGGTCCAATGGAGCAATGGGATTTTCGTCTCAGGCACCTCCGTGGGTTGGCACCTCTCGCAGTCGCCCTCGATGGAGTTCGGCCCGATGCTGGTTCTGTCGCCGCGCCGCGACCAGGATGGCGTCTCCTTCGGCGTCGGGAGCGTAAGCGACGGTACCGGCGCGCGTTTGGCCAACACCAGCCTGCGCCCTGATGAATTTGCCGTGCGCGGATCGCTGGACGACAATCGCCTGCGCTATATGGACGTGGTGAAGCGCCGCGTCCTGGCCGGCGGCTTTTTCAATTATTACCTGTCACCCAAGCTGCGCCTGGCCAATACGCTCACCTATGGCAGCGGCAGGGACCGCGATGGTGCGCGCCTGCACACAGCCTTGCAGTACGTGATGGAGGACGTGGTGCCCCACCATACCGTGGTGCTGTCGGCCGGCGTATCGGTGGTTAACCGTGCCTACAACGAAACCTGGTTCGGCGTGACCGCTGAAGAAGCCGAGCGTGCCGGCGCCAAAGCTTATTACCGTCCCGGCGCCGGCGTGCAGGATGTGCGCGCCGGCGTGCGCTGGAACTGGGCGCTGAGCCCGAGCTGGATGCTGACGTCCGGCGCCACGGTCAACCGCCTGGTCGGCGATGCAAAAGACAGCCCGCTGGTTGAGCGGGCTACCAACTATTCCGTTTCAACTGCCCTGGCTTACCGATTCTGATGAAAACTTTGACCTCGCTCCGCACCACGCTGCCGGCTGTTTGCCTGGCGGTGGTGTGCTGTGCCGTCCAGGCGCAGGAGGAGTGGGTCAGCTATCGCGACGCCTACAAACAGATGGTGGTATTTGCCAAATACGGCAAGCCGAAGAATTTCCTGCAGATTCATTACGAAGTCAGCCCGCGCGATCCAATGGCGACGCTGGAAGGCTTGCACCTGACGCTGACAGGCAAGAACACGCAGCTTAACCTGCCATTGGACGCCACCGGCCGCGCCGTGTTCCCGCTGCTGAAGGCGGCTTATGACGATAACGCCGTGCTGGCGCTGAACCGCCGCATGGCAAGCTACCGCTTTGCGCCGCGCGTCACAATCCTGACGCGCAACGACGGCATTTACGAGTCGACCGACCTGCGCGCCGCATGCGAGCAGGCCCTTGCCTACCAGCGTTTCATCGATTCCTCATATGGTTCGAAGAAGTGCAGCGGCGTTCGTTTCGTGTTCGGCAATCGCGCGGATGCGCTGGTGCAGGCGAAGTATGGGCCGCGCGAAGCGCCCCTGCCGGTGGTGGATGGACCAGCCTTTGACGGCGAAACGCTCGGCGTTTATCGCACCGCAACCTATCGCTTCGCCGACTGGTCCGCGCAGGGCCAGGTCGTCAGCCAGAATACCCCGCTGGCGATCGCCCCGCTGTTTGAATAAGCAGTCTTAATTCCAGGCCGACGGCGAGAACAGATACCCTTCGCCCCAGACGGTCTTGATCTTCTCGCCGTCCGTATCGTCGAACTTGCGGCGCAGTTTCGAAATCGAGTTATCGATCGAACGGTCCAGGCCATCGAACTCAATTCCGCGCATGGTCTTCAGCAGCGCATCGCGCGACAGCACGGTGCCCGCTGCTTCCGCCAGCACCAGCAGCAGCTTGTATTCGGTATTCGACAGCGGGCAAGGCTGGCCGCGCCAGGTGACCGAGCGGTCGCTGGTCGCAATGCTCAACTGGCCAAAGCTCAGGTGATCCACTTCCGACTTGCCCTGGCGGCGGCGCAGCAGCGCACGCAGGCGCGCCAGCAGCACGCGCGGCTGCACGGGCTTGTTGATGAAATCGTCCGCGCCCTGTTCCAGCAGCGACACCTCATCGTAGGAATCTTCGCGTGCGGTCATGATCAGGATCGGCACGTCGCTGATTTCGCGGATCTGCTGGCTGACCTTCATGCCATCCATGCCCGGCAACATCAGGTCCAGCACCACGACGTCGGGATTGGCTGCCTTGAAGCGCGCCAGGGCCTCATCGCCACGGGGCACCACATCGACCTTGAATTCATAACCGGCGAGATATTCCGTGACCAGTTCGGCCAGGCGCTCATCGTCTTCCACCAACATCACTTGAACCATGTCTTTCTCCTTATGGCGGACATTTTATAAGAGCCACAACCTCTCAGCATATATGCACTTGAAATCCGACAAAGTGTTACAAACAGACGAAACTCGGGGAGGGCTGGCCTTTTGGCGTGCAACATGTAATGCTTGCCAGAACTTAAAGGGAACCGATGTGCCGAAACCGACCGCTATTATTGCCGTGCTTTCCGCTGCGTGCCTGCTTTCAACTGAAGTCATTGCGCATAATAAACAGCCCAAAAAAGCAGAGCCGTATTATGCGAATTCTGCATTCTTGTTGACTGAAGCCGAAAGGAACGAATTGGTCGATAAAGCCAATGCCGGCGACAACAGGGCGGCTGCCCGCCTGGGCTTCTTTTATGATTTTACGACCCGCAATCGTGACGCAGCCTACTATTGGTTCAAGAAGGCGGCATTAAATGGCGATGTGACAACCCAATATAACCTGGGTGTGCGCGTGCTGGGCACTTCGAGCCCGGATAAGTGTACCGAGGCGAAGTACTGGTTCACGATGGCGAGCCAGAACGGAATGGAGCAGGCGAAAAAGAGCCTGGACAGCCTCGGCGATTGCCCGGGTTCGCCGCAACAACCGCCGACGCGGGAGCCGTAGCTCCCGCTTGCATCACAGGGCGCGGGCGATCAGCAGCTTCTGGATGTCGCTGGTACCTTCGTAGATCTGGCACACGCGCACGTCGCGGTAGATGCGTTCCACCGGGAAGTCGGCAGTGTAGCCATAGCCGCCGTGAATCTGGATCGCGTCGGAGCAGACGCGCTCCGCCATCTCGGAGGCGAACAGTTTGGCCATCGCCGCCTCTTTCAGGCACGGCTGGCCGGCGTCTTTCAGCGACGCGGCATGCCAGATCAGCTGGCGTGCGGCTTCCAGCTGCATTGCCATTTCCGACAGCTTGAACTGCACCGACTGGTGCTCGAAGATCGGCTTGCCGAACGATTCGCGCTCGCGCGCGTACTTCAGCGCTGCCTCAAACGCGGAGCGCGCCATGCCGACCGATTGCGAGGCGATGCCGATACGGCCGCCTTCCAGGCCGGACAGGGCGATCTTGTATCCCTGGCCTGGCTCGCCGATCATGTTCGCTGCCGGTACGCGGCAATTCTCGAACAGGATCTGCGCGGTATCGGACGAGTGCTGGCCCATCTTGTGCTCGATGCCGGCCACGATATAGCCCGGTGTATTGGTCGGCACCCAGAAGGCGCTGATACCCTTCTTGCCCGCTGCCTTGTCGGTGACCGCGAACACGATCGCCACGTCGGCATGCTTGCCGGAAGTGATGAACTGCTTGGTGCCGTTGATGATGTAGTCATCGCCATCGCGGGTTGCAGTGGTGCGCAAGGCAGCGGCATCGCTGCCGGTGTGCGGCTCGGTCAGTGCGAAGGCGCCCAGCATTTCGCCCTGCGCCAGTGGACGCAGCCACTGCTGCTTCTGCTGCTCGTTCGCGTACATCATGCCGATGCTGCACACCGGGCAGTTATTCACGGAAATGACGGTGGAGGTACCGCCATCGCCGGCAGCGATTTCTTCCAGCACCAGTGCCAGCGAAACGTAATCGAGGCCCGCGCCGCCCAGTTCCTCCGGCACGGCGACGCCGAAGGCGCCCAGCGCCGCCAGCTCTTTCAGCTCTTCTTTCGGGAAGTGGTGTTCCTTGTCCCAGCGTGCTGCGTTGGGCGCCAGGCGCTCCTGTGAAAACGCACGCAGCGCATCGCGGATCATTTCGTGTTGTTCGTTGAGGATCATTGTTATCTTTCTCTACGGCTGGGGCCGTGTCCCATGGGGCCTGACCCCATGGGACACGGGCTCGGCTGTTACCAGCCTATGGGGGAACCGTCGTAGTCTCGGTAGACGGCTTGTTCGGATGCGGGCAGTTCGGCCAGCACCTTGCGCAGTCCGCGCACGCTCTCTTCGACCGATAGCGCGGCGCCGGCGCCGCCCATGTCGGTGCGCACCCAGCCCGGGTGCAGGGCCACGCAGGTGGCGCCTTGCGGGCCGAACTGGTGCGCGGTGTCGACCAGCACGGAGTTCAGCGCGGCCTTGCTGGCGCGGTACAGCGAGCCGGTGGATCCTTTGCGCTCGCTGAGGGAACCCATGCGCGACGACATCACGGCCAGCTTGCCGCGTCCCGCGCAGACCAGCGGCGCGATGATCGGCAGCAGCCGCATCGCCGACAGCACGTTGATGTGCATGACGGCGTCGAAATCGGTCTGCATCGGGAAGCCGTCGCTGCGCGGGCCGTATACGCCGGCGTTCAGGATGGCGATGTCCAGCTCTTCGCCATCCAGTTTCCAGCCCAGGCCTGCTACGGCTTCCACGTTCGTTACATCCAGCTTGTGGGCTTCGGCACCCATCTCGGCCAGCATGGCGACATCTTCTTTCCTGCGGGCCGTGGCGATCACGCGCCAGCCGTCGGCCAGGTACTGGCGTACCAGTTCCAGGCCGATGCCGCGCGAGGCGCCGATAACGAGTGCCAGCGCCATCGTGCTTATACCAGCTCGATGCCCATGGCAGTGGCTTCGCCGCCGCCGATGCACAGTGCCGCCACGCCCTTCTTGCCGCCCTTGGCTTTCAGTGCGCCGATCAGGGTGGTGATGATGCGCGCGCCGGTGGCGCCGATCGGGTGGCCCAGGGCGCAGGCGCCGCCGTGCACGTTCACCTTGCTGTGCGGGATGTCCAGGTCGTGCATCGCTGCCATTGGCACGGCGGCGAAGGCTTCGTTGATCTCGAACAGGTCAACGTCGCTGACTTTCCAGCCGGTCTTGGCCAGCAGTTTCTGGATCGCGCCTACCGGGGCGGTGGTGAACTGCTCCGGCACCAGGGAGTTGGTGGCGTGGCCGGTGACCTTGGCGATCACGGTTGCGCCCAGCTTCCTGGCGGTGGATTCGCGCATCATGACCAGGGCGGCAGCGCCGTCGTTGATCGAGGAGGACGATGCGGCGGTGATGGTGCCGTCCTTGGCGAAGGCTGGCTTCAGGGCCGGGATCTTTTCGATCTTGGCTTTCAGCGGGCCTTCATCCTTGTCGATCACTACATCGCCGGCGCGGCCGGAGACGGTTACCGGGGCGATTTCCCAGTTGAAGGCGCCGGATGCCTGCGCTGCCTGTGCGCGCTTGACGGATTCGATGGCGAAGTTGTCCTGCGCTTCGCGGGTGAACTTGTAGGCAGCCGAGCACTGTTCGGCGAAAGTGCCCATGGAGCGGCCGGCGCCGGTCTTGGCGTCGCGGGTGTAGGCGTCTTCCAGGCCGTCGTACATCATGTGGTCGAACATCATGCCGTGGCCGATGCGGTAGCCGCCGCGTGCCTTGGGAATCAGGTAAGGGGCGTTGGTCATGGATTCCATGCCGCCCGCCACGATCACTTCGGCCGAACCGGCGGCGATGGCGTCGTAGGCGAAGATGGCTGCCTGCATGGCGGAGCCGCACATCTTGGACAGGGTCACGGCGCCGGCGGATACCGGCAGGCCGGCCTTGATCGATGCCTGGCGTGCTGGCGCCTGGCCCTGGCCTGCCATCAGGCAGTTGCCGAAGTAGACGTGTTCGACGGCTTCCGGCTTGATGCCGGCGCGTTCGACGGCGGCCTTGATGGCCACTGCGCCCAGGTCATTGGCGCTCAGGCTTGCGAAGTCGCTCTGGAATGCACCCATTGGGGTACGTGCTGCGCCGACGATTACGATTGGGTCATTCATTTTCAAAGGTCTCCAAAAGGGATGGTGTTGCTTGCTTCGCTGCCTCGGGCAGCGAATCTCGGTTGCGGAAACGGACGTGCTGGGGATACGGGAACACGTCCTCAATGACGCCACTGGCGATCAGCTCTTTTTTCCTGGCCCACCAGTGAGGCGAGAGCAGCTCGGCGTGGTGCTTCATAAAGTATTTTCGGATTTTCGCGTTACCGAGCAAGAACTTGTCGAACTGCTCGGGAAACACGTCGTGCTTTCCAATGGGGTACCACGGCTCGGCGGACATTTCGTCCTCCTCGTTACGCGGCGCCGGAATCACACGGAAGTTGCAGTCCGTGATGTATTCAATTTCATCGTAGTCGTAGAAAACGACACGCTTGTGACGGGTGACGCCGAAATTCTTGTACAGCATGTCACCCGGGAAGATATTGGCTGCCACCAGGTCCTTGATGGCGTTGCCGTATTCGATGATGCCGTGCTCCAGCGCCGCATCGTCGCCCACTTCGTCGGCGTGCGACAGGAACATATTCAGCGGCACCATGCGGCGTTCGATGTACAGGTGCTTGATGACCAGCTGGTCGCCCTCTTCTTCGATCAGTGACGGCGCGAAGTGCTTCAACTCCATCACCAGTTCTTCGCTGAAGCGGTTGCGCGGGAAGGCGACGTTGGAGTACTCCAGCGTGTCGGCCATGCGGCCCACGCGGTCGTGGTGCTTCACCAGCAGGTACTTCGACTTGATCTGCTCGCGCGTGGTTTCCTTCGGCGGCGGGTAGAAGTCCTTGATCACCTTGAACACATAAGGGAAGGACGGCAGCGCGAACACCAGCATCACCAGGCCGCGGATGCCGGGCGCAATCGCGAACAGGTCGGACGAATGTTTCAGGTGCTGCAGGTAGTCGCGGTAGAAGGCGTTCTTGCCCTGCTTCTGCAGGCCGAGGATGGTGTAGATCTCGCTGCGCGGCTTGAGCGGCAGCAGGTTGCGCAGGAACTGCACATAGGCCGACGGCACTTCCATGTCGACCAGGAAGTAGGCGCGCGTGAACGAGAACAGCAAGACGATGTCCTGCTGCTCGGTCAGCACTGCGTCCAGCACCAGCTGCTTGTTCTTGTTGTGCAGGATCGGCACCACGAAAGGCAATTCGCGGCTGCCGTTGATGGCGCGGCCCACGATGTAGGCGCCCTTGTTGCGGAAGAACAGGCTCGAAAGAATCTGTATTTGCGCATTCGGTTCCAGTTCGCCGAACAGGTCGGACAACCGTTCTTCCACCAGCGCGACGTCGCGCGATAGGTTGGCGAACGGTGTATTGAGCTGGAAGTTGGTGACGATGCGCTTGAGCGTGAAAGTCAGGCCATCCTTGCCCGGATAGTACACGCGGTAAGTTGGCGCAACTTCTTCAGTGTCGATGTACTCGGTCGAGACGACCGGGCGCACGAAAATGAACTCGTTGTGGAAGTAGGAGCGGTGCAGGATATTGCAGCACACGGAGTTGAAGAAGGTTTCCGCCAGCTCCGGCTGCTTGTGGCCGGACAGCATGCCGATGTAGTGCAGCTTGAGTTCGCGCCACACTTCATCGGTCAGCTCGGACGGGTCGTACTCGTCCTCCAGCATCTGTACGCATTCCTGCACGCGCTTGTCGTAAAAGTCGATCCGTTCGCGCGCCGCGACCTGGGCCACCGCCCAGTCGCCTTGCTCGAAATGCCGCTTGGCCGCCTGCGCCGCCTGCCGGAACAGGCGGTAGTGCTTGTCGAACCCCTCGCGGATGGTGCGCGCAATGTCGAACGCGATTTGCGACGACAGCAGCTTGGGGAAGGCGGCGTGGATCATGGCGGCCCCGGTTGGGAACGGCGTTGCTTACTTGGTCTCGGCGAACAGTTCGCGGCCGATCAGCATGCGGCGGATCTCGCTGGTGCCGGCGCCGATTTCATACAGCTTGGCGTCGCGCCACAGGCGGCCGACCGGGTATTCGTTGATGTAGCCATTGCCGCCCAGGGTCTGGATTGCTTCGCCTGCCATCCAGGTTGCCTTCTCGGCCGAGTACAGGATGGCGCCGGCAGCATCCTTGCGCAGTGCACGCACCTGCTCAGGCGAAGTAGCGCGGTCGCAAGCCTGGCCGACGGCGTAGACGTAGGCGCGGCAAGCCATCATGGTGGAGTACATGTCCGCCAGCTTGCCCTGCATCAGCTGGAATTCGCCGATCGGTTGGCCGAACTGCTTGCGGTCGTGGATGTATGGCACGACGGCGTCCATGCAGGCCGACATGATGCCCAGCGGTCCGCCGGACAGCACAGTGCGCTCGAAATCCAGGCCGGACATCAGCACGTTGACGCCCTTGCCCAGGCCGCCCAGCACGTTTTCGGCCGGCACTTCGCAGTCTTCGAAGACCAGCTCGCCGGTGTGGGAGCCGCGCATGCCCAGCTTGTCCAGCTTCTGGGCGATGGAGAAGCCCTTGAAGCCCTTCTCGATCAGGAAGGCGGTCATGCCGCGCGGGCCGGCTTCGATGTCGTTCTTGGCGTACACCACCAGGGTGTCGGCGTCCGGGCCGTTGGTGATCCACATCTTGGTGCCGTTCAGCACCCAGCGGTCGCCCTTGAAGTCGGCGCGCAGCTTCATCGACACCACGTCGGAACCGGCGTTCGGCTCGGACATGGCCAGCGCACCCACGTGCTCGCCGGAGATCAGCTTCGGCAGGTATTTCTTCTTCTGTTCTTCAGTGCCGTTGCGCTTGATCTGGTTGACGCACAGGTTGGAGTGCGCGCCGTAGGACAGGCCGACCGAGGCGGAAGCGCGGGAAATCTCTTCCATCGCGATGATGTGGGCCAGGTAGCCCATGTTCGAGCCGCCATATTCTTCGCCAACGGTGATGCCCAGCAGGCCCAGTTCGCCCATCTTGCGCCACAGGTCCATCGGGAACTGGTCGGTACGGTCGATTTCAGCGGCGCGTGGGGCGATTTCGGCAGCGGCAAACTGCTGCACGGCTTCGCGCAGGGCGGCGATGTCTTCGCCGTGATCAAAGGTCAGGCCTGGGAGATGGAGCATGTCTTCCTCTATTGGTGTTGGGTGTTGAAGCGCAAATGATACGCCTGACTTACGTTAACGTAAACGTCAACTCAACCGGCTGTAGTTTGCTTTTCGGCAAGTGCAGCCAGCAGGCGCTTGCACTCTTCCTCGTGGGTCGCGATCTCTTGCAGGGACATTTCGATGTCTTCGCGCTGTTGTTCCAGCGTCTCGCGGTGCTGAGATAGCACGCCCAGGAAGCGGTTCATCTGGGCTTCAGTGTCTTTTGGCGACTCATACATATCCACCAGGCTCTTGATTTCGCTGAGCGAGAGGCCGATGCGTTTGCCGCGCAAGGTCAGCTTGAGGCGGGTGCGGTCGCGCGGCGTGTAGACGCGGTTGCGGCCGCCGGCGCCTTCACGCGACGGGCTCAACAGGCCCTGGTCTTCATAGAAACGGATGGCGCGCGGGGTGATATCGAACTCGCGGGCCAGTTCGGTGATGGTGTAGGTCGGCATGGCTTACAATGGATCTTCCGTTTACGTAACGTCAATCTATTGTACGCCATGAACCCGCTCGAATCCCAGCTTGACTATCCATTTGGCGACACCCTGCCGGCCAGCGGCACGGTGCTCGAAGTCGCGCCCGGCGTGGCGTGGATGCGGCTGCCGTTGCCGTTCGCCCTTGACCACATCAACCTGTGGCTGCTGCGCGAAGAGGGCGGCTGGAGCGCGGTCGATTGCGGCGTGGCGCTGGATGCCAGCAAAGAGGCCTGGAATGCCGTGCTGGCAGGGCCGCTGGCGGGCCAGCCACTGCAGCGCGTAGTGGCCACTCACTGTCATCCCGACCACGTCGGGCTGGCGGATTGGCTGTGCCAGCGCTTCGGCATCGCGCTATGGACGACGGCGGGCGAGTACGCCTTCGCGCGCATGATGTCGGCAGGACTGCCGGGCGTCGATGGCCCCTCGGCCGTGCCCCACTTCGAGCGCCACGGCCTGGTCGACCCTGACATGCTGGAGAAAATGCGTTCGCGGAAGAACTACTACCCCTCGCTGGTTCCCTCCGTGCCCGCCTCCTATATGCGCCTGCAGGATGGCCAGGCGATCCGGGCTGGCGATTGCAGCTGGCGCGTGATCACCGGATTTGGCCATTCGCCCGAGCACGCCGCGCTGTATTGCGAGCAGCTCAATGTGCTGATTTCCGGCGACATGGTGCTGCCGCGCATCTCCACCAACGTTTCGGTCTTCGCCGTCGAGCCGGAAGGCAACCCGCTGCAGCAATACCTGGATTCCCTGCAGCGTTTCTCCAGCCTGCCGGACGACGTCCTGGTGCTGCCTTCGCACGGCCGGCCGTTCCGCGGCCTGCACACCCGCATCGCACAGTTGCGCGATCACCACGAAGCGCGCCTGGCCGAGGTATTGGCTGCTTGCACGGACCAGCCCCGGTCCGCGGCTGAGATAGTACCAATCATGTTCCGCCGGCCGCTGGACGCCCACCAGCTCAGCTTTGCTTTGGGCGAGGCGCTGGCCCACCTCCACAAGCTGTGGCGGGATGGTATCGTGCGCCGGGATACCGGAAATGACGGCATCATAAAATTCATAAAGGCGCATAAAGTTACCGGCGGTCTTTAATACCAGCCGACCGGTCGACAACGAAGACAGCCCCTAGGTTTGTAGTCGCCAATCAACTTTATTTCTAAAGTTGTAACCGATTGCTTGTCGTCCTGACAAGTAGATTCTGCTATTTTTCACCAATTTCACCAAAAGAAATTTGGGTTTGCAGAGCAGGAAATCGGACAGTCTGTAGCGCCAATTGTTAATTGTTGTAATCTACAATTGTCACAATTGGTCTGATGATTCTAGAGACTGACATTCATGTTGTGACATGAAATAGTGCAACTATGAATTCTTCGAACGAACGTGAAAGCTTCAGCCAGCGTCTCCAGCAGGCTTTGAAAAATGCCCACTACTCTCCGGACAGCCCAACCCGGCTGGCGAGAGAGTTCAACATCAGGTTTGAGGGCAGGCCGATTACGGTCCACGCAGCCCGAAAATGGCTGGTTGGAGAGGCAATTCCGACCCAGGAAAAGCTGCGCATGATCGCGCAGTGGCTTGGCGTTCCTGCTGAATGGCTGCGCTTTGGCGGTGCCGAAATCGAGCACCACAATGGAGACACGAACGGTAGCAATGTGGCCCGCTTCGAGTCGGCTGACGTCAAATTGATCGCCGATTTGCAACGGCTGGACGATCATCACAAGCAAATTGCGCGCGAATTTATTCGCATGCTGGTGAGGGTCAACTACCAAAAGTAACAGAACGACACTATTTGTCCTGTGCAAAACAGGGCAAATAGCTTTCAAAGTTACGTCCGGGTTTCACTTAGCGCGCCGGCTCCCGGCGCGCCTTCCCCAAGTGTCAAAATGATGATTTTGGCACTGCGTGCATGGCGTCCTGCCATGTCACAAACGACCATACCACTTTGTAACAAGACTGATACATTAGCCCGCAAAGGCGCATGTTTTCAAGGATTCATGCCACTCCAGCGAGGGGCCAGATTGTTACATATGCCGAATAAGTCGATCACGCGGGCCACCGTGTGGTCCACCATTTCGTCGATGGTTTTCGGCTGGTGGTAAAAGCTTGGCAATGGCGGGAAGATAATGCCGCCCATCTCGGTCACGGCGGACATGTTGCGCAAATGGGCGAGGTTGAAAGGCGTCTCGCGCACCATCAGTATCAGGCGGCGGCGCTCCTTCAGCATGACGTCGGCAGCGCGGGCAATCAGGTTGTCCGACAGGCCATGCGCGACGGAAGCCAGGGTTTTCATTGAGCAGGGAGCGATCACCATGCCGTCGGCCTGGAAGGAGCCGCTGGCGATGGACGCGCCGATATTGTTCTGCTTATGGACGACATGGGCCAGCGCTTCGACTTCCTTGCGCTGCAAGCCAGTTTCCTGGTGGAGGGTGAGGACCGCGGCGTCGGAGATGACCAGGTGGGTCTCGACGTTGGGGATATTACGCAGGTGCTGCAGCAGCCGCACGCCATACACGGCGCCGGTGGCGCCGGTGATGGCAATGACCAGCCGCTGCGGGCGATCAGCCATTGTTGTCCAGCAGGGCCTTCAGTTCGCCGGATTCATACATCTCGGACATGATGTCGGAGCCGCCGATGAACTCGCCGCGCACATACAGCTGCGGGATGGTTGGCCAGTTCGAGTATTCCTTGATGCCCTGGCGCACTTCCGGATCGTCCAGCACGTTGACGGTGGCGATGTTCTCAACGCCGCAAGCTTTCAGGATCTGGATAGCACGGCCGGAGAAGCCGCACTGAGGGAACTGGGCGGTGCCCTTCATGAACAGCACGACAGGGGTGTTGGTCACGGTTTCTTTGATCCAGGTTTGTACGTCGCTCATTGCATTCTCACTGCTAAGGATTGGAATCCCACCATTTTACCGCGAAACGGCG
>CAMLSG010000109.1 GCA_946482635.1 uncultured Duganella sp.
AACTTCATTGTGCGGATTGCGAGAATTCAAGCTGGCGAAAGTCCTTGGACAATAGTCCTGTCGGCCTTCCTTCTACATCCGGGTAATTCCTGAACCTGATCGCCAGTCGGCCGTCCTGGACCGAGTATTCGGAAAAGCCGGTCTCTTCCTCTTCCGCCTTGTATGGGACGATCGAGCGGTAGCAGCTCTCGACTTGAACCTTGCCGAGCACTTTGACTTTTGCACCAGTGATACTCAATGCATTCACAAATACTTCGGCCCCCGATCCGCACTGGCCCATGCCCTCGCCGCCGCTGCTGCGAACAACGGAATTGAACAGGATCACATTTCGGGAAAGGTAGGGCTGCAATGCTAATGGCAGGAAGCGGATGTACTCTTCCATGCCAATCAATTCGGGTCCAAAGTTCCTGTCAATCCGCTCGACCAGGTGCGAGTGGCCGTTGATCTCGATGCTGACCGTGCGAGCTTTCGGCCGGTAGTCAAGCGTGAGTGTTTTGCCGGGTAGGCAAAGGGAAGTGCCAGGTCGCTGTGCCTTGGTGCCTGACACGCAGCCGAAGTCATTCGGTTCGGCTGCATGCGCCGAAAAGGCAGTCATCAAAGCGGCGAGCAGTATTGTCTTCACATCAGCGCTTTTCAACATACACTTCTTTCCATACTGATTCGAGATCGTTCGCGGCAGAAGCGGCTAGGTTGACGCCCTCGCGGCGGGTCAATTTTCTGCCATCATGTATTCGAACGATGCTGTCTATTTGCTTCGATGGTGAACTCCAGCCTCGTCCCAGCGTTATCGGAGCCTTTCTCTTGGTCCAAGGGTGAGGCCTCAGCGGGAGACATCAATCATTCTTGATGTTGTAGTCAATTGAACCGTCGTGGCGAGGAGTCAAGTAAAGACTTATGTTCGGTACTTCCTTGTAATACAGGTTGTGCCATGAGACATATTTCTCCGTGACAGGAATCTTTGAGGTATTTTGCAGGAACAAGTTGCAAGTGCCGCCGGAAGGAAGGCTGATGTTCTGGCATTCAGACGCGTCGAGGGTTAGCGGCCCGCTTCCGTCCTCGTCACTGGCCCATTTCCCTAAATTTAGCTGGCTATTGCCGCGATTGGCCAGTTCCAGTTTGACGCGTTTATTTTCACCTTTCATAAGCTTGATGACGCTCTCCGATGTAGCCTGACGTTGAATGATTTCGGCCGACGACATGCGAAAATTCCCGGTGATCCTCGTTTCAAAGTGGTACTTAAAGCGTTCGTCAACTGGGTACTGGTCCTTTTTGTTGAAAAGCGAAAATTCGATCTCCGAGTTGAATTTCCCGGGTCCGAACTTCCTTGGATTAATTTGGAACCCCACCATATACTCGCGTGAATTAGGGCAGGTTGGGGTCACTTCCTTCAGGTCGATGCATTGGCTTAACGAGCAACTTTCCTCGAGAATAATAGATTTAGGTTTGACGATCATCCTGAACTTTTTCGTTGAAGGAATGAAGTCTCCCCATTTGCTTTTGTCACTGAAGTCAAACTCTCCAAGCTCGATTCCTTCTACAATTCGCTCGCCGTTCGCAGCTAACAAGACGGCACTTCCGTTGTGGTCAGCGATGAACTTGCAAAGCTCATTCTTTGAAGTTTCGGCGGAAGATGCTGGGATATGCGCGAGCGCTAAGCTGGTGGCGATGACAAGAAGCGCTTTCCTCATCATTTTCTCTTACGTAAATAGGAAGAATTCGTTGAATAAGTCATCAATTGCTCTTTTGTAAAACTCGCTTGCTGCCGCCAAGCTGGATTCTTGAATCGAGCTGTCATTCGCTGCTCGTTGACAGCCGGCACTCGTTATTGGACGGGAGCAAGGAGAATAAGCTGTAAGCCGTGGGGTGATGTGTCAGGGCTACCGTTTGAAGGACTGCACGCATGATTGTGTCGATGGTTGCATTATTTGCATTACCCGACTCTCAGCCTTTCATCACGGTTGAATTTTTATGAAATATTCTTTTTGACAATCCGATTCTGACTGAGTGAATTCCGGGAAAAAGACCATTTTACCGTTCTCGACCCAAATTCTGTAGGACGTGTTTTTTAGATAATAATCGCACTCTTCATTGTAATCGGATATTTCAGTTTTGGTGTCTTTTATTAGTGCCTCGATCATATCCGCATTCAGCTTGATCAAATTATTGCTTGGAAAAATTCGCTTTTTTAGCTCCTTTTCAGGAAAGACCTCTTTAAAAAGATTAGTGGCGAAAATCCGGTCTCCCGTTTTACTTGAAAAAACTATGGGATCCCGTTCAAAATCTGGCGAGCCGCCACATACTGTGGATCGTGAAAAAACAAAGCTAATATATTTCGTCGAACGCAGTACCTTTTCTATTTTGGAGCGGAATTCCCATGGGTGGCCTTGAGCGCCAACGCGACATTCTTCAGAATTATTTGCGAATTCTTTTAACGCTCCAGCTAGTTGGAGGTTAATCCTTTCGATGGTTTTTTTGTTTAGCTCTTCCGCCGATTCAAGTTTTACCTGTTGAATCGTCACATCTTTACTTAGCCTAACTTGTCCTATCTTCTTAACAGTGGTGACACTGTACTTAATCGTCGCTGAATTGGCTTGTGCTTGCGTGGTGAGTAAATAGCAAAGGACAATAACGGGAAAACACAGAAAATTCCTCATAACAAAATCCTTTTCATCCGATTGGTGTGCTCTGCCCTAAGTTCATCATCCGTGTAGCCGCCGTTAATCACGTAGGTGACCGTTCTGGAGTCATCGATATCCATTGCCACAGTCCCCCTTTTGAATACAGTAATGTACCAACAACCGGCATCAACGCCGAAGAAGCTTTTCTCAAGAATCTCCGGATTATTGATCAGAGGCGCGCGTTTGGTTCGGTCGAGGTGCCAATCTGTCTGATAGTCCTTTCCTTTCGTTAGCCATCCTTTAAAAGTCCAATATGACATGTAATTGAAACGGCCAGTCAATTGCTTGAATCCACGCCCTTTGAATTTAGGTCCATCTCCGGGGTCGATATTGCCGAGTATGCGACTTCCTTCATACTTCGCTCCCGACGCAGTTTCAAGAACCCAATTTAGACTGCGACATTCAACAGCCCCTTGACCGAAGAAGTGAGCTTGGCGAAGTCTCGAGTTTAATCCATAGCGGTAACAACATTTATTAATGTCAATTCTGTACTTCTCGCGTAATTCATTCGAGGTGCCATGAATGATTGGCTCTTCTGGGGTTGCTTTATCAGGGTATATCTTTTTGAGTTCGCTTTGAGAGAGCCACATGCACTTTGCCAACTGTTCAATGAACCTTATTGGGTGCGCATGCCAGATGCCATTCGGGGATGGCAATCCGGCGACTTGCTCCCAGAATGAGAGACGTGCGATATGTGCTAATAGCTTAGTAAACTGATCCGGCTTTAACTTTGAAGGGCCAAAATCGTCATGCATAACCCGCTCAAATCTTTTGGCGAGATTCTGGTTACTCCATTCGGTTGGATGCTTTGCAACCAGATTCCGCAGCGTCACCGCGTTTGCGGCTAACGCATTCGAATTTCGCTCTGCACGATTCTTTTCGTACTCGTCTTGAATTGCTATTAAGTTCTCGTCATCAATAAAACCGTCTGCACTATAAGTTCCGTGCTCTTCTAATTTTTTGAATCCTGGCCAATCGGCATCGCTTAAAAATTGGATTGCCGACTTCTCTGCCCAGTAAAGAGCATTGGTATCCGGAAGATAAACCTGTACCCAACGCTTACCCTCCATCAACTCTTCGCGAAATTCTCCTGGTTTCAACCAGGGATCTAACCATGGCACTATCGATGCCCCAGCATTTAATTTAGTTTCATTCTTTGTGGGATCCTTCCTATAGGCGGTAAGCTTGTCAGAGTTTGAAAAATACTGCGTTTTCTTAATTGTAGTATTCCTGCGCCTAGGATCAGGGACGTCGACTTCCTTCGAAGCAATTTGCTCACTGCTGACCCAGTATAATTTCCTGTCAATAGTGATTTTCCAGTAGGCGCCTGTTAAAGCTGATGTATTCAGTGGCTTAGTGGGGTCGACTGAAAGCGATTCTGTTGGCAGCAGTTCATCGTATACATTCAACTCGCTAGTTAGAACGCAACGGCCCCATATCGTTTTGTTTTGATTTTCAAGAAACGATGCATCTTCGAAGAAGATCTCGAAATGAATGCCCGTTGATGGCGAGTCTAAGTTATCCGGAATTACCCCAGCATAACCTAGGATATCACCTCGTTGTACTCGCTGATAGCTGCTTCCGTTCTGACATGTTCCGTCCGCAACTGGCGCTACGACTCCAATATGCGCCGGCTCCATATCAGGACGTCCATCTTTCTTCATTGGGCGCCCTGCCGCGTCTACCTTCTGTCGCTCAGGTATATTCTTTCGGAGAAAATTAACAGCTTGTGCACCACTTTTGCTTTTAACTTGACCCCATGCTTGTAAATGCATGTAGAGAGAGAAGAATACTAATTTGCTGGTGCCGAGCGTGGTTTGCCCAAGCTCGGTTTCGTGCTTGAGCAACACAAAGCTACGGGAATAAGGAACTTTATCGAAAAAAGCGTCGATCGCATCTATCTCATCGTAACGATAGGCTATTACTTCACCGTCTGCGACTGCGCGTATCGGTGCTGCCCGATCGGTTGGATGCAAATGCACCCCACCGTGCCAAAAGCGGTTTTTGCCCATCGGAAAAGAGCCGCTGAGAACCTCACAATTGCTATAAATCGAGTCGGGAACAACGCGTTGTTGATTTCCCTTAGTATAGGGGACACTGATGGGATACGTGATGATCATCGAATTGCAGTAAGTCGAGTTAAGCCGAGAAAATAAAGGAGCCTTCGGGATCGTGCCCACCGGTTGGTTCCATTTGAAGGAGACTTTCCGGGAGCTTGATGAGTTGCGCGGCATCACGATTGCCCGCGTCAAATTTGTGCTGACCAGCTTTTACAGCGAACTTGCCCGGGCAGGCAAAGGTGATATTGCCGCCTTCCAGCACAATGGACGACTGGCCTGCATGTAGCACGATCTTCTTGTTGGCCTTGATCTCGATGCCGTCGTTGACCGACAGGACCACGACCTCTTTGTCTGCGAGAATTTCCAGCTCGCCGGTGTTGGCTTGCAGCGAAACGTCGCCATTGCCGGCGATGGCCTTGATGCCGCCTTCGCGCGTGAACAGGGTGGCGGCGTTGGCGGCAACGCTGGAATAGGTCTGGCCGGCCGTCAGGTGCAGGTCGGAGCCGCTGGTCCAGTGCAGTTGTTCGCCGGCGAACAGCAGGGTGGAGGCGGGCGTGGCGAAGTTGATGCTGTCCACGCTGTCGATCACGGCGACGGCGCCGCCGAAGCGCTCCACTGGCTTGGCGGAATCGAGGTCGCGGGCGCCGTCTTGTGCGCGCTGGGCGGCGTGGCCGTTGACAGCGCCGCTGTATTTACCGTCCTGTTTCGGGTCGAGCTGCTTGAGCATGTCCTTCTGCGCCTTGATGGCGTCGGCGCTGTACAGGGCGTGCTGCTGGACGGCAGGCTTGGCCAGGCTTTCGGCCAGCTTCTGGCTGGAGCGCAGGCGTTCGATTGCGTCGTCGGCTTCGAGTTGGGTCGAGCTGATGCCACTGCCTTGCGCGCCGCGGCGGCTGGTGGTCAATAGCAAGCCTTCGCCCGAGCGCAGCACGGCCCAGGCGTCGGTGCGCAATTCGAAGCCGGTGCCGCGGTGCGCGCCGCGCGTGGCGGAATCGGGCGCCTGGTGCACGATGTGGCCGAGATTCAGCTGGCTGGCGGCGGTGCTGCTGGCAAGGCGCATGCGCAGTTGCTGGCTGGTGTCGTCCAGTACCCATTGGTTATAGCCGCTGCCATCGAGGGCGTGGCTGTGGATGCCGGAAATCACACCGGCGTGGTTGGCGCTGGAGTCGACGCCGGCCGAGAAGGGCGGGCGGTCGCTGCCGGTATAAAGCTGGGCCACCACGATAGGGCGGTCGATATCGCCTTCGATAAAGTCGACCAGCACTTCGGTGCCGATGCGCGGCGTGAACTGCGTGCCGAAGTTCGGGCCGGCCAGGGCTTCGGAGACGCGCACCCAGGTGCCGGAGCTGTCGTCGCCGGGCGCATTGCCTTCCGTGTCCGTGTTGTGATTGGCTCCGCCCGGATTGGCGCCCGCGCCGCGTTGCCAAGGGAACTGGATGCGGATCTGCTGGCCGCGTTGCGTTGTGTTGGCTGCATTCGGCAGGCCGACCACCAATGCCGTTTGCGCTCCGAGTGCGGCGCCTTGCAGGCGCTTGGCCGTAGCGGATGGTACCAGCGGTACGGCGGAGCGCACGCAGGCGAAGCGGTTGCGGTAAGTGCCGGGAGCCACGCCAGGGCCGGCTTTCAGCGATGGCGTGAAATTGTTGCGGGCTTCGTGCTCGACCCACAGCGTGGTGAATTCGTCGCCGTCGAAGCGTTCATGGCCGGTCAGCGCGAAGTTGCTGCCTGCTGCCAGGCGGCGTGCCGATCCTTCGCCGGTAAATTTTTTGTTCGCCAGTTCGGCAGCCTGCAGCATCAGCAGGCTGTGGCTGTCGGCCTCTCCGCTGGCGGTGTAGCTGCGTTCCTCACTGCCGTCGTAAATGGACATCGATGGCAGTTCGCCGGCATCGAGATTGCTGGTTTGCTCGGCGGCTGGCGCCGACACCTGTGCCGGGTCCCAGCTTGCGATGCTGATGGCGTTGGGGGCGATGGCGCGGCGCGCGGCGAACTGGTCGATCGAATCGTCGCGCTCCGTGGCGCGCACGCCGTGGAAGCGCAAGGCTTGCACGGCAGGGCGCGCGGCCTGGCTGTCGAATACCACGACGCGGTGGCGCGACTGGCCGTCCTGCGTAGCCTGCTCGTCCTGGTCATGTTCGAAGCGCCAGTTCAGGCCTTCGGAGGCCAGGATGCGGCACAGGAAATCGAAATCGCTTTCGCGGTATTGCGTGGTGGTGGCGCGCGGCGCCAGCGCCTGCGTGACATCGAAATCGAGCCTTAGCTGCGTGTAGTCGGCCAGCAGTTCCTGCACAATGTCGCGTACCGACTTGTCCTGGAAGATGTAGTTGTCGCGGCGCAGGCGCAGCAGGGCCAGCGCCGGTTCCAGGCGCAGGCGGTAGCGTGCCACGCCGCCGTCGGCGCCGAGCCAGCTCGCTTGCGTGCACAGGCCGTGCCATGAACGGCGGCTGCCATCCGGCTGCAACAGGCGGACGGTGAGTTCTTCGCCGATGAACTGGCCGAGGTCAAGGCTGGTGGATGTGCTGAGCGCGTCGACGTCGAAGCAGAACAGTTCATTCACGCCTTCGCGGCCGACAAAGCGTTCCGCCATCAGGCTTTCCGGCAAGCCGGATTCCTGGGCGCTGGAGAGCGTCAACAGGCGGCCGTGTTGGGCCAGGCCTGTCCCGAACAGCGACCGCATCACGGCAGGGTAATGGTGACGTGGGCCTGGCGCGGCGCCATGCGCACCACGTCGTTATAGGCGCTCACCTGCTGCGCCGTATGGCTGGACAGCGAAGTGCGCAGGCCGATATAGGCCAGCGCGGAAATCAGTGCGAACACGGAGCACAGCACCCACAGCGGCAGGTCGCTGCGCAGCTTGTGCATCACCTGGTCGGGACGTTCGGCATGCGGTGCAAAGCCTGGACGGCGGCCTTTCATGTGGGCGATTTCGTCGCCCAGGCGGCTGGTCAGGTAGCCCAGTTTCTCCGAGCCTTCCAGGATATAGCGGCCCTGGAAACCAAGCAGCAGGCACATATGGAACACTTCCAGCGCTTCCACGTGTTCGCTGCTGCGGGTGCGCAGCGCGTCCAGGCGGTTGAAGAAGTTCTCGCCGGCGAGCTGGTCGCCGAACAGGGTCAGTTGCAGCGGCTTCAGTTCCCATGCGTCGCGGATCGAGAAGTGCGAGCGCAGGATGATCTCGTCGACTGCGGCGCAGAAGGCGTATTTGGCGGCGTCGATGTCGTCGGCGGAAGCGTTCTTCTTGCGCGCGTTGCGGCCGAAGTCGTCGAGGAAGCGCGTCATGCGCGACTGGAATTCGGCGTGGTCCTGCGGGGCGCTGCCGTTCTTCAGCATGAACAGGGCGTAGAAGCCGTCGTACATCATGTCCAGCAGGCTACCGTTGGTGGTTGGCGCGGCGATTGGTTCGGCAATAAGTGAAGGTGGGGCGATGGTGTTCATGTTCTGCTCTGTTTCAGGAGTTCACAGCAATCAATTCGAGACGCAATTCGCGCATGCCGGATGGGGCATAGATTTCAATGGACTGGGCCTGCAGCATGCGCTCGTACAGCGGGCCTTTGGAGTCCAGGGTGAAGTAGCAGGTGTCCGGACGCACCGGCACAGCGGCAGGTACTTGCGGAGCGTGCGCCAGGCGCACGCCCGGCATGGCCGACAGCACCAGCTTTTCGACGTCGTCCGGTGCGCCGACCTTGAAGCGTAGCGGCACCACTTCCACCAGTTCGACGGCCGGCATTTCGGCGCCGACCGCCAGGTAGAAGGTGGTGTCTTCGCTGATCTTGCCGGAATCGAGCATGCCGCGGTGGTGGGCCGGCTTCGGCTGCGACAGGGCGATGGCGAAGTAGCGCGAGGAGATCACGGTGTCCAGCAGTTCGCGCACGATCATGTAGAGCTGCGAAAACGCCGGGCCGGGATCGTCGTGGCGGTAGGGCGGCAGGTCGGACAGCGACCAGCTGCGCGAATACGTCATCAGCGCGCCGGCCAGCGACAGCAGCTGTTCGTACAGGCGCTCCGGGTGCAGCTCCGGATTATGGTAGTAGTGCGACAGCGAAGCGAAGGCGGTGCTTGCGGTATGCAGCAGCCAGAAGGTGGACATGTCGCCGCTGCGGAATTCAATCACGTTGCGGCTTGGCTCGCGGTGGTGGCCGTACAGCGCATTGACCTTGGCCTGCAGCGCATCGAGCAGGCGGCGCAGTTGCAGGAACAGGGGCTGCGCGGTGCGGATGGTCAGGCTCGGCGGCACGAAGCCCGGATCGAGCTCGAAGCCGCCGGTAGACAGGCGGCGCAGGCGCAGCAGCGGCAGGCACACATAGCCTTCGCGCGGTTCGGCGTCGGACACCAGGCGCAGCGATTTTTTCAGGTAGGCCAGTTCGGCTTGCGCCGCTTGCGTGTACAGGTCGGGAGTGTCGGCATTGGCCTGCGAGAAGCGGGCGCCGTTCGACGGCTGGCCCGCTTGTGCGAAGTTCCCGCCGAAATGCTTGAACACGGGCAGGGCGGCATACCAGGTCACGCTGTGTTGCGATTGCGCGAGCTGGCCCAGGTCAATTGCTTCCGGCAGGTTGTCGTGGCCGGGCGCTTCAATCAATTCTCCGTCCGGCAATACCAGCGACAGTTCGAGCAGGCGCAGCGTGTTATGCGCCAGTGCTTCCATGTCGATCGACAGGCGATCGACGCCCCAGGCATACGGGTGCACGGCCTTTACGCTGCGATGCAAACGGTGCTCGTG
Organism: uncultured Duganella sp.; assembly: GCA_946482635.1. The sequence goes on from CAMLSG010000109.1 coordinate 9,450, forward strand.
ATAGCGGTCCTGCTGCTGGAAATGCTGGGGGCGCAGAAACAGTCCTTCCCCCCATAACACTTTGCTGGCCATCTATGATCCTTCTGATAATTGTTTTCTGGTAAGTGCCAGAACAATAACACTTCCTGAAAAAGCCTGTACTAAAAGGCTCAATCGTGCGCGGGGATGTGGAAATTGGTGAGATTCAATTGTGCGTAGGTAATATTTTTTTTCTGCTAACGTTCGTCCGACGCAATTATTGTAAAAAAGCTATTTGTCCGTTCGATGAGGTTAGTTATGAAGAAAATCACTGTTATCTCCCGCGTTTTGTGCATCGCAGCAATCGCTGCATCCCTGTCTGCCTGCCAGACCATGGAACCTAAAGTCGCCGCTCCGGTAAAGCCGAAGCTGGAAGACATGCTGGCCCGTGCTACCGAAGCCAAGGTGGCCGGTAAACAAGAGCAGGCCATCACCCTGTGGAAGGAAACCGCCACCGCATATCCCGCCGACAAATCGCCATGGGTGAACATCGCCCAGTCCCGCTATGACGCAGGGCAATATGGCGAAGCGATCGTGAGTGCCCAGGAAATCCTGGTGCGCGATCCGTCCGACCAACTGGCCAACAGCATCATCGCCATTTCCGGCCTGCGCCTGTCCACCCGTGCCCTGGGGGACCTGAGCCGCCAGAACAACCTGTCCGGTTCCATCCGTACCGAATCTCAAGACCTGGCCAAGCTGCTGCGCGAGAGCCTGGGCGAAACCGTGCTGGTGCCAAACAGCGACAAGAAGCCGCAAACCCGCACCAGCAGCAATAGCACCGCCAATGCCGCTGCCAACGCTGTCCGTAGCAGGGCACAGGCGGTGAAGCCACCTGTATCGACCCCTAGCGCCGACCCATTCGGCGCACTGAAATAACCACCAAGTCCAAAGAAGGAGAAGCCATGTCCAAAAGCGAAAGCGTCCAGAAGCGCCTGCAGAAAATCCGTCCGCCACGGGTCCAGATGACCTATGACGTGGAAATCGGCGACGCAATCGAAAACAAGGAACTGCCCTTTGTGATGGGGGTTGTCGGCGATTTCGGCGGCAATTCCGAGGTGGAGAAGAAGCGCCTGAAGGATCGCAGCTTCGTCAACATCGACCGCGACAACTTCGACGAAGTGATGAAGGGCGTGGAACCGCGCGCTGCCTTCCGCGTGCCGAATGAGCTGGGCGGCGAAGGCCAGTTCGGCGTCGACCTGAAATTCAAGTCCATTTCGGACTTCCGCCCTGAGTCCGTCGTGGAGCAGGTGGAACCGCTGCGCCAGTTGCTGGAAGCGCGCAACAAGCTGGCCGACCTGCGCAACAAGCTGGCCGGCAACGACAAGCTGGAAGATTTGCTGAACGACGTGCTGCGCAGCACCGAAAAGCTGGCCGAACTGGGCCAGAAGCCTGAACAAGGAGAATAAGATGTCGGCCCAATTGAACGCCGGTGGTGCACTGGCCACCGCGGAAGTAAACCTGCTCGACCAGATCGTCGAGCAAAGCAAGGTCGCCAAATCGACCACCGAGCACGCCCGTGCGAAAGACATCATTTCCGAACTGGCGCAGCAAGTCATGGCCGGCACCGTGGTGGTGTCGGACAACCTGGCCGCCACCATCGACGCCCGCGTGGCGGAGCTGGATCGCCTGATCTCCTCGCAGCTGTCGGTGATCATGCACGCGCCGGAATTCCAGAAGCTGGAAAGCAGCTGGACCGGCCTGCATTACCTGGTCAAGAACACCGCCACCAGCACCGGCCTGAAGATCAAGATGCTGAACGCGACCAAGAAGGAACTGGTCAAGGACTTCCAGGGCGCCCTGGAATTCGACCAGAGCGCGATGTTCAAGAAGGTCTACGAAGAAGAATTCGGCACCTTTGGCGGTGCGCCGTTCGGCGCCTTGCTGGGCGACTTCGAGATCACCCGCCAGCCGGAAGACATGTACTTCATCGAGCAGATGTCGCACGTGGCGGCTGCCGCCCACGCGCCTTTCATCAGCTCCGCATCGCCTGAACTGTTCGGCCTGGAGACCTACGCCGACCTGGGCAAGCCGCGCGACCTGTCGAAAGTCTTCGACACCGTGGAATACGCCAAGTGGAAGTCGTTCCGCGAGTCCGAGGATTCGCGCTACGTCGGCCTGACCTTGCCGCGCTTCCTGGGCCGCCTGCCGTTCAACCCGGCCGATGGCGCCACCGTGGAAGGCTTCAACTACGTGGAAGACGTGGACGGCACCGACCACCAGAAATACCTGTGGTGTAACGCTGCCTACGCCTTCGGCGTGCGCCTGACCCGCGCCTTCGAAGACTTCGGCTGGTGCGCCGCCATCCGCGGCGTGGAAGGCGGCGGCCTGGTGGAAGACCTGCCGACCCACACCTTCAAGACCGACGAAGGCGAAGTCGCGCTGAAATGCCCGACCGAAATCGCCATTACCGACCGCCGCGAGAAAGAGCTGAGCGACCTTGGCTTCATCTCGCTGGTGCATTGCAAGAATACCGACTACGCGGCCTTCTTCGGCGCGCAGTCTGCGCAGAAAGCGCGCAAGTACAACACCGACGCTGCAAACGCCAACGCCGTGCTGTCGGCCCAGCTGCAGTACATCTTCGCCGTATCGCGCATTGCCCACTACATGAAGGCCATGATGCGCGACAAGATCGGCAGCTTCGCTGCCGCTTCGAACGTCGAGGATTACCTGAACCGCTGGCTGACCCAGTACGTGCTGTTGGACGATAACGCCAGCCAGGAGCAAAAAGCGCAGTTCCCGCTGCGTGAAGCTAACGTGCAAGTGTCTGAAGTGCCTGGCCGTCCAGGCGTGTATCGCGCTGTGTCCTTCCTGCGTCCCCACTTCCAGCTCGACGAGCTGTCCGTCTCACTCCGTTTGGTCGCGGAGCTGCCGCAATCGACCAAGTCTTAATTTTTATTTTTCAACACAGAAAGGAATACCATGGCAATCGACGTTTACCTGCAAATCGACGGTATCAAAGGCGAGTCCACCGATACCTCCCACAAGGATTGGATCGAAGTCAAATCCGTCCAGTGGGAAGTCCTGCAGCCAAAGTCGGCCACCGCATCTACTGGCGGCGGCCACACCGCGGAACGCACCGAGCACCGCGATATCGTCATCAACAAGCTGGCCGACCTGGCTTCGCCGCTGCTGCTGCAGAATTGCTCTTCGGGCAAAACCCTGCCAAAAGCGAAAATCGAATTCATGCGTGCTGACGGCCAGGGCGACCGCGTCAAGTACTTCGAAATCGAACTGGAAAACGTGCTGATCTCCAGCGTGGCTCCAGAAGTTCGCCAGGGCGACATCCTGGGCGAAGACGTTTCGCTGAAATACTCCAAAGTCAAGTGGAAGTACACCCAGCAGAAAGTCAACGGCGGCACCGGCGGCAACACCTCCGGCGGCTGGGACCTGTCGACCAACAAAGTAGCTTAAGCGGGGACTGAATGACGGTAAGGGGATTTGCACCGGGGCTGATGGACCGGTTGCTCCAGCCTGGCGACGGCTCCGGCAGTGCGGCCGTCTACCGCATGTCGCTCGACGAGATGAAGGACTCCGTCGCGCGCGACCTGGAAGCATTGCTGAATACCCGTACCGTCATCCCTGAGCATCTGCTCAAACGCTTTCCGGAGTGCGGTCGTTCCATCGTCAGCTATGGGCTGAACGATTTCGCCGGCATGTCGCTGGCGAGCCCGGACGACCGCGCTGCCATTTGCCAGGGGCTGGAACGTGCCATCGCACGGCATGAACCGCGCCTGCGCAATGTACGGGCTTCGCTTGAAATGCAAGAGGGCGGCATCGATCGCCTGAATTTCGCCATTACGGCGCTGCTGGTGCTGCACGCAGCTCAGGAGCCGGTCAACTTCGACGCGGTCCTGCAGCCATCCAGCCTGCAATACACGATTAGCAAGGCACGCCGCGCGCTGCCGGGAGCATGATTTGGAAGAGTTACTGCCGTATTACGAGCGCGAACTGGGTTTCCTGCGGCGCTATGCGCGCGAGTTCGCCGAGCGTTATCCCAAGATTGCTGGCCGCCTGCTGATTGGCGGCGAGGTATGCGAAGACCCGCATATCGAACGCATGATCCAGTCCTTCGCGCTGCTGAATTCGCGCGTGTCGAAGCGCCTGGACGACGATTACCCCGAATTTACCGAAGCACTGTTCGAAGTGCTTTATCCGCACTACCTGCGCCCGTTTCCATCGTGCTCGATTGCGCGCATGGATTACGCCGCTACCGCCGCCCAGTTGACGGCGGCCAGCGAGATCGCGCGCGGAACGGTGCTCAACACGCGGCCCGTCAATGGCGTCGCGTGTACTTTCCGTACTTCCTATCCGGTGACGGTGGCGCCGTTGGCGCTGAGCCGGGCCTCGTTCACGGCCGCATTGGCGGCGCCGGAAGCGGTGCAATTGCCGCCGGGCGCCGGCGCCGGCCTGGCGATCACGATTGACTCCTTGTCCGAGCAGATTGGCTTGCCCGCGATGGGTGTTGCCAGCCTGCGCGTCTTCATCGACGGCGAGCCTTCCTTCTGCGCCGCGATGCGCGATGCGCTGTTCATGCGCAGCGCCAAGGCCTGGGTCGAGTGCGACGGCAATGGCCGCTGGCTGCCGCTGGCGCGCATCCCGGTTGCCGCCGCCGGCTTTGAGGAAGAGGATGCGCTGATCGACTTTTCGGCCCGTTCGCACCAGGCGTACCGCCTGTTGACCGAATATTTCTGCTTCCCCGAGAAGTTCAATTTCTTCGACATCGACCTGGCGGCCCTGTGCGCGCTGCTGCCGGTCGGCACCAAGCGCCTGACGCTGCATATCGCGATGAGCGGCCTGCGCCCGGATTCGCATGTGGCGCGCATGCTGTCGACGCTGTCGACCAACAACCTGCTGCTGGGCTGCACCCCGGTGGTCAACCTGTTCCGCCAGCGCGGCGAGCCGATTCGCATTTCGCATACGGCAGCCAGCTACCCGGTGCTGGCCGATGCGCGCCGCGCCTACGCCTACGAGGTGTATTCGATCGATGCGGTGCGCATGGTGCGCCAGACGCCGCAGGGCGAATCGATTGTGGAATTCCGGCCATTCTACTCGCTGCGCCACGGCGAAACGCCGGAAAAGCACGGCCACTACTGGGTCATGCGGCGCGACGAACAGATGGCGCACAAGAGTCCCGGCTATGAAACCGAAATCACCGTTGTCGACATCGATTTCGATCCGGCGGAGGTGGAAACCGACACCCTGAGCCTGCAACTGACCTGTACCAACCGCGACCTGCCGGCATCGCTGGCCTATGGCCTGCGCGGCGGCGACCTGTTCCTGGAGGGCGGTTCCAGCGTGCGCAGCATCAGCTTCCTGCGCAAGCCTACGCCTTCCCAGCGCTTTGAGCGCGGACATGGCGCGCACTGGCGCCTGGTGTCGCACCTGTCCCTGAATCACCTATCGCTGTCGGGCGGCGGGCTGGAAGCCTTCCAGGAAATGCTGGGGCTTTACGATTTGCCGCGTTCGGCCTCCACCCAGCGCCAGATTCGCGGCCTGGAATCGGTCGAATACAAGCCGGCCAACGCCTGGCTGGCGGGGAATCCCTTCGCCTGCGTGGTGCGCGGCATGGAAGTGCGGCTGACGATCGACGAAGAGGCTTTCGTCGGCAGCGGCATCCATGCCTTCGCCCAGGTGATTGAACGCTTCCTGGGGCTGTACGTACATGCCAACAGCTTTACGCAACTGGTCGTCGTGGCCGACAGGACTGGGGAGGAGCTGCTGCGATGCACACCGCGAAGCGGCGATTTGAGCCTGCTGTAATCGAGCGCCTGTTCGCCGAGCCGTTCCGCTTCCAGTTCTTCCAGGCGGTGCGGATGGTCGAGCTATGGCTGCGCCGCAATGGCGTGGCGCAGGAGGGCGCGATCGCCAATTTCATGCGCTTCCAGAATTCGGTGACGCTGCGTTTTCCTGCCAGCCAGCTCGAAACCCTGCATCCCGAACCGCGCGAGATCCTGCCCACCGCGCCGGCGCTGACCGAGGCCTTGCAGAACAAGCAACTGCGCTACCTGCGCATGACGCCCAATTTCATGGGTTTCCTGGGCAGCTCGGGCGCCTTGCCGGCGCATTACACCGAAACGATAGCGGCGCACCAGCTGTACGGCAAGGACGAAGGCCCGCGTGCCTTCCTCGACGCGTTTTCCACCCGTTCGCTGTCGCTGTTCTACGAGGCGTGGCGCAAGTACCGGCTGGAGCTCAAGTACCAGGTCGACGGCAAGGACCGTTTCCTGCCGCTGCTGCTGGCGCTGGGTGGGTTGGGCAGCAAGGGCCTGACGCAAAGGCTGTCGGGCCGCCAGGCCGTCGCCACTGGCGCCGTACGCGACGAGTCGCTGGCGTATTTCGCCACGGCGCTGCGCCAGCGGCCGGCCTCCGCCTCGACCATGGCGCGCGTGCTGGGCGAGTACTTCCGCGTCGACATTACGGCCACGCAGTTCGTCGGCTGCTGGTGCGTGGTGCCTGCGCTGCAGCAGACCGTGCTTGGCGGCGAGCAGGCCCAATTGGGCGCCACCGCCATGATCGGCTCGCGCGTCTGGCAGCGCGACTTGCGCATGCGGCTGACCATCGGCCCGCTGCGGCGCGCCGATTTCGACGCTTTCCTTCCCGGCGGCACCGCCGCGCTTGCGCTGGAAAAGCTGCTGTCGATGTTTACCGGCGTGACGCTGGAATATGAGATCTGCCTGGTGCTGCGCGCCGAGGACGTTGCCGGGGCATCGCTTGGCGCCGGAGCGCGGCTGGGCTGGGACAGTTTTATACCGGACGAAGGTGCAAGCGAAGACCGCACCGATGTCCGCTACTTCATCCATGGTTTAACAATGTGAGGACCGCTCGATGAGCATCAACCTGAAGACCCTGATCGGGAAACTGAATGACACCTGCCGCAATGCGGCCACCCGTGCGGCCAGCATTTGCGTTGGCCTTGGCCAGTATGAAGTGGACCAGGAACACCTGCTGCTTGCCTTGCTGGAGAATCCGCGCAGCGACATGGTGGCGCTGGCCCGCCATTTTGAAGTCGATACCAGCCGCCTGCAGTCCGACCTGCAAGCCGAGATCTCGCGCTTCCGCAGCGGCAACGCGCGCACCCCCGTGTTTTCGGCGCGCCTGCCGAAGCTGTTCGAGCACGCCTGGCTGATCGCCTCGCTCGACCTGCAGGCCGGCCAGCAAGTGTTCATTCGCAGCGGCCACCTGCTGCAGGCCATGCTGACGGATCCGGAACTGTCGCAGCTTGCTTACCGCAGCTCGGCCCTGTTCCACCGCTTTGAAGCGGACGACATCAAGCACCACCTGGACAAGCTGACCGCCAATTCGGAAGAGGCCGAGGCTGCGGCGGCTACGCGCGCTGCCGGCACCGGCGGCGACGGCGCCCTGGGCGGCGACCCGGTCGGCGAAATGCAGCAGCCGGCCGGCAAAACGCCTGCGCTGGACCAGTTCACCACCAACCTGACCGAGCGCGCACGTGCCGGCAAGGTGGATCCAGTGATCGGCCGCGACGCGGAAATCCGCCAGGCCATCGACATCCTGATGCGCCGCCGCCAGAACAACCCGATCCTGACCGGCGAGGCCGGCGTCGGCAAGACTGCGGTAGTGGAGGGCCTGGCCCTGCGTATCGCCCAGGGCGACGTGCCGGACGTGCTGAAAGGCGTGGCGATCCACACCCTGGACATGGGCCTGCTGCAGGCCGGCGC
>CAMLSG010000110.1 GCA_946482635.1 uncultured Duganella sp.
GGGCTGAACCTCGGGCTTGGCGACGCAATGAACCTTGGCTGGAAGCTTGCAGCGACATTGCATGGAACCGCTCCAGCCGATCTGCTTGACAGTTACGAACGCGAACGGCAACCGGAAGGCGCACGAATCCTCGACTGGTCCCGTGCGCAGGTAGCATTGATGCGTCCTGGCCCGAGTTCGCGTGCGCTGGAAGCGATCATCCGCGACTTGATTCAGACGGATGATGGCGCGACCTATTTCGCCGGGCGCGTTTGGGGCGTCGAAACCCGCTACGATCTCGGCGACGCTCACCCGCTGGCTGGCCGTAGCGCGCCTGATTTCGAGCTTGCCGACGGAACGAGGTTGAACATGCACCTTCGAAAAGGGCAGGGGGTTTTGCTCGACTTCGATGGGGACGACTCGCTCAAGGAGATTGCCGCTCGCTGGGGCGATAGCATTCGCTACGTCGCGAGTTCCGCAAAGGAGCGATTGGATCTAAGCGCGCTGGTGATACGTCCTGACGGTATCGTTGCCTGGGCCAGTGACTCCTCCAGCAAAAGAAGCAACGCTGCTGCCATTGCAGCCAGATGGTTTGGCAAACCATGAATATGATTCACCCATTTTCTTACAAGACCTATGCAAACAATTTCAGACGAAGCTACCTGGATTAATGAACTTCCCCTTGAATGTCAGCTTCGATTCCTGGCCAGGCTAAGCTTTAACCTCACAGTAGCTGGACGAAACAGCTATGAGGTAGGTACAAATGAGCTTACTCATCCTTCTGAGCTTCGAAGGGTGAATGAAATTCAGCATCGAGTAACGGCCTGCCTGTCGCAGCTTTTAAATGGCGATTGCCCTGACGGCTTCGTGGCCTCAATGGCGAGCCTGGTACTGGCAAGCCAAGACGTTGAACTGGATAGCCTGCTGCAATATAGCTGGGCTGAAGCAAAAAACCGATCGATCCCGATGGCGGCGCATTGACGCTGGCCTGCACCTTCAACCACGTAATGACCACGGGTAACGAAAGCACATCGGTGAAATCCGGCAGGTAGACTGCGAAATAATTGCGAAAGTGTTACTGATTTGATGCAAGCGAGGACAACTTTGCGGTTATTGCGCTGGGGCGCGCTGACAGCCCCCAACCCAAACCTGTCGAGGTCCACCAATGAACGTCTTGCATATCGTGCGGAAGGAACTGCTCGGTACCGCGCTTGCCGCTGCCTGCAGCATGGCGGCGGCCGATCCCAGTGTCGTTGCGGAGTCTCAAATCAGCAATCTGCAGTTTGGCGTGATCGACTTGACGCCGAGCGATGGCCAGGCGGCCGGCATTACCATCAATGGAGAGGAAGGCATGGTCAGCCGCTACCTTGTCGACCGCAGTCCCGGTGGGCTGGAACGCCATGACACTCGCTCCATCGCCAAGGGGATGAGCGAAACGGTCTTTTACACCTCTGGCCCGTCGTTCGCGGGATTCTCTTATGATCAGGTGGGCAGCATGAAAGCTGGCATCGCCGCGTATGACAACCTGGCCGTCGGGGGAGATACCGGTGCGTCCGTTTTCCGTAACTATACCGTTACTATCGCGCCGCACAGCGTGCTCACAGTACGCGGTGAAGCCTCCACTTCCATCGCCAGAACGGACGTGGGGACTTACGATTCCCTCGGTTACGTCTCTGCCGCTGCCCTGATCAAGACGTGGGAGGGAACTTTCACCGTGTTCCGCCACTTCGTGGATACCACCCCTGACAGCGGCGGGGACAGTTGGTCCGAGGACTTTTACCTGATGTATGCGAACTCCACGGACGACGACATCAAGGTGCTTGTCGACACATACGTTGCCGCCGCCGGCATGATCGTTTCATCGATTCCGGAACCTTCGGCTTATGCGATGTTTGCCGCAGGCTTGATGCTGTTGGGCGCACTGCGCCGTCAATCGTGCTGACAAAGGGGATTGCGATGAACCTCATTCCATCTTTCAGTAGCTTCCTGGCCGGTGCAATGCTGGCTCTTGTCGCGGCCAGCGCCGCCGCCGACGCGGGCGTCACCGCTACCGCGCGCGTTACGAACCTGCAGTTCGGCGTCCTCGATCTTCAGCCGGACGACGGTGTCGCCGCAAGCTTCCGTCCGGATGGCCTTTCCGGGGATCTCACGGTCGCGCTGAACACCCAAACCGACAGCCGTCATGTCACCGGGACTGCGAACGATATTCTTGGCCTGGCGACAGCGCATTCGTCCGCGCAAGCCATGTATGGCATGACTGGATCCATCGGAGCCGTTTCGGATGCCCACAGCGATCTTGGCCCGGGCGGCAAGGCGAACGCATGGCTGGATCAGCGCTTTGGGTTCTTCCTCGCACCTAACGCTGCCTTGACCGTCGCCGGCACGGCCGAATACTCGGTCATCCGCCAGGACCCCGACTTTTCGGTTTCCTGGGGCAAGGCCGGCACGCTGATCGAAATGCGCTCCGCTGGACAGCCGGAGTTGTGGACTTACCTGGCGCGGACCGTCGAGCTGGCGACAGGCGCAGGCAGCACCAATGTGGAGAATTTCTGGCTGGGCTTTGCCAATACCACGGACGACGAAATCTATGTAGACCTGTCGTTCGAGTTCGCGGCACAGACCGCGGTTGGCACCATCCCGATTCCCGAGCCGTTCAGCTATGCCATGCTGGCTGCAGGCCTGGCCCTGTTGGGCGTGGTGAAACAACGCAGCGTTCGCAGGGCAGGCGAGGCACGCTAGATGCCGCCCATGCAGATGTATTTGATGACGAGGTAGTCGTCGATGCCGTGCGTCGAGCCTTCGCGGCCAAGGCCCGATTGCTTGACGCCGCCGAATGGTGCGATTTCGGTCGAGATCAGGCCGGTGTTCACGCCCACCATGCCACTCTCCAAGCCTTCGGCCACGCGCCAGATACGGCCGATATCGCGCGAGTAGAAGTATGCTGCGAGCCCGAACTCGGTGTCGTTAGCCAGCGCTACGGCTTCCTCGTCGGTTTTGAAGCGGAACAGCGGCGCCAACGGGCCAAAGGTCTCTTCGCGCGCAACCAGCATGTCGGCGTTCACGTCGGCCAGCACGGTTGGCTGGAAGAAGCTGTGGCCCAGGTCATGCCGCTTGCCGCCTAACAGCAAGCGTGCGCCTTTGCCAACGGCATCGGCGATATGCTCTTCCACCTTGACGACGGCCTTCTCCTCGATCAGCGGGCCTTGCGTTACGCCGTCATCGGCGCCGTTGCCGACTTTGAGTTTGCGTACAGCCTCCACCAGCTTCGACGCGAAGGAGTCGTACACGCCATCCTGCACGTAGATGCGGTTCGCGCATACGCAGGTTTGGCCGGCGTTGCGGTATTTGGATGCGATTGCACCTTCCACCGCCGCGTCCAGGTCGGCATCATCGAATACGATGAAAGGCGCATTGCCGCCAAGTTCCAGCGACAGTTTCTTGATCGTCGGTGCGCACTGTTCCATCAGCAGGCGGCCGACTGCCGTCGAACCGGTGAAACTCAATTTGCGCACGATTGGGTTGGAGGTCATCTCGCCGCCGATCTCGCGCGATGCGCCGGTGATCACGCTGAATACGCCTGCCGGTACGCCGGCGCGTTCCGCCAGCACGGCCAATGCCAACGCGGAGAAGGGCGTGAGTTCCGCCGGCTTCACCACCATTGGGCAACCCGCGGCAAGCGCCGGTCCGGCTTTGCGCGTGATCATCGCGGCCGGGAAGTTCCACGGCGTGATCGCCGCACTGACGCCAATTGGCTCACGTGTAACCACAACGCGCTTGTCGGGCCATGGCGACGCCAGGGTTTCGCCGGCGATACGCTTGGCCTCTTCGCCAAACCATTCGATGAAGGATGCGGCATAAGTGATTTCGCCTTTGGATTCTGCCAGCGGCTTGCCTTGTTCCGCCGTCATCAGCGAGGCCAGGTCGTCGGCATTGGCGAGGATCAGGTCATTCCATTTGCGCAGGATGGCGGCGCGTGCCTTGGCCGGTTTCTTGCGCCATTCGGGCCATGCGGCATTGGCGGCTTCGATGGCGCGGCGAGTTTCGGCGGTGCCCATTTTCGGCACGGTGCCAAGGGTTTCGCCGGTGGCGGGATTGGTGACGCTGATGGTTGCGCCCCCGTCGGCATCGCACCATTGGCCAGCGATAAAGCACTGTTGGCGCAGAAGGCTGGGATCTTTCAGGGTCAGCATGATTCACCTCCAAAGTAAAAAACCAGTATACCGGGTATCACGCTGCACGGTTGCCACATTCCAAAATTGGGAATAAGATCAAGCTGCACACTGATAGTTACCGAAAAAAACTAAACATGCGCCGCCCCATCGTACTGGTCCCCGCCTGCAGCCAGAATAAAGGCTCCCATCCCAGCTACGCCGCTCAAAACAAATACGTTGATGCGGTGGCTGTGGGAGCGCGCTGCCAGCCGTTGTTAGTTCCTCCCTTGGGCGACAACACGGATATTGAAAGCCTGCTTGGCATCGCCAACGGCATCATGCTGACCGGCGCTGCCTCCAATTTGCAGGCAAGCCTGTATGGGCAGGAAACCCTTGACCCCTCGCTGCCGGAAGATCACGCGCGCGATGCGACCACTTTGCCGCTGATTCGCGCTGCGCTGATGCACGGCATTCCGATCCTGGCGATTTGCCGCGGGTTCCAGGAAGTGAATGTGGCGCTGGGCGGAACGCTGCATCAATCCGTGCACACGGTTCCAGGCTACTTTGACCATCGCGAAGACAAGACGCAATCGCTTGAGCAGCAATACGCAGCGGCCCATCGCGTCAAACTTGAAAAGGGTGGCTTGCTGGCGCATATCCTCGATGGTGCTAGCGAAATACAAGTGAATTCGCTGCACGGGCAGGGCATTGACCGCCTGGCGCCGGGCTTGCAAGTCGAGGCATGTTCCGACGATGGCCTGATCGAAGCTTATTCCATCGCGGCTTCTCCTTCGTTCGCGCTGGCGGTGCAATGGCACCCCGAATGGCGCGTCGAAGAGAACCGCGATTCCATGCGCATGTTCAGCGCATTCGGCCTTGCATGCCGCGTGCATAGGGATCGCATTCCTTAGGTGGCTTTCCTTCAGTAGTGCTGTTTTCTAAACTACCTGAGAGGAAGCTATGGCAATCCGCGAAAATTTCAGTTACACCGACATGGACGAGTGGCTCAATGAAAAGCGAGTCACCGAGATCGAATGCCTGGTCCCTGACCTGACCGGCGTCGCGCGCGGGAAGATTCTCCCACGCGGCAAATTCACCCAGGAGCGCGGCATGCGCATTCCTGAGGCGGTGCTCGGCATGACCGTCACCGGTAATTATCCGACCGAGGATGATGCCTACGACCGCGCCATCTCCAGCACCGACCGCGACATGATCCTGAAGGCCGACCCTACCACCATCACCATGGTGCCGTGGGCGGTCGACCCGACGGCGCAAGTGATCCACGACTGCTATTTCAGCGACGGCCGCCTCGTCGATTTCGCTCCGCGCTCGGTATTGCGCCGCGTGTTGAAACTGTTCGAGGACAAAGGCTGGAAACCGGTCGTTGCGCCGGAACTTGAGTTCTACCTGACCGACAAGAATTCCGACCCCGACCTGCCGCTGAAGGCGCCGATTGGCCGCAGCGGCCGCGCCGAAACCAGCCGCCAGGTGTACAGCATCGACGCGGTGAACGAGTTCGACCCGCTGTTCGAGGACATCTACGATTACTGTGACCTGATGGGCCTCGACGTGGACACCCTGATTCACGAAATCGGCGCCGGCCAGATGGAGATCAACTTCCTGCATGGCGAGCCACTTGGCCTGGCCGACAAGGTGTTCTTCTTCAAGCGCACCTTGCGAGAGGCGGCATTGAAGCATCATATGTACGCCACCTTCATGGCCAAGCCGATGGCAGGCGAACCGGGATCGGCCATGCACATCCACCAGAGCGTGGTCGATGCGCGCAGCGGCTGGAACATCTTCAGCAACCAGGATGGTTCACCATCGCAGCTGTTCAAAGCTTATATCGGCGGCCTGCAGCGTTATATGCCGAGCGCATTGGCGATCGTTGCGCCGTATGTGAATTCCTATCGCCGGCTGGTGCGTCACACGGCGGCGCCGATCAACATCCAGTGGGGCATGGATAATCGCACCGTCGGCTTCCGCGTTCCGGAGTCGGGAGTGCAGGATCGTCGCGTTGAGAACCGCATCATTGGCGCCGACGCCAATCCTTACCTGGCGCTGGCAGTGACGCTGGCTTGCGGCTATCTCGGGATGACTGAATCGCTCGAACCTACCGCGCCGACCACCGGCAGTGCGTATGAAATGAAATACGAACTGCCGCAAGGCTTGCCGGAAGCGCTGAAGATACTTCGTGGCGAAGACAAGCTGCGTTTCGTGCTGGGCGAGCGCTTCATCGACGTCTATGCCGCCATCAAGGACCTGGAGCACCAGGAGTTCATGACCGTCATCAGCCCGTGGGAGCGCGAGCACCTGCTGCTGCACGTATGAAGGGGCGATCATGGACGATACCAAAACACTCCAGGCGCGCGACCACGCGCATTACCTGCATCCGTTCACCGACCACAAGGCGTTAGGAGAGCGCGGCGTACGCGTGATGGTGCGCGGCGAAGGAATCTACCTCTGGGACTCGGAAGGCAAGAAAATCCTGGACGGCATGTCCGGCCTGTGGTGCGTGAACGTCGGCTACGGCCGTCACAGCATCTCAAAGGCCGTGTTCGACCAGATGGAAACGCTGCCGTTCTATAACAGTTTCTTCAACACGACCAACGTGCCGGCTGTGACGCTGGCCGCCAAGCTGGCGGAGATTGCGCCGCCTGGTTTCAAGCATGTGTTCTTCACAGGCTCGGGCTCGGAGGCAAACGACACCAATGTGCGCATGGTGCGCCGCTATTGGGACTTGAAGGGCCAGCCGCACCGCCACACCATCATCAGCCGCTTCAACGCCTACCACGGCAGCACCATGGCTGGCGCCTCGCTTGGCGGCATGGAAGGCATGCATGCGCAGGGCGGCTTGCCGATTCCCGGCATTGTGCACATCCGCCAGCCGAACTACCTCGAGTCGGGACGCGGCATGTCGGAAGACGAATTCGGCATCGAGGCCGCATCGTGGCTGGAGCAGAAGATACTGGACGTTGGCCCGGAAAAGGTAGCGGCGTTTATCGGCGAGCCGATCCAGGGCGCGGGCGGCGTTGTGATCCCGCCGCGCACATACTGGCCGGAGATCCAGCGCATCTGCGACAAGTACGGCATTCTCCTGATCGCCGACGAAGTCATCACCGGCTTCGGCCGCACCGGCCGCATGTTCGCTTGCGAGTATTTCGACTTCAAGCCGGACCTGATTACCTTCGCCAAGGGCGTCACCTCGGGCTATATCCCGCTTGGTGGCGTGCTGGTCGGCGAGCGCGTGGCGGAGGTGCTGATCGGGCAGGGCGGCGAGTTCGCGCACGGCTTTACTTACTCCGGCCACCCTGTCGCGTGTGCTGCGGCGCTTGAGACGATTCGTATCATCGAAGAAGAAAAGCTGGTGCAGCGCGTGGCCGAAGATACCGGCCCATACCTTGCGCAGCGTTTCGCCACGCTCGGCGACCATCCGCTGGTTGGCTATGCCAATAGCTGCGGCTTCGTCGCAGGCCTGAACCTCGTGCGGCGCAAGGGCCCGACAATACATGGCCACGAGTACTTCGATCCGAAGCTGGAAGTGGGCATGGTGTGCCGCGGCTATATGTTCAACAACGGCATGATCATGCGCGCGGTGGGCGACCGGATGATCATTGCACCGCCGCTGGTCATGACGCGCGAGCAGATCGATGAAATGGTGGCGCTGATCCGGCGCTGCCTTGACGATACCTATGCGGACCTGCAGCAGAGAGGATGGATGTAGCCATGGCAAAAGAAACGATCAACTGGCACGACCGGGCCAAGATGCTGACCCTCGACGGTCGCGCCTTCATCAACGGCGAACGCACCTGGGCGCGCGGCGAGCGCAAGTTCGACAACCTTTCTCCTATCGACGGCCGCTACCTGTCGCAGACGGCGCGCTGCGATGCGGCCGACGTCGACCAGGCTGTTGCCGTGGCACGCCGCGCCTTCGACAGCGGACGCTGGGCGAACCAGGCGCCGGCACAGCGCAAGCGTGTTCTCATCAAGCTCGCGGACCTGATGATGCAGAACAAGGACGAACTGGCGCTGCTCGAAACACTCGATATGGGCAAGCCGATCAAGTACAGCCAGGTGGTCGACGTTACGCTCGCGGCCAATTGCATCCGCTGGTACGGAGAAGCGATCGACAAAGTGTACGGCGAGATTGCGCCGACGCCCGGCAATGCGCTGGCCCTGATCACGCGCGAGCCGGTCGGCGTGGTGGCCGCTATCGTGCCCTGGAATTATCCGCTCCTGATGGCAGCGTGGAAGATCGCTCCGGCGCTGGCGGCCGGCAATAGCGTAGTGCTCAAGCCGTCCGAGAAATCGCCGCTATCGGCCCTGCGGCTGGCGGAGCTTGCGGTGGAAGCGGGAATTCCTCCCGGCGTGTTCAATGTGCTGCCTGGCTACGGCAACGAGGCCGGCGCCGCGCTGGCCATGCACATGGACGTGGACTGCATTGGCTTCACCGGTTCCACGCGCACGGGCAAGCAGATCATCCAGATGGCCGGCCAGTCGAACCTGAAACGTGCGTGGACGGAGCTGGGCGGCAAATCGGCCAATATCGTGTGCGCCGACTGCCCTGATCTCGACGCCGCCGTTGCCGCCGCTGTGGGCTCGATCTACTTCAACCAGGGCGAGAGCTGCAACGCGCCTTCGCGCCTGTTCGTGGAAGAGTCGATCAAGGACAAGTTCCTTGAGAAGGCGCTGGCCATGGTGCCGTCGTACGCGCCGGGCGACCCGCTCGACGAGAAGACCGTGATGGGCGCGATTGTCGACTCGATCCAGATGAAGACCGTGATGGGCTACATCGATGCTGGTCGCGACGAGGGGGCGAAGCTACTCGCTGGCGGCAATGCTGTGCGCAAGGAAACCGGCGGTTTCTATGTCGAACCGACGCTGTTTGACGGCGTGCAGAACACGATGAAGATCGCGCGGGAAGAGATTTTCGGCCCCGTGCTGTCGGTGCTGTCGTTCAAGGACCTCGATGAGGCGGTGAAACAGGCCAACGATACGCCGTATGGGCTGCATGCTGCAGTGTGGACATCGGATATTTCGAAAGCGATCCGCACTTCGCGGGCGCTGAAGGCGGGCACCGTGCACGTCAACCAGTACGATGGCGACGATATCACGGTGCCGTTTGGCGGCTACAAGCAGTCAGGCAATGGACGCGACAAGTCGCTGCATGCCTTCGACAAGTACACCGAGTTGAAGACGACCTGGATCCAGGTTTAAGCGCCGCAGCACTTCTTGAATTTCTTGCCGCTGCCGCAAGGGCAAGGATCGTTGCGGCCAGCCTTCGCCACCTTCTGCTGCGGCGTGTGGAAGAATTCGTTGATCCTGATGACGGCCTGCGGCACCTTGGCAGCGTTCAGCGGTACCTGGAACGGCACCAGCAGGGCAGGCTGCTGGGCGCGCAGCGGCGCCCAGGCATCAGCCGCCATGTTCATGCCGGCCATGAAGCCTTCGCACCATGCTTCCGCCGTCCAGTTGCCGCCGCATTCGTAGATCGGCTCAAAGCTGCCCGGATCCTTCTGCATCCATATGCGCATGTAGTCGTGGTGGCGCACAGCCAGGGCGGCAGCTTCGTCGTTGCCGGCCGCGCCGCCCCAGACTTCCGGCAACCACGCCTCCTGCGCCACTTCGGCCGGGCCGACCACCAGCGCGGTCAGGAAGCCTTCCAGCTTGGCGACGTCCATGCTCTGCGGGCCGATTTCGGCCAGCAGCTCATCGAGCCGGTCGTACTCGTCGTCGTTCAGCGGGTTCAGAAGCAATGCTCCAGTGCCGGGAAGGTGCCGCCCTTGACGGCATCGATGTAGGCCGACACGGCAGCCTGGATCGACACCTGGCCTTCCATGAAGTTCTTCACGAAGCGCGCCTTGCGGCCCGGGAACACGCCCAGCATGTCGTGCATCACCAGCACCTGGCCCGAGCAGTCCGGACCTGCGCCAATGCCGATGGTCGGCATCGACAGCATGTCGGTCACTTCCTTGCCCAGCGCGGTAGGAATCGCTTCCAGCACCACCATGGCTGCGCCGGCAGCCTGCAGCTTGAGCGCGTCCTGCTTCAGCAGCTCTGCGCTCTCGATGGTCTTGCCCTGCACCTTGTAGCCGCCCAGCGTGTGTACGGACTGCGGGGTCAGGCCCAGGTGGGCGCAAACCGGAATCGAACGCTCCACCAGGAAGCGCACGGTTTCGGCAACCCAGGCGCCGCCTTCGATCTTCACCATGTGCGCGCCGGCCTGGATCAGTTGCACGGCATTGCCGAACGCCTGCTCAGGGGTGGCGTAGGAGCCGAAAGGCATGTCGGCCAGGATCAGCGCGTTTTTCGCACCACGGGCTACGGCGGCAGTGTGGTAGGCGATTTCCTGCACGGTAACAGGCAGGGTGGACTGGTGGCCGTTGCACACCATGCCCAGCGAATCGCCGATCAGCAGCACTTCCACGCCGCAGCCGTCCATCAGGGAGGCGAAACTGGCGTCGTAGCAGGTCAGCATGGTGATCTTTTCGCCGGCTGCCTTCAAGGAGTTAATCGAAGGGATCGTGACCGCCTTGGTAGGGACGGCACGCGCAGGCGCCGGGTAAGGGTTTTGCAAGTTGCCAGACATGGGATGTCCTTAAATTCGAAAAGCGCTATTGTACACAGCGGGCAAAACCGGTAAACCTGGGTCAGACCCGAAGGGTCTGACCCCCAACGGTTTTGAAGTCACGGGTTTGGTTCGAGGCCTTTGACTTTCGACGCAGATCAACGGCGCACAACCGAAACCTGCGGCGGTCGAGCAGACGGGGTCTGACCCTGCGGGTCAGACCCCGGTTTACCGGTTCAAAGGCGGATAATACCTTGGTCTGAAACAGAGGGCGCAAAGTCGCCCGCGCGCCCCAGCCCTGGCAGCACCACCTCGGGCGCCAGCTCCAGCAGCGGCATCAGCACAAACGCCCGCTGGTGCATGCGCGGATGGGGCACGGTAAGCGTCGGCGTCGCAATCTGTTCATCCCCGTACAGCAGCAGGTCCAGGTCCAGGGTACGCGGGGCGTTGTAGTAGGGACGCTCGCGGCCATGGGCCTGCTCGATGTCGAACAGGGCTTCCAGCAGCGCCTGCGCGGGCAAGGAGGTCTCCAGGCGGGCGACCGCGTTGATGTAATCGTCGCCCGAAGAATCGATGGGCGCCGTACGGTACAGCGAAGACACCGCCTCCAGCGTGGAACCCGGCACCTTGCGCAGGCGTTCGAAAGCATCCAGCACATTGGCGCGCGCATCGCCAAGATTGGCGCCAATGCCGATATAGGCGGCAACAGGCATCAAGCTTCGCCGGCCGGGGCGTTGCCGCCACCGCCGCTGCGGCGGCCACGGCGAGGACGGCGGCGGCGCTTGCGTGCCGGTGCCTCGCCTTCAGCAGGTGGATTCAGGAATTCGTCGTCATCCGACTCGTCGCCTTCTTCGCCATCCGGATTCGCATCCACCGGCGCGTCGTCGAGCGCGGCAGCGCGGCTGCGGCGCGCAGCAGGTTTTTTCTTCTTGCCACCGCCGGACGAAGCCGCCGACACCAGTTCGGCGCGCATGGACTCGTCACCCTCGTAGAAGGCCGTCCACCAGTCGCCCAGTTCGCGGTCGATCTCGCCCGAAGCACAGCGCAGCAGCAGGAAGTCATAGCCGGCGCGGAAGCGCAGGTGTTCCAGCAGCTTGTAAGGATTCTTGCCATTGCGGCGCTCGAAGCGCGGCTGCATGGCCCAGATGTCGCGCATGTCGGAACCGATCTTGCGCTGGATCGCCAGCTTCTCGGTCTGCGACTCCAGCACTTCGTCGGCCGCCAGGTGCAGGGCAGGAATCGGGAATTCGCCCGCCGCCTGGTAGGCCTGCCACTTCTCCAGCACCTGGTGCCACAGGAGGGAAGCGAACAGGAAGCCCGGCGACACGGTCTTGCCGGCCATCACGCGCTTGTCGGTGGAGTCCAGCGCCAGCGTCACGAACTTGGTGCCCATCGGCTGCTCCAGCACCACGTCCAGCATCGGCAGCAGGCCGTGGTGCAGGCCTTCCTTGCGCAGCTGCTGCAGGCAAGCCAGGGCCTGGCCGGAAGTCAGGAGCTTGAGCATCTCGTCGAACACGCGCGCCGCGGGCACGTTGTCGATTAAAGGCGCCATGACGCCGATCGGCTCGGCTGTCGAACGCTCAATGGAAAATTTCAGCTTGGCCGCAAAGCGCACCACGCGCAGCATGCGCACCGGGTCTTCGCGGTAGCGCGCCTCCGGCTGGCCGATGATGCGCAGCGTCTTGGCGCGGATATCTTCAATGCCGCCGTGGTAGTCGAGCACTTCCTGCGTGGCAGGGTTGTAGTACATCGCGTTGATGGTGAAGTCGCGGCGTTCCGCGTCTTCCGCCTGCGAGCCGAAGGTGTTATCGCGCAGCACGCGGCCATGCTCGTCTTTCGGCGCGTTGTCGGTGGCGGTGCCGCGGAAAGTGGTCACTTCCAGCAGGTCCTGGCCGAACATCACGTGCACGATCTGGAAGCGGCGGCCGATGATGAAGGCGCGGCGGAACAGGCGCTTGACCTGTTCCGGGGTGGCATTGGTCGCAACGTCGAAGTCCTTGGGTTTTACGCCCAGCAGCAGGTCGCGCACGGCGCCGCCGACGACGAAGGCTTCAAAGCCGGCTTCCTGCAGCGTGCTGGTGACGCGGATCGCGTTGTTGGACACCATGCGCGGGTCGATGCCATGGTCCTTCGGGCCCAGCACGAGCGGTTCGTTGCGGGGTCTCGCGTTCTTGACGCCCAGGATCTTGCGGATGAATTTCTTAATCATTGAACAGGTGAATTAGTGGCCAGCCTTGCGCGGTCGCGTGCTCGGACAGCTTGGCGTTCGGGTTGGTCGCAATCGGATGGCTGACGATCGACAGCAGGGGCAGGTCGTTATGGGAATCGCTGTAGAAGTGGACGCTTTCGAAGCTGTCCAGCGAGTGTCCCAATTTCTCCAGCCATGCCTTGGTGTGCACGATCTTGCCTTCGCCCTGGGTTGGCGTGCCGAGCAGCTTGCCGGTGATGCGGCCGGCGGCATCGCGCTCCGGCATCGCGGCAATCAGGTGCTCCACGCCGAAGGCCTCGGCGATCGGCGCCACCACGAAGTGGTTGGTCGCCGTCACGATCGCCACCAGGTCGCCTGCGTCGAGGTGCTTTTGCAGCAGCGCGCGGGCGGCAGGGAGGATGTTCGGCATCACCACTTCGGTCATGTACTGCTGCTGCAGTTCGGCCAGGCGTTCAGGTTCGAACGCAGCCAGGGTTCCGAGCGAAAATTCCAGGTATTCCACCGGATCCAGGGTGCCCGCCTGGTACTGGGCGAAGAACTCTTCGTTGCGGCGCTTGAATTCATCAGCGTCGACGGCGCCCACGCGGCACAGGAACTGGCCCCACTCGAAATCGGAATCGATCGGCAGCAGGGTATGGTCAAGGTCGAACAGGGCGAGTTTCATCATTCTTTCGCTTCCTCCTGCAGCCATTCGCGCAGCAGGGGCAGGGTGATCGGGCGTTTGGTTTCCAGGGAATACTGGTCGAGCGAGTCGAGCATCGAAGACAGCGATACCATGTCGCGCTGGAAGTGCGACAGCAGGTAAGGTAGCACACCGGGGGACAGGGTCAAACCGCGCGCTTCCGCCATCTGCGTCAGCGTTGCAAGTTTTTCCTCGTCGGTCAGGCCATGGATCTGGTACACCAGGCCCCAGCCCATGCGCGTGCGCAAGTCCTCGCGCACCGGCAGCACGGCCGGGGCGACCGAGCCCGCGCTTACCATGAAGGCGTTGTTGGCGCGGATCTCGTTGAACAGGGCAAAGGCATCGATCTGGGCCACCGGCGACAGCTTTTCGCAGTCGTCCAGCAGGTACAGGTCCACGTCCGGCGAATACAGGAACTCGGTTTCAATCGAAAACGGCGAAATATAGCGGGCGCGTTCGCTCGAGGCGAGCGCCTTCAGCAGGTGCGACTTGCCTGCGCCAATTTCCCCCCACAGGTAGGCGAAATGCTCGCGGGAGCTGCGTTCGGCGAACTGGCGCATCAGCGCCGCCACCTCGGCATTGCGGCCCACCTCGAAGGATTCGAGGGTGCACACCGGCTCCGCACCCAGGTCAAGCACCAGCTGTTTCATTGGACTTGTCCCGGCTTTGTGGACTTTTTGCTAACGTAATCGATCTTCACACTACGCATTATAAAAGCTGCTGCGCAGGTAGTGGCGGCGCAAGTGCCGGAAACCGACCATCAAGAGGGCGGAAGCCGGCAAAGCGAGCAGTACGCCGACGAAGCCGAACAGCTGGCCGAAGGCCAACAAAGCGAAGATCACGGCCAGCGGATCGAGGCCGATGCGCTCGCCCACCAGGCGCGGCGTCAGGAAAAATCCTTCGATCACCTGGCCCAGGCCGTAGATGATGGCCACCGCCACCAGCCCGCTCCAGTCGGAAAACTGCAGTACCGCCGCCATCAGCGCCAGCAGCAGGCCGAGGCCGAAGCCGAGATAGGGAATGAACACCAGCACGCCGGACAGGATGCCGACCGGCAGCGCCACGTCGAAGCCCGCCACCGCCAGCGCGGTGGAGTAATAAACCGACAACACCAGCATGACCAGCAACTGGCCGCGCAGGTACTGGGCCAGCAAGGCGTCCGACTCGCGTGCCATCTCCATGGTGGCGCCGATATAGCGGCGCGGCACGGCAGCGGCAATGCGCGCCAGCAGCTGGTGCCAGTCCAGCAGCAGGTAGAACAGCACGACCGGGATCAGCACCAGCGTCGCCAGCCAGCCCAATACGGCGCTGCCGCCGGTGCGCACGGAATTCAGCACGGCAGTCCAGATCTGGTTGCCGCTTTCCGCCATCTTCTCCGCCACCAGGGCTTTGATGCTGGCGCCGTCGAGCGTGAACTCCACGCCCAGTTGCTGCAGGCGCGGGCCCAGCGTGTCATTCAGCTTGGCCAGCGAAGCGGGAATGGCCGCCTGCAGCAGCGGGATTTCCTTTTGCAGCACCGGCACCACGATCAGCAGCAGCGCCAGCACGGCGGCGCCGAACAGCGTGATGACGATGGACACCGCCAGCGCGCGCGGCATCTTCCAGCGCTTGAACAGGCGCAGGCGGCACAGTTTGTCGACCGCAGGATTCAGCGCATAGGCGAAAATGGCGGCGGCCAGGAAGGGCGTCAGCACCGGACCCAGGATCCAGAGCAGGAAAAAGAAGGCGGCCCAGACCGATACCCAGAATAGCGTTTGTTTTTGTTCTGCCGAGAGGGGAAGAGGCATCTGCTGGGGCGTGGTCGGGACGAAGGAAGGGCTATTCTAACGCCTCTGCTGTTAAAAACACCATGCGCCGGGCCTACCAGTAGTTTAATATTTCTATAAATAAACTTTGAAGTGGAAGCCATGCTGTCTGTCCGTACCCAAGCCGCCGTAGCGGCCCTGTCCCTGGCGTTTGCCGCGCATGCCCCTGCCATGGCAGCGGACGACGGCGAAAAGTGCGAAGGCTTCAATCGCCTGCTGTGCATGCCCATGGCCGCGGCGGCCAGCGTGGCAAACGCCGCCGCCAACGTCGCCGAGGCGGTGAACTTCAAGAAGCCGTCCACCAAAGTCATCGACGCAACGGACGAGGGCGACCTGGACCGCATCAAGCGCTTCGACCCCAGGAAGGACTCCAGCTTCGCGCCGGAAAACATGCTGGGCGTGGCCGTCAATACCTACCTGACCAAGCCCGACCCGGCCAGGGACGCCAAGCGCTTCGCCGTCCTTGAATACCTGGCCGGCAAGGCCGACATCTCCGGCGAACTGGGTACCGTGCTGCTGCAGGAGACCGTGGGCCAGGCCTATTTCGCCCGCAACGCCCCGCAGGAAAGCTGGCCGCGCCGCCTGGCGCTGGCCCACCTGCTGGTCGAACACGGCGCCAGCGCCAAGGGCATCAACCTGTCCACTTGCGACTATTGCGAGACTGATAATGAATTCCTGGCGCTGCTGATCCAGGCCGGCGCCAACCCGAACGTCCAGTCCACTACTTATTCGGCCCTGCTCAACCGCTTTATCCGCAAGGACCAGTTTGACGCCGCCAAGCGGCTGGTCGCCCTGGGCGCCGACCCCAATGGCAGCACCTGGGGCAAGCGCAGCATGCTGGTACGGCTGGTGGGCGAATGCGATCAGGACATGACGCGCAAGCTGGTGCCGGCCGACCGCTTCGAGGCGGAATGGCAGAAATGCGTGACGGCCGTGACCACCCGCGTCAGCTTCGCCATCGAACAGGGCGCCGACCCGAACGGCAAGGCTAGCCCGGACAACGAGTGCCTGACGCCCTATGACGTCGCGCTGGAAAAGAAGAACGAAGAGCTGGCGCAACGCCTGCTGAAGCTTGGGGCGCGCCCCGGATTTGGGGAAATTTGCCGCTCTGGTGGCTGAAAACGGCGGATAACAAGAGAAAATGCGGGGGCAAAAATGCTAAAATAGCGGACTTGCCGTATTCGGCCACCGCTTTTCCATTCTTCCGCCTCAGTTGCGACAACACCATGAGCCAACCTTCGAATGTTTCCCTGTCCTACCGTGACGCAGGTGTCGATATTGACGCCGGCGACGCCCTAGTTGAAGCGATCAAGCCATTCGCCAAGCGCACCATGCGCGAAGGCGTGATGGGCGGCATCGGCGGCTTCGGCGCGCTGTTCGAGATCAGCAAGAAATACAAGGAGCCGGTGCTGGTTTCCGGTACCGACGGCGTCGGCACCAAGCTGAAACTGGCGTTTGAGCTGAACCGCCACGACACCGTGGGCATCGACCTGGTGGCCATGAGCGTGAACGACATCCTGGTGCAGGGCGCCGAGCCGCTGTTCTTCCTCGA
>CAMLSG010000111.1 GCA_946482635.1 uncultured Duganella sp.
CAATGCAATTGAACCGGCTGTGGCGAAAGGCGGACTAGCCGGCTTCCCTGGCGCCCACTTGCCACCAGGCGGGCAGCAGGGCCTGGACTTCCGGGCGGCCAAAGCGGTCGTCGATCAGGTGGACGGTGCCGCGGTCGCTGGTGGTGCGGATCACGCGGCCGGCGGCTTGCACGACTTTCTGCAGGCCGGGGTAGAGGTAGGTGTAGTCGTAGCCTGCGCCGAAGGCCGCTTCCATGCGGGCCTTGATTTGCTCGTTCACCGGGTTAATCTGCGGCAGGCCTAGCGTGGCGATGAAGGCGCCGATCAGGCGGTCTCCCGGCAGGTCGATGCCTTCGCCAAAAGATCCTCCCAGTACTGCAAACCCAATGCCTTCGCCGCCGGCACGGAAGCGTGCGAGGAAAGCGTCGCGCGCGCTTTCATCCATGCGGCGCTCCTGGCGCCAGAGCGGCACGTCCGGATGGCGCGCGGCGAACAAATCGGCCACCTTTTCCATGTAATCGAAGCTGCTGAAGAAGGCAAGGTAGTTGCCGGGCTGGCGTTGATACTGCTCGCCCATCAGCGCGGCGATGGGCGCCAGCGAGCGGTCGCGGTGCTGGTAGCGGGTGGAGATGTGGCTAGCGATGTGCACCTGGAGCTGCTGCGCGTCGAAAGGCGAGGCAACATCGACCCATGCCGTTTCGGGCGGCATGCCAAGCGTGTCGGCGTAGTAGTTCCAGGGGCTGAGCGTAGCGGAGAAAAGGGCCACCGCATGTGCGGCTTCAAAGCGCTGCTTGAGAAAGGGCGCCGGAAGGATGTTGCGGATGCAAAGCACCGAGTTCATGCGGCCTGCGGCGGCGCCACGGCCACCGTCCGATTTCTCGATGTCGAACAGCGAGTGCTCGCCGAAGCTTTCCGCCAGGCGTCCGAACAGCAGGGCATTGAAATAGAAATCCAGCACGTCGGCATCGAACCATGCGGGATGTTCGGCCATGTAGTCGCCGATCTCGGTGCAGGCTGTTTGCAGCGCGCCCATGAACTTTTCGGGCAGTTCGGCGTGGCTGGCGTATTCCGCTTCCTGCGCCTTCTCCAGCGCACTCCATTGGCGATGCACGCGGTCGAGCGGTTTGCGCAGCGCTTCCGGCGCAGTCTTGCGCAGCACGCGCAGGCGCACGTGGTCCATTTCGGCGGAATACATCTTGCGGGCCCGCGAGACCATATTATGTGCTTCGTCGGCCAGCACGCCGACCTTCCAGCCGTTCATCTGCGTCAGGCTGTACAGCATGGCGCTGATGTCGAAGTAGTAGTTGTAGTCGCCCACCACCACGTCGGCCCAGCGCACCAATTCCGATTGCAGGTAGTAGGGGCAGACCTGGTGCGCCAGCGCGACTTCGCGCACCGAGGCGCGGTCCAGCATGGGCTGCTGCAAGGCGGCGGCGCGTGCGGCCGGCAGGCGGTCGTAGAAGCCTTGCGCCAGCGGGCAGGATTCGCCGTGGCAGGCTTTGTCCGGGTTCTCACAGGCGGTGGTCTTGGCCGCCAGCTCCAGCGCGCGCAGCGGCAGCAAAGGCGCGCTGCGCTTGATGGTCTCGACCGCGCCGAGTGCCATGCTGCGGCCGCTGGTTTTCGCGGCGAGGAAGAATACTTTGTCCAGGCCATGTTCGGCGCTGGCTTTCAGCATCGGGAAGATGCTGCCGATGCTCTTGCCGATCCCGGTCGGCGCCTGCGCCAGCAGCGAGCAGCCGCGCGCGCTGGCCTTGTACATGGCTTCCGCAAGCTGGCGCTGGCCGGGGCGGAAGTCGGCATGCGGGAAGCGCAAGGCGCGCAGTTGCTCGTCGCGCGCGGTGCGGTGCGCCAGTTCCTGCTCGGCCCAGGCCACGAAGCGGCCGCATTGCTCTTCGAAGAAAAGGCGCAGGGAAGCGGCATCGGCTTCCTCGGTGAACACCGTTTCCTTTTGCGTGCCGATGTCGAAGTAGACCAGGGCCAGGCGCAGGGCAGTCAGTTTGCGTGCGGTGCACAGCAAATGGCCGTAGACCTTGAGCTGGGCCCAGTGCAGGATGCGGTGGTTGGCGGGCTGGCGCGACAGGTCGCCGCGGTAGGTCTTGATTTCTTCGAGCTGGTTCTGGCGCGGGTCGTAGCCGTCGGCGCGTCCGCGCACATGCAGCGGGCCGAAATCGCCGGACAGGCTGACCTCGCGCTCATATTTTTCGCCACGGCGGCTGGTGACGATGGCGTGGCCTTCAATGCCTTCCTGCGCGGTGGGCGTGGGCGTGAAGCGCAGGTCCAGGTCGCCTTGCTTGGCGGTGAACTCGCACAGGGCACGGACGGCGATGGTGTACGTCATTCCTGCCACGCCAGGTAACACACGGACACCGGCATGCCATGCTCGGCGCAATAGTCGATCCAGCGCAACTGGTTGTCCTGCAGGCGGTCGCCCGGGCCTTTGACTTCGACCATCTGGTAGCGCTGTTCGGCGGGCCAGAAGCGGATCAGGTCCGGGAAGCCGCTGCGGTTGGCCTTGATGTCGAGCAGGATGCGCTCGAACCACAGCTTCAGATGGGCAGCCGGGATGCAGTCCAGCGCGAGACCGAGCAGTTCTTCATCAATCGCGTCCCAGTAGACGAAGGGCGACTGCAGGCCGGACTTGGCGGCGAAGGTGGCGCGGATGGCGTCGCGGTAGCTGCCGTCTTGGAGCCGCGCGAAGCAGGCTTCGAACAGGGCGGAGCGACGGCGCTGGAAGTCGGCGCTGTGCAAATCCGCCGGGCCGTGGTGGAAGGGATGGAAGAAGGCGCCGGGAATGGCAGCAAACACCGCGTCCCAGCACAGCAGGCCAAACAAGGAATTGGCCAGCGCGTTCTCCACGTAGAAGCAGGGCGCCTCCTCCTGCCACAGATGGTCGCGCACTACGCCTTCCACCCACCACTCCTCGGTCGGCATCGGCAGCACCAGGTCGATGCGTTCGACCGGCGTTGGCTTATGGGCGGGCTCGCGCATGTGGCCAAGCTTGCGGCGCAGGCGCGGCGCCATGCGCAGCAACTGTTGGCGTTCGGCTTCGCTCTCTGGCGCGGCCTGCGCGCGTTGCAGCCATTCGTAGGCCAGGCCGATCCGCTCGTCTTTTTCCAGCACGCGGATGGCGCGGGCGCGGGCGCCGGGGTAGGCGCATTGCTCGTACAGTTCGAAGGCGCCGGCCCAGTTGCCCAGCTTCTCAAGCTGCTGGCCGAACTGGAACAGCATTTTCTGGCGGCGGCTGTACAGCCATTCGTTGTCGTCGCCCAGGGCTGGCAGTTCTCGTGCCAGGTGCAGCGGGTCTTCGCCGCCTGCGAATCGTTCCCGGCAGGCGTGCAGCGCCAGGTAATCGTCGATGTCGCGGCGCGAGCGGAAGCCGCGAGCGGCCGGAGAAAACTCGACTTTTTCGTAGCGGTAGATGCCCAGGTTGGACAGCACGAATTCCGACCAGTCCTGGTGGAAGTTACCGAAGAAGATCAGGCGCAGGCGGTCGCACAGGGGCTTGGAGAGGATGTGGTAGACCTGGTCGCCGGCATCGGCATACCAGGACGTGAAGCGGTGGCTGCCTTCGTGGCGTTCGCGCAGGGCCTCCAGCTGGTCGGCCTTGCGCGCGCTACGTTCGGCGCCGGTCAGGGCAAACACACGGGTGATTTCGGGCTTTTGGAGAAGCTCGAACAGCTCGTCCAGCGTCAGCTCGGGGTCTTGCACCACCCAGCCTTGCTCGACCAGCGGGCCGGCGGCGGCGATGGTGCAGCCGATCTCGGGGTAGCTCAACTTGGAGGCGCGGAACAGCTCTCCCTTGCGCATGACCATGCGCACAAACAGGGCGCGGGATGGCTGGGGCAGGGCGGGGAAGCTGGCGAGGAACCTGGCTTCCTCCTCCGTCAGCAGGTCGCTATAGCGCTCGCCAATCCAATGCAGGACCTGGTGGAAGTTCTCCAGGTAATAGAACGGATTTTCAAGGACTTGGTTCATGCAGGCGAAGCGGCGAGAAAACTGTATTTATATACAGTATAACGCGCCGCAGCCTGTATTGTCAGCCCTTCTTGCTGGCCGCGTTGGCTTTCTCGACCTGCTGCTCGAAGGCGGTGACGGCGTCACGGGTGGCCTGCGTCACCTGTTCATAGCCTTTGAAGGCGTTTTCAATGGCGTTTTTGACAATCTCCACTGCGTTGTCCGAGCCGGGACGCACGTTCTTGGTCACGTCGTAAATCAGGGCGCTCAGGTTGGATTTGGCTTCGGCCAGGTGGGCGTCGGCAGCCTTGTGGAAGTCGTTCGACATTTCGGTCAGCAGGGCGCCCAGTTGCTGGTTGTAGGCGTTGGTGGCGGCCATGCCGGGCTGCAGGCGGGCGTTGATCACGTCCATGGCTTCCTGCGGCGTGGCGGAAGCATTGACCTTGCGGCCAGCCTCGATCTGGTCGTCGAGCGCCTTTTTGGCCGTCGCGATGTTCAGGGCCACTGCTTGCTCCACCCCTTGCATGGCGCGGTTGGTCAGGGTGTTGAAGGTCTCCAGCTGGAACTCAAACAGCGTCTTGGTCGCGTTGGCAAACTGCTCGGGATTCTGAAACATACGGTCTCCTTGTCGAGGTGGGATGGCGTTGCTTCTTGCTTTGGCTTCATTATTTATTACGCACCAAGTTTTCGCAATGGGCATCTTTAAACGGGCCGGCCATTTGTACCCAGCCCTTGCCGAGCGGGGTTTGCGAGCAGGCGCGCTGGCCGTCGATGCGGCTCTGGTACAAGTACCACCAGGCCGGGCGGGCGGTGGCGCTGCCGGCCGCGGTGGCGGCCAATAGCAGGATGGCGATCAGTCGTTTCATAGCGGGGCGGTGGCCGGCAGGCGCATGGTAAAGGTGCTGCCGTGGCCGGGCGTGCTGGCCACGTCGATATGACCCGCCAGCACGCCGGTCACGATATTGTGGGTGATGTACAGGCCCAGGCCCGACTGGCCGGAACCAAGCCGGGTGGTATAGAAAGGATCGAACACGCGGTGCAGGTGGTCCGCCGGGATGCCGACGCCGTTGTCGGCCACCGACAGCAGCACGTCGCAGCCCTCGGCGCTGGCGGTGATGGTAACCGTCGGCTCGCCTTCCCCTGGCGCGGAAAAAGCATGGGTGATGCAGTTGTCGACCAGGTGTCCCACGGCCTGGCTAAGCGGAATCGGATAGCTGTCCAGCTGCAGGCCGGGCACCACGTCCAGCACCAGGTTGGGTCGCGGTTGCGGCAGCGTGGCCCACAGGGGCGCCAGCATTTCCTGCAACAGCTGGTCGAGGAAGAAGTGGCGGCGCTGGGTGTCGTTGGTGTCGACGGCGATCTGCTTGAAGCTGCCGACCAGCCTGGCGGCGCGCTGCAGGTTGCGCTGGATGATATCGCCCGCTTCGCGCGCTCGCTCCAAGTAGGCATCCAGTTCCGAGCGGCGGATGCCGGAATCGACCTGGCTGCTCAGGGCCGCCGTATGGTCGGCCAGGGTGGAGGCGGTAATCAGGCTGTTGCCGATCGGCGTATTCAGTTCGTGCGCCACGCCGGCCACCAGCGAACCGAGGGCGGCCAGTTTGTCGCGCCGCACCAGTTCGTCCTGCGTCATGCTGAGGTTCTCCAGTGCCGCTTGCAGTTCTTCACTGGTCAGCTCCGCATGCTGCTTGGCGCGCGTCAGTTCGGCGGTGCGGGCTTCGACCAGTTCTTCCAGGTGGCTGCGGTGGCGCGCCAGTTCGGCCTCGCGCCGGGCGCGCTCGATGGCGATGCTCGCCAGGTGGCTGGCCACGCCGATCAGGCGCTGTTCTTCGGTATCCGGATGGCGCACGGTGCGGTAGTACATGGCAAAGGACCCGAGCACCGTGTTCTCGTCCTGCATTATTGGCATGGACCAGCAGGCGCGCAGGCCGTAGTCGCGGATCAGGTCGAGGTAGGGCGCCCATAGCGGGTCGTGTTCGATGTCCGATACCACCACGGCTTCGCGGCGGTGCATGGCAGTGCCGCAGGAGCCCACGCCGGGGCCGATCGCCATCCCCTCGAGCAGGGCCGCATAGGAGGCGGGCAGGCTGGGGCAGCAGGCGCAGCGCATATGCACACCGTCTTCGTCGAGCAGCATGACGGAGCACAGCACGCCCGGCGATTGCGATTCCACCAGTTGCACCAGCTTGTGTAGTGTGTCTTCCAGCGGCACGCCGCGCGCCATCATTTCCAGCAGGCGCTCCTGGCCGACGCGCAGGTCGTCCGCACGCTGGGTGCCTGTGACGTCGACCAGGCGCATATGGAACAGGCGGCGGCCCGGCTTGGCGATCCGCACGCCGCGGGCATTGCATTCGACCATGCGCCCGCTGCTGTGGCGGAAACTGATGCGATGCACGCGCAGCTCGCCGGCCAGCACGCTTTGCATCATCGCGTTCATCTCCAGCGGGTCGCAAAAGGCCGAGAACGGGGCGGTCAGCAACTCCAGCGCGCTGCGCCCCAGCAGTTGTTCGGCGCGGTGGTTCAGGTCGACCGGACGGCCGCTGTCCATGTCGATCAGCACCACGGCGTCGGGCGAGGCGGCTGCCATCATGTGGTAGTTCACCTCGAGGTCGAAGCCGCCGATGCGCTGGCCCTGCAGCGCGAACAGCACATGGTCCACGACGCTGGTGGTGGCCAGCGGCAGGGTGAAATAGCCATCGGCGCCGGCGCGGGCGGCGCGTTCCTTTTCGTCGTTGGACGGGCGGTGCGACATGAGCAGCACCGGAATGCGGCGGTTGGCGTCGGCCTGGGTCAGTTGGCCAGTCAATTCCAGTGCGGCGCCGCCGGCCAGTGCGGTATCCAGCAGTACCAGTGCCACGCCGCCGGCGCAGGCCACCTCCAGCGCGTGTTGGCCGCTGGCGACCGATTCGACGCGGTAGTCGTGCCGGGCGAGCGCCAGCTCCAGCGCCGCCACATCGAGACTGGCGCCGGTAGCAACGAGGATGGTGTTGTTCGGTTCCACGCTGCCAGTGTATTACAAGCTGGCCTCGGCCTCGGCTTCGACCTGTGGAACCAGGATGCGCGGCAGGTTGTTCTCGATCCAGTCAACCAGGACTTCCAGCCGCTCGGCGACCTCGCGGCCCAGCGGCGTCAGGCTGTATTCGACATGCGGCGGGATGACGGGCAGGGCGGTGCGCAGCACGAAGCCGTCGCTCTCCAGCGCCACCAGGGTCTGCGCCAGCATTTTCTCGCTGACGCCGCCCACTTCCTTGCGCAACTGGCTGAAGCGGTGCATGCCGCCGAGGAGCACCACCAGCACCAGGACGCCCCAGCGGCTGGTGACGTGGCTCAATACCGTGCGCGATGGACATTCCGCAGCCAGCACATTGCCCGGCCTTGCCGAGCGGCGGGACAGGGAGGCCCGCAATGATTTTGAAGTTTTTTCCATACTTACAAAAAAGTACGTACTTACGAAAAGTTAGTGTTGATCCTATTATAGCCCTGCACTGTTTTCAACCAAGGAGAAAAACATGATCGTGGTAACTGGCGCTTCGGGCGCATTGGGTCAATTGGTGGTGGAAGGCTTGCTGGACAAGGTGCCGGCAGCACAAATCGTGGCGGCCGTGCGTGATCCGGCCAAGGTGGCGCACCTGGCGGCGCGTGGCGTGCAGGTGCGCCATGCCGATTATGAAGACGCGGCCAGCCTGGATGCGGCACTGGCCGGCGCCGACCGCGTGCTGCTGGTCTCGGCCAACGAGGTTGGCAAGCGCACGGCCCAGCATCTTGCGGTGGTCGATGCGGCAAAACGTGCCGGCGTGAAGCTGCTGGCCTACACCAGCATTTTGCACGCCGACAGCTCGCCGCTGCGACTGGCCGACGAGCACGTCGCCACCGAAACAGCCATTCGCGACAGCGGCCTGGCCTATGCCTTCCTGCGCAATGGCTGGTATTTCGAGAATTTCGATAGCCGCATCCAGGGTGCCGTACAGTGGGGCGAAATGGTGGGCAGCGCAGGCGAGGGGCGCGTTTCGGCAGCCGCGCGTGCGGACTATGCGGCTGCCGCGGTGGCCGTGCTGACCACGGAAGCTCCGCAGCAAGTCTATGAACTGGCTGGCAGCACGTCGTTCACCCTGGCGGAACTGGCCGCCGAGGCAGCGCGTCAATCAGGAAAGGCCGCCGTGTACCGCGATGTGCCGCCGGCGGAGTTTGCTGGCGTGCTGGCTGGCGTTGGCGTGCCCGCGCCATGGCCTGAACTGCTGGCCGATTCGGATGCTGGCTCCGCACGCGGCGGCTTGTTCGATGATGGGAAAGCGCTGGAGACGCTGATTGGCCGACCAACCCGCAGCCTGTCGCAGGCGGTGGAAGCGGCGTTGAACGCATAAATGAAAAAAGCTCCCCGAAGGGAGCTTTTCTGCGGAATTCTTGGTGCCCACGGAGGGACTCGAACCCCCACACCTCGCGGCACATGGACCTGAACCATGCGCGTCTACCAATTCCGCCACGTGGGCACTGTTACTGCATTTGTCTCAGAAGGTAGCGTTTGGTGCCCACGGAGGGACTCGAACCCCCACACCTCGCGGCACATGGACCTGAACCATGCGCGTCTACCAATTCCGCCACGTGGGCGCTAACTTCTTCAACTCTCTGTTGCGGTGTTGTGTGCAACAGAGGCACGCATATTAATGGCCGAGACCGAATCGGTCAAGTGTTAATTAATAATTTCGTGCAACTTTTTCCAATTCGGGGTCAGGTCTGTCATTTGGACAGCTGCCGCGCACATTTGATATTTCTCAAGAGGCGGGGCGGAAAAGTCATGCTGCAAATATTTGCGGCGCAGATTATTCGACTGCAGAAATTCGCAGATATGATTTGATGAAGATCAAATGCTTGGTTGCTGAGTCCAAATGACAGACCTGACCCCGAACTTGGCGGAAAACAAAAAAGCCGCTTTTCAGCGGCTTTCTTGCGGAATTTTTGGTGCCCACGGAGGGACTCGAACCCCCACACCTCGCGGCACATGGACCTGAACCATGCGCGTCTACCAATTCCGCCACGTGGGCATTGTCGCGTTGTTCTGCAACGAGGCACGCATAGTAATGGCCCGATGCCCAGGCGTCAAGACATTTATGAAAGCTTGTTGGAACGGCTACGCTGGCGTACCGTGATCAGCAGCAGGCCAGCGGCCAGCATGGCCCAGCCCGACGGCTCGGGAATGGCTGCCACGTTCCAGCCGATGGCGTCCATCGCTGTAATGTCGTTACCGGTAATCTGCAGAGTTTCGCCGAGGCCGGCAGTCGGGTCCATCAGTCCGATGAACAGGTTGTCCTTCCAGTGACTGGCCTGGCGGCCGTCGCCAAAGTTCTCGCCGGTGGAAAATTCCGGCCCCACCGTGGTGCCGTCGAGCGAAAAATATTTTGCCCGGTTGTCTGCGGTCCAGTCGATCACGCCATGCGCTGCGCTCATGGTGGAGTAGCGGAACAGGTCAAGCGCGGAAACATAGGTGAACAGGTTGTCGTTGAACGGGCCGTTGTAGGGCGGGGAGTTGCCGTCCAGGATGTCGACGCCGCTGATAAAGCCCAGCACGTGGCCGATCTCGTGCGCCGCCACGCCGATAAAGTCGAAAGCGTTGGCGTCGGTGCCGTTGTTCGGATTGAAGTCGAAATTGAAATCGCTGTTGAACTGGATGAAGCCGTCGCAATTGCCGATGCAGCCCGACAGGGTTTGCGGTGTGACAGCCAGGCCGATGGCTTTTGCTTCGGCATTCGTGATAGAGAGGATCTGGTTGTTGGCGTCGCCATCCTTGTCGACATAGGGCAGGGCGCTGCCGGCCCCGTTGGGGTTGTTGGCGGTGCGGTTGATCAGCATGCCGAAGGTTGAGCCGCCAGGCAGGTGGGCTACTGCGGTCGCGTCAGCAGCCGAAGTGGCGTCGGCCGCCAGTGCATTGCGGACTGAGGCATAGGTATGGAAGTCTTCCGCCGAGGCTGCCTGCCCAAGAATCCCGCCGCCAAGGGAGTTGAAGCCGACCGTCAAATTTATCGTCACATTATCGTTCAGCAAACTTGACCAGCGCGCGGCTGCGGCCTGGAAGCCTTGCTGCGCCTGGAGTGAGGTGCCGGCGACGTAGTTGAAATTGAAAACAGGCGCTGCTGAGGCGGTACTGGCAGCCAGCAAAAGGCCGGCGAGCAAGGTCTTCATGGCGGTCTCCTACAGATTGGTGGGTAGGGAGGGTGCCGCAAGAAGTATGCGCGCCGCCGCTTCTGCGTGGCGCGCGACAGCCGGGGAGGCTGGGGCGTCAATGAATCCGACAGTTGAAAACAAAAAAGCCGCTGAAATCAGCGGCTTCTCTGCGGAATTTTTGGTGCCCACGGAGGGACTCGAACCCCCACACCTCGCGGCACATGGACCTGAACCATGCGCGTCTACCAATTCCGCCACGTGGGCATTAGCAACAACATCTGCTATCATACTGCTTTGGTGAGTTTTGCGCCAGATGAACTTTCATTCCACGCTGCACATCAACTCGCCATTCCCGCATCGCTGCGAGAGCCAGAATTATAGAGGAAACTCTGCCGATGTCAAAGGGCCTGCGAAAGATTTTTGTGCACGGCCCTTCCTGTTACACTAACAACCAATAATAAGATTACTGAAGAACTTTTGAACTCCACTCATATCATTCCTAGCCGCGAAGAGATTCTCGGCATCTTCCGCAGCGCCAAAGCGCCGCTCGACCTGCGCACGTTGGCGCTGTCGCTCAAAGTCAAAGCCGATTCCCAAGCCGTCCTGACGCGCCGCTTGAATGCGATGGAGCGCGACGGCCAGATCCGTTCCGATACCAGCGGCTTCTATGTGCTGGCGGACCATTCCGAATTCATTGCCGGTCGCGTGTCCAGCCACCGCGACGGCTACGGCTTCCTGATTCCTGACGAACCGGGCGAAGACCTGTTCCTGGCCGAGCGCGAGATGCAGAAGGTGCTGCACGGCGACAAGGTACTGGGCCGCATCATCGGCTACGACCGCCGTGGCCGCCCGGAAGGCACCATTGTTGAAGTGGTCCAGCGCGGCACCACCCACATCATCGGCCGCCTGCTGAAGGAAAACGGCGTGTGGGTCGTGGCGCCGGAAGACAAGCGCATCAGCCAGGATATTCTGGTGCAGGGCGCCGTCGGCAAAGCCAAGTCGGGCCAGATCGTCAGCGTGGAGCTGACCGAGCAGCCAGGCCGCTTCAAGCAGCCATCGGGCAAGATCGTCGAAGTACTGGGCGATATGGACGACCCGGGCATGGAAATTGAAATCGCCGTGCGCAAGTTCGGCGTGCCGCATATCTTCTCGGATGCCGCATTGAAGCAGGCTTCCAAGCTGCCGGACGTGGTGCACGAAGCCGATTGGGGCGAGCGTGTCGACCTGCGCGACGTACCGCTGGTGACCATCGACGGCGAAGATGCGCGCGACTTTGACGATGCCGTGTATTGCGAACCGGTGAAAGTCGGCCGTAGCAAGGCCTTCCGCCTGATCGTGGCGATTGCCGACGTGTCGCACTACGTGAAGCCGAACGACGGCCTGGATGGCGATGCCATCGAGCGTTCGACCTCGGTTTACTTCCCGCGCCGCGTGATCCCGATGCTGCCGGAGAAGCTGTCGAACGGCCTGTGCTCGCTGAATCCGCGCGTCGACCGCCTGACCCTGGTGTGCGATGCCGTGATCACCGCGCAGGGCGAACTCAAGGCCTACCAGTTCTATCCAGCCGTGATCCACTCGGCTGCGCGCCTGACCTATACCGAAGTGGCGGCCATCCTCGGCAACACCAAGGGGCCGGAAGCAGCGCGCCGCGCGGAAATCGTGCCGCACCTGCAGAACCTGTACGACGTCTACCATGCGCTGCAGAAGTCGCGCCAGGAACGCGGTGCGATCGATTTCGAAACCACCGAGACCTACATCGTCTGCAACCCGGCCGGCAAGATCGAAAAGATCATCCCGCGCACCCGCAACGATGCGCACAAACTGATTGAAGAGTGCATGCTGGCGGCGAACGTGTGCGCGGCGGACTTGCTGCTGCGCCACAAGCATCCGGGCACCTACCGTATCCATGCCGGGCCGACCAAGGAAAAGCTGACCCAGGTCCGCGACTTCCTCAAACAGCTTGGCCTGTCGCTGGGCGGCGGCGATACGCCGGTGGCCCGCGATTACGCCGACTTGATGAAGAAGATCAAGGAACGCCCGGACGCGCAGCTGCTGCAAACCATGCTGCTGCGCTCCATGCAGCAGGCGGTGTACAGCCCTGACAATATCGGCCACTTCGGCCTGGCGTACGAGGCCTACGCCCACTTCACCAGTCCGATCCGCCGTTATCCGGACTTGCTGACCCACCGCGCCATCAAGGCGATTTTGGCGGGCAAGAAGTACGAACCGAAGCTTGCCGACAAGTCGGTGCTGAACACCACGATTTCGAACGCACAGCGCCGCCAGGCACTGAAAGACAAGCAGGAAGGCAAGGAGCCGAAATCCAAAGGCGACCAGACCATCTGGGACGCGCTGGGCGTGCACTGCTCGGCCAACGAGCGCCGCGCCGACGAAGCTTCGCGCGACGTCGAAGCATGGCTGAAGTGCTACTTCATGCAGGACAAGCTGGGCGAAGAGTTCAGCGGCATCATCACCGGCGTGACCAACTTCGGCATCTTCGTGCAGCTGGACCAGTTGTTCGTCGAAGGCCTGGTGCACATCACCGACCTTGGTGCGGACTTCTTCGAATACGACGATGCCCGCCACGAACTGCGCGGCGAGCGTACCGGCAAGCGTTACCAGTTGACCGGCCGCGTGAACGTGCAGGTGGTGCGCGTCGACCTGGAGTCGCGCAAGATCGACCTGCGCCTGGCCGATAGCGAAATTTCGACCCTGCCGCCGCAAGGCAAGAAGGCCTCCCGCAAAGGCGGCGGCCTGGTTGGCTCGCTCGGCGATTTCGACAGCTTCGATGATGAAGACGAGAACCCAGCGGTAGCGCGCAAGCGCAAGGCAGCCCGTAGCGCGCCGTCGATCTCGGCGCGCGACGACGCGCCAACCCGCGCTCCAGGCCGTGCGCCGGCCAAGCGCGGTGCAGGATCTTCTGCTTATGCCCCGCCGGCTCCCGCTGCGCGCAAAACGGCCAAGCCGAAGGCCAAAGCCAAGCCGAAAACCACCGCCAAGCGCGTGACCAAGGCTGCGAAGCCTAAGAAAAAACGATAAGCACCCGTCCGGCGCTTCGGCGCCGGACTTATTTTGAGAACTACGATGTCCAAGAACAAAATGATTTTCGGCTTCCACGCCGTTACCTCGCGCCTGCGCCACGAAGCTTCCAGCGTTGAAGAGATCTTCTTCGACCAGGCCCGCGACGACCGCCGCATGAAAGACCTGATCGCCCACGCGAAAGCGGCAGGCGTGCGCGTGATGCCGGTGGAATCCGAACGCCTCGACAAGATCGTCGGCACCCGCCGCCACCAGGGCGTGATCGCGTTTGCATCGCAGTTGGCGCTGGCGCGCAACCTGGACGAGCTGCTGGATGCGGTGGAAGGCCCGCCGCTGCTGCTGGTCCTGGACGGCATTACCGACCCGCACAACCTGGGCGCCTGCCTGCGTGTGGCCGATGGCGCTGGCGCGCATGCGGTGATTGCACCGAAGGATCGCTCGGTGGGCTTGAACGCGACTGCGGCCAAGGTGGCTTCTGGCGCGGCGGAATCGGTGCCGTTCATTACCGTGACCAATCTGGCGCGGACCCTGCGCGAGCTGAAGGAACGCGATATCTGGCTTATCGGTACCTCCGATGACGGCGACAAGACTTTGTACGAAGGCGATTACAGCGGCCCGACCGCGATCGTAATGGGTTCGGAAGGCGAGGGCATGCGCCGCCTGACGCGCGAGACCTGCGATGTGCTGGTGTCGATTCCGATGTTTGGCTCGGTTGAGTCGCTGAACGTTTCGGTCGCGTCGGGTGTCTGCCTGTACGAAGCGCGCCGCCAACGCATCGCACGCGAAGCCTAAAACCGGTAAACCGGTGCCTGACCCGCAGGGTCAGGCACCTTCGCCTGCGGCGGCCGCGTACCAGTGTCTGACCCTGCGGGTCAGACACTGGGGTACCTGTTTGGCAGCCAGCAAACCACAGGCATATGCGCTATGATATTTGCCTGAACAACAGCATCCCAAAGCACCACCATGTTTGACCACCTCCGTGACGATATCCGCAGCATCATCGAGCGCGACCCCGCAGCTCGCAATGGCTGGGAGGTGCTGACCTGTTACCCCGGCCTGCAAGCGATCGTCATGCACCGCTGGGCACACTGGTGCTGGACCAACGGCCTGAAATGGCTGGGCCGCTTCATTTCCTACCTGGCGCGTATCATCACCGGCATCGAAATCCACCCCGGCGCCACCATTGGCCGCCGCGTCTTCATCGACCACGGCTTCGGCGTCGTGATCGGCGAAACCGCGGAAGTCGGCGACGACTGCACCATTTACCAGGGCGTCACGCTCGGCGGCACCTCGCTGCACGCAGGCGCCAAGCGCCACCCTACGCTGGAGCGCGGCGTCATCATCGGCGCCGGCGCCAAAGTGCTGGGCGGCTTCACGGTCGGCGAATACGCCAAGGTCGGCTCCAACGCCGTAGTGCTGAAGCCCGTACCTGCCGGCGCCACAGCCGTCGGCAACCCGGCCCACCTGGTACAGAAAGAACACGCACCATCGCCATCCTCGCGCTTCTTCTCCGCATATGGCGTGACCGCCAACGGTGATGACCCGCTGTCGAAGGCCTTGCATAGCCTGATCACCCACGCGGTGGCGCAGGAAGAACAGATCGAACGCCTGTCGGCAGCCATGAAGGCAGCGGGCTTGTCCTGTCCGGACATCAAGCCCTGCGACAAGCTCGATCAGGCAGAACTCAACAAACTGGTCGAATAAGGAAAAACCATGGACGACATTCTGGACCCGTTTGAAATTCGTGTGCTCGCGGTACTGGCCGAGAAAGAAGGCCTGACGCCGGATAACTATCCGCTGTCGCTGAATGCGCTGACCAACGGCTGCAACCAGCTCTCCAGCCGCGAGCCGGTCATGCAATTGAGCGAAGAAACCGTGGCCGACGTGCTGGCCCGCCTGGCCGAGCGCAAGCTGGTGGGTACCGTCAGCCAGTCCGGCGCGC
The DNA here is from genome assembly GCA_946482635.1 of uncultured Duganella sp. The sequence continues at coordinate 15,068 of CAMLSG010000111.1, forward strand.
GGGTGGTCAAGTACGAGCACCGCATGCGCATGAAGTGGACGCTGGAGCAGGACAAGCTGGCAATCCTGACCATCCTGATGCTGCGCGGCCCGCAAACGGCCGGCGAAATCCGCACCCGCACTGGCCGCCTGCACGAATTCAAGTCGGTTGCCGATGTTGAAACCGGCCTGCAATTCCTGATTGATAAGTATCCGCCGCTGGTGCAAAAGCTGCCGCTGGCGCCCGGATCGCGCGAACCGCGCTACGGCCAGTTGCTTGGCGGGGAAGAAGCGCTGGCGCGCGAGGCCACCGCCGGAGCCTACGGCGGCAGTGCAAGTACGGCGGGCGAGGGCGGTGGCAGCCGCGCCGACCGTGTGGCGCAGCTGGAGCAGGAAGTCGCCTCGCTGCGTGAGGAAGTGGCGGCGCTGGCCGCGCAAGTTGCCGAATTGAGGGCTGTAATCGAGTAGCAGTAGCTGTTGTGAGAATCCGCCATATTCGTTTGGATTGATTGTGGCGGCTCCCGGGCGTTGATATGCTGGACGCACAATATCAATACCCGGGAGATCGAATGGAATTGCTGCACCGCTTGTCCATCCGGCACAAGCTTCTTCTCAGCATGGGCTTGACCCTTCTGCTGTTCATCATCATTTCCTCCACCCTCAGCATCATGAAGACCAGCCAGGCTGCGCGCGAGCGCGTGCTGCGGCAGGAGCTTCCGGCCCAGGTCTCGGCCATTCGCAATGACGTGCTGCGGCAGATCGCCACGCCGTTGGCCGTTTCGCAAACACTTGCCAACAACACCTTCCTGCATGCCTGGGAAGATGCCGGCGTGCCGGAGGAGGGTGTCGCTGCGTGGAGCGCCGAGGCCAAGAAACTCAAGTCCACCAATAACGCCGCTACCGTATTCTGGGTATCGCGCGCCACCGGCAAATACTTTACCGACAAGGGCTATGACCGTACGCTGAACGAAAAGGCCGCCAGCGACCAGTGGTTCTACGGCTTCCTGTCCGGCAGCGCGGCTTACCAGCTCGACATCGACAAGGATGTCAGCGCCGATACTTATATGTTGTTCATCAACACCCGCTCGCAAACGCCGGGCGGCAAGCAGGCGGTCGCTGGTCTTGGCTTGTCCGTCAATGCGCTGGCGGAAGCGGTGCGCAACTATAAGCTGGGCCAATCGGGTTACGTCTTCCTGGTGCGTGCCAATGGCACGGTGCTGATCCACCGCGACCCGAAAATGGTCGACGGCAAACACCAGCTGGCCGATATGCAAGGCATGACGCCTGCCCTGGCGAAACGCCTGATGGGCGGCGAAGCCTTCGTGGCCGACAGCTTCAAAGGCGCAGAAGGCGAAACCCTGGTGGCGTCCTCCTTCATCCCCGAACTGAACGCCTACCTGGTCGCGCAAGTGCCGGAAGCCGAAGTATTGGCAGGCATTGCGCGCGGCGCCGCCATGACATCCCTGATCGCGGCCGTGATCGGCGGCGGCATCGGCATGCTGGCGATCTTTGCCATTGCCCGCGCCATCGCATCGCCGGTAGCGAGAGCGGCCGAACTGCTGGAAGACATCGCCAGCGGCGGCGGCGACCTGACCCGCCGCATGCCGGTTCAATCGAAGGACGAACTGGGGGCGCTGGCCGCGGCCTTCAACAAGTTTGTCGAATCGCTCAACGCCACCATCTTGCGCGTGCGCGACAGCAGCCGCGCCATTGGCGCCGCGACGGGCGATATCGCCAGCGGCAATATGGATTTGTCGGCCCGCACCGAAGCGCAGGCCTCGAACCTGGAAGAAACCGCGGCGGCGATGGAAGAACTGACGTCGACCGTGCATAACAATACCGCCAACGCGGAGCAGGCCAACAAGCTGGT
>CAMLSG010000112.1 GCA_946482635.1 uncultured Duganella sp.
CGATATTGATACACTCTCCCGCAATCAGGGAGAATCGATGAGCGAACTAGACGACTACGCGACCTTTGTCGCCATTATGGAAACCGGTTCACTAACCGCCGCCGCCCGCCGCACTGGCCGCTCCCTGCAGGCAGTCAGCCGTGCACTATCCGAACTTGAAACTTCGCTGGGCGCCCAGCTAATCCAGCGCACTACCCGCAAACTGCATGCCACGCCCGCCGGGAAAGTCTTCCTCGAGCGCATTCGACCAGCCCTGGCCGACATCGAAGCCGCCCGCGAAGCGGCTCGCAATGAAGGCGACGTCCCCCAAGGCAAGCTCCGGATCGCCGCGCCCACGCTGCTCGGTGCAAGCTGGCTGACGTCGGCTGCAGCAGCCTTCATGCAACGCTGGCCCGGTATCGAAATCGAATTGGCACTGAACGAACGCCATGCCGACCTGGTCGCCGAGGGCATTGACCTTGCCGTGCGCATTGGCGACCTTCCCGACTCCAGCCTGAAAGCCCGCCCGCTCGCCCAAATGCGGCGCGTTTTCTTCGCATCACCGCGTTGGCTGCATCAGAACGGCACGCCGACACACCCCGGGCAACTCGCTACCTTGCCCTGCATCCTGCGCAATACAGGCAAAGACCGCCGCCAATGGCCGGTCCGCGTCGACGGAACGATGCGCCACGTTCCCGTCGCCGGTGCATTCAGTGCCAACGACGCCGCAGCCGCCAACGAGGCCGTAGCCTGCGGGCTCGGAATCGGCATGGCGCCCTTTTGGCAACTACGCCGCATGCTTGACGAAGGCAGGGTCGAACTTATCCTGCAAGACTTCGAACCTCCCCCGATCCCGCTGCAGGCAGTCTGGCCCGGCACAGGCAAGCTTGCCCGGCGATCAAGGTTGTTCGTCGAGCACCTGGTTCAGATGGCTAGCGCACAACACTGGTAGGAAAATTGACATGGATCATGTGCCCATCTGTTTCCGGGCAGCACAATTGCGGTTCGACACTATTGGAGAACCCCCATGGATTCCATCGTCTTCGGCCCCGACCTCGCGCTAGGCATCCCGGTTCTCGACCAGTCGCACCGCATCGTCTTCGATATGCTCGACGCAATGGAAGAGTTGCCCCGCCCTGCCTTTGATGCCGCCTGCCGGGAACTGACCACTGAATTCATTGAGCACCTGCGCGAAGAAAACAGCCTGATGGAACGAATCGGCTATCCCGCAGCACAGGCACACCGCATCGCACACGGCCACCTGCTCGAAAAGGCCGCGCGCGTCCTGCGCCTGCTGAAAGACGACGAAGAAGCCAGGGCTCGCGAGATCATCCGCTCACTGCCGGACTGGCTGGAAGCCCACATCAACACCATGGACCTTGCCTTGGCAGTTGCAGTATCCCGGCTGGAGTAATAAAGTGCTTGACTTAGAGCGCACTCTAACTTCTACGATCACCCCATGGATTCATTTCTGAGCATTGACGAAGTCGCACAACGCACCGGCCTTACGGCCTACACCCTCCGCTACTACGAGCGCATCGGGCTGATCGCCCCGGTTAATCGCGCAGCGGGTGGCCAGCGGCGTTACGCGGCATCGGACCTTGCGTGGATCGAATTCCTGCTGCGTTTGCGGACGACCCATATGCCGATTGGCAAAATGCAGTCGTTCGCCAAACTTCGCGGCGCTGGGGACTCGACGGTGCCGGAACGGCGCCAGATGCTTGAAGAACATATGCAGGATGTGCTCGCCGAAATCGAGGCGATGCAACAATCGGCCGCATCATTGCGGGAAAAGATCGAGTACTACCGCTCCCTGGAGCAGTCCCTGGCGTCGAATCCAACCACTGATGGAGGACATGCCAATGAACACAGAAAGCCGCTACGAGCGCGGGCTCGCAAAACTGCGTGAAGTCGACGGCCAGGCCGGCGAAAAGGTTATCCAAAGCCTTGAAGACATAGCGCCCGATTTCGCGCGCTACGTGATTGAATTTCCTTTCGGGGACATCTATTCACGCCCCGGCCTTGACCTGAAATCACGCGAAATCGCCGTGGTAGCCGCACTGACTGCAATGGGCAATGCCACGCCACAGCTCAAGGTGCACATCCACGCCGCCCTTAACGTCGGCGTCACCCGCGAAGAGATCGTGGAGACGATCATGCAGATGGCTGTCTATGCCGGCTTCCCCGCCGCCCTCAACGGCTTGATGGCCGCCAAGGAAGTCTTCGCGCAATAAAAAAGGGGCAGCGAGAGCTGCCCCATACACCCCCTACAGGTGATAAAACTTGTGTGCCGGTCAGGCTACCGCGAGTTCTTGCGCCATGCCGCCGGAGGACATGGCTTCCAACTTGGCGCGGTCAGTAATGCGCAAGTCGCGGTTCTGCAGAACGATAGAGCCATCCTGGCGCAGGCGGGCCAACTGGCGGCTGACACTTTCCACAGTCAGGCCCAGGTAGCCGCCGATATCTTCACGCGACATGCGCAGCTGGAAGCTGGTCGAGGAGTAGCCGCGCTGGGCATAGCGGCCGGCGAGGTTCAGCAAGAACATGGCCAGGCGCTGTTCGGCGCGCATATGGCTCAGGAACAGCATCACCGACTGCTCGCGCTGGATCTCGCGGCTCATGGTGCGGTGGAATTGCTGCAGCAGGCCCGGGATCTGCATCACCAGCTCCTGCAGGCGGGAGAACGGGATCTCGCAGACTTCGCTGTCTTCCAGCGCGACGGCGTTGCAGGAATGCTGGCCGTTGCCGATCGCTTCCATGCCCAGCAGGTCGCCGGCCATGTGGAAGCCGCCAATCGTCTGCTCGCCGCGCTGGTTCACCTGTACGGTCTTGAAGTGGCCGAAGCGCACGGCGTAAAGGCTGTGGAAGCTGTCGCCGGTCTTGTACAGCGGCTCATCGCGGTTCACACGGCGGCGGCGCGAAATGATCTGGTCAAGGCGGGCAACATCTTCGTCGGCCAGGCCCTGTGGCAGGCACAGGCGGTTGAAGCTGCACAGCGAACATTTCGCTGCGACAGGTGCGCAAGATTTGGTGGCGTTTGCAGGGGTGATTGGAATGACCGGGCTCATGATGCTGCTCCTTGTTTTCGATGGAAGCAGTATCTCCCCTGGCATCATTTCCCGGTATCAAGCATCCTGTGTAGTTGCTGTAGTGGTTCCCCTACAAACACTCAGATCAGGCCATGCTCAAGCGCATAGCGCGTCAGTTCCGCATTGCTCGACATGCCCATTTTCTCGAGGATGCGGCTGCGATAAGTTGTCACGGTGTTAGGACTCAGGTGTAGTTTTTCCCCTATGCGCACCAGCGACTCGCCCTGGGCGATCAACTTGAAAACTTCCAGCTCGCGGTTGGAAAGCTCCTCATGGTCGCCGCTTGGACCGCCGCCCACCAGGGTTGCCAATTTCTCAAGCAGCGCCGGACTCACATGCTTGCCGCCCGACGCTGCCTTGCGCACCGCCTCGATCAGCGTGGACGTCGGTGCATCCTTGGTCAGGTAGCCGGAAGCACCCGACTTCAGCGCCCGCACCGCGTAAATCTCTTCCGAATAAGTGCTCAGCACCAGCACCGCCATGCGCGGGTATTCGCTGCGCAGGGACTTCAGCAGGTCCAGGCCATTCTTGCCTGGCATTTTGATGTCCACCAGTGCCACGTCGAAGCTGCGTTCCGCCACGCGCTGCATTGCTTCGACAGCATTGCCCGCCTCGCCTTCCACGCTGATGTCGGGCGCGGTGCCCAGCATCAGCCGCACGCCGTTGCGCGCAATTGCGTGGTCGTCGACCAGTAAAACGGTGATCTTGTCACCCATTCTTGTCCTCCAAAGGCAGGCGCAGTTGCAAGGTGGTGCCTTGCCCGGCCTTGCCGCTGATATTCAGTTCGCCGGCAAAGCGGCGCGTGCGTTCGTGCATGCCGAACAAGCCCCACGATTCGCGGTCGGACAATCCAGCGCTTTCGATGCCCTTGCCATTGTCTTCCACACGCAGCACCACATTTTCGCCGTCGGTATCCACGATCACGCGCGCCTCGCTTGCTTCGGCGTGGCGCACCACATTGGTCAGCGCTTCCTGAGCGACGCGGAACAGCATGGTGCTGCGTTCGGCATCCAGTTCAAGCGCCTGCGCTTGGGGAGTGATATTGCAGCTGCAGCGCAGGCCGCTGCGCTGGGCGACCTGCTCGGCATACCATTCGAGCGCCGGCCAGATGCCCAGTTGGTCCAGCACACTCGGGCGCAGGTCGGTAATTACGCGCCGAACCGTCTCGATGGCGTCCTGCGCCAGCTTGGCCGCGTCCTTCAACAGCGGGTCGGATTGCTCGCCGCCGCGTTCAATGGCTACCGAAATATAGGCCTTGATACCGGTCAGCAGGCCGCCCAGTTCATCGTGGATTTCCTGCGCGATGCGGGTCCGTTCATGTTCCTTCAGCTTTTCCTGGTAAGCGGCCAGTTCGCGCAGCTCTTTCTGCGATTGGCGCAGCACGCGCTCGGCCAGCAGCTTTTCGTCGATCAGCCGCTGTTCACGCAGCAGGCGGTCGATGGCGCCGGCCAGGAAATCAAGGTAGCGGCCATCGCTGTCCTTCACCAGGTAGTCGCGCGCCCCGCGCCGCATCGCTTCCGCCGCCACGGTGGCGCTGTCGGCGCCGGTCAGCATCATGACCGGGATATTGGGCTGGGACTCGCCCCGTTCGGCGGCCAGGCGCGCCAGGAACTCCAGGCCGGTCAGGTCCGGCAGGTGGTAGTCGAGCAGGATGCAATCCGGTTCTTCGCGCAAGGCGATATCCAGGCCTTCTTGACCGCTTTCGGCTTCCAGCAGCTCGCAATCGAAACCTGGCGCCTGCGCAAAGGCACGGCGGCAGGCGATGCGGTCAACGATATCGTCCTCGACGATCAGGACCCTTACCGTGTTCATGGGAGCTCGCTGATGGTCCAGTACAGGTTAATCGAGCGTACCACTTCCACGAACTGGCGGTAATCAACAGGCTTGGTCATGTACCCGGCCACGCCCAGGTCGAAACTGCGCATCTTGTCCTGCTGCTCTTCCGACGTGGTCAGGACAATGACAGGAATACGGCGCAGCAACGGATCCTGCTTGACGTTCTGCAGGAACTCAATGCCGTTCATGATCGGCATGTTCAGGTCCAGCAGGATGATGCAAGGCTGCTCGTTGCCCGGCTCGCGCAGGTATTCCAGCGCGGCCTCGCCGTTTTCCGTCGCCACGACGCGGTTGCCCACATGGACTTCCTTCAGCGCGCGCAGGATGGTCATGACGTCGACCTGGTCGTCTTCCACCAGGAGGATTGGCTTGCTCGTATTATTCATCCGTTATTCTTTCTATTCTTCGGCAGGGTAAAGTAGAGGGTTGTGCCCGTGCCCAGCTCGGACTCCAGCCACACCCTGCCCTGGTACATTTCAACAATCTTTTTCACCAGCGCCAGGCCGACACCCGTGCTTTCAACGCGGTCGCGCGGGGCGAGCGTCTGGAACAACTGGAAAATCCGTTCAAAATGGCGCTCGGCGATGCCAGGCCCGTTGTCGCGGACGTGGAAGCGCCATTGCTTGCCCTCGTCGGCCCAGCCCACTTCGATCTCGCCCTGCGGCTTGTCCATGTACTTCACCGCATTCGACACCAGGTTGTGGAACAGCTGCTGGATGCGGGTCGGCTCGCCGGTGACGGTCGGCATGCCGGGCACGACGGAAACCTTGATATGCGGCGGCACGGCCAGCAGGTCGATCACCTCGGACACCAGCTGGTCAAGCTGGACCGGCACCACGGCTTCCTTGATTCGGCCGACGCGCGAATATTGCAGGATGCCGTCGATCAGGGCGCCCATGCGGTGCACGCGGTTGATCAGGAGCCGCATGTGCTCCTTGCCTTCATCGTTGAACTTGTCGGCATAGTCGTGCGCCAGCCAGTCGGCCAGCGAGCCGATGCCTCGCAGCGGTGCTTTCAGGTCGTGCGATACGACGTAGGCAAAGTTGGTCAATTCTTCGTTGGCGCTGGTCAGCTCCTGCAGCAGTTGCTGCGCCTTTTCTTCGGCGTGCTTGCGCTCCGTGATGTCGCGCACCAGGCCGGTGAACATGCGGCGCCCGCCGAGCCACATTTCGGTGACCGCCAGGTCCATCGGAAAGATGCTGCCGTCGCGGCGCAAGCCCTGCACTTCGCGGCCTTTGCCGATGATGCGTTTCTCGCCGGTGGTCATGTAGTGGTGCAGGTAGCCGTCGTGCGCTTCGCGATGCGGCGCCGGCATCAGGATCTTGACGTTACGGCCCCGGACCTCCGATTCCGGGTAGCCGAACATGCGCTCGGCAGCAGGATTCACGCGTTCGATGATGCCGTGTTCGTCGATCGTAATGATCGCGTCCACTGCGGTTTCGAAGATCGCCCGCATGCGGGCTTCGCTTTCCTGCAGCGCGTGTTCGGCCTTTTTACGGGCGCTGATGTCATGGATGGTGGCCATCACCATCGGCTGCGTGCCGTTGTCCTGGAGCGGGGACAGGCTCACTTCGACAGGGAATTCGGTGCCATCCTTGCGGGCAGCGAACAGCTCGAAGCCGGCGCCCATCGCGCGCGGGTGCGGGCGTTCGAAGAAGCTGCCGCGCAAGCCCACATGGCCATGGCGGAAGCGTTCGGGGATCAGGGATTCGAGCGGCTTGCCAAGCAACTCGCCGGGGGCGTAGCCAAACAGGTTTTCCAGTGCCGGGTTGACCAGTATCAGTTGGCCGTCCTTGTCGATGATCAGCATCGCGTCCGTGGCTGATGCCAGCAGCCATTGCAGGCTGCGTTCCGCAATCGTTGAATGTGTCAAAGCCTGGTCCTGTCGGTGGTCAAATCCTGTCATCCTATGATTGTAGCGTCCAACGCGGCAAGGAGCCAAATGCCCGCCATTGAGAATAACTCAAGCAAACTTGACCTAGGTCAAGCGGCGCTGGTGACGCGGCGCAAGATGCCCGCTAAAGTGGCCCCAAAAGTGGAGACTAGCCATGTTAGCTGAAGAAATTGACCGTTGGACTGCCGTCCTGCGCCAGCGGCGCGAGGTGCTGGCCGGCCGCGATTCCGCCGAAGTCGCGGCGATTGATGCCGCCCTGGAGCGTTTGCAGGAAGGGACTTTTGGCCAGTGCCAGCGTTGTGGTGCGTCGATTTCCGCCGGCAGGATGCAGGCACAGCCCAGCGCGGCGACCTGCCTGGCCTGCCAGGAGCTCGCCGAACGTCAGCGCTCCTTTATCTCGCTGCCGACAGCCTAACGCAGCTTTCCGCGATACGGTGCGCACGCCGGACCTTCGCTTTCCGCCCCATTGCAGATATGACGGCGGCACTCCACGGCGCCGGCCTGCCCAGGCGGTGGACAGCGCTTAAATACTTCCGCGTACTTTAACGATTCGCCGGCCGCCTTTCGGCGTGCAACGCGGCGCGTGGGCTGTTTGGCGCTGCCCGCGCGATGCTGCACGCGCGCAGCAGTGCCGCCGGATGCGCTGGCACTTTGCCGTCGTACCGTCCTGGCTTTTTGCGTCCGGTCGTCCTGGCCGGACGTTCCTTCCAGCGCCGCCGGGGCGGGCTTCCGCTCGGCTCCGGCTTCGTGCGGCGGCGCGTCCGGGGTACGTGCCGCAGCCACGGCTGGGGGCGGCGCCGTGCGGGCGGCTTCGCGTGCCGGCAAGGTTGTGGCCACCGCCATCAGGTCGCGTTCGACCCCGACGCGCTGCGCCAGCACCACCGCCCCCGCCGCAAGGCCCGCCAGCAGCGCGCCACATGACATCCAGAACACGGGACCTTGCCAATCGAATACCCGCTCGCGTGAAGGAGCCGCGGACGGCGACGCCGGCGGCTCCGGCGGCGCCCTGTGCGCGTGCGGCTCCGCGCCAGCCTTCGAAGACGGCGGCGGTTGGGCCTCCTCACTCCCTGCTTGCTTTTCTGTCATATGCCAAACATAGCAACAATTACATCCGAATGTCGCATGCTTGTAGCTTCCTTGGCGCTTGAGCTAAGATTATTACTCCGGTGCAAATGGGCCAAACCCAGATGAAAAGCTTCCAGGGCTTCTTCCGTGATCTAGGACTCCAGCGCAAGCTCTTGCTGGTGTCGGTCTTTACGACGATTGCGGCGATGCTGGTTGCCTTGATCACCCTGGCCAGCTACGAGTTGATGGCCGCCCGCCCGCGCATCTTGCAAGACCTCACCGTGCGCAGCGAGCTGTTCGCCCTGAACCTCGATGCCGACCTGAATGCCGGCGACAACAACAGCGCTGCCCGCAAGCTTGAAGCCCTGCGCAGCAGCCCCGAGCTCGCCCATGCCTGCCTGTTCACTGCCGACAAACGCGTCTTCGGCGGCTTTCAGCGCGAATCCCCTGGCGCATGCGAATGGTCGCAGGAGCTGGAACGGAAAGGCCACAGCTTCGACGGCTACACCCTGTCGGTGCTGTCACCGATCCGGTTCGAGCGCGAACTGGTCGGTTACCTGGCCACCGAATATCATCTTCCGTCCATGCTGGAGCGCTTGCGCCAATATGGACTGGTGCTTGGTGTGGTGCTGCTCACCCTGTCGTTCGGCGGCGTCCTGTATGCCCTGGGTTCGCGCCGGCTGGTTACCCAGCCCCTGCTTGCCTTGTCCGCTGTAGCCGACCGCGTCACGCGCGAACAGCGTTTCGACCTGCGCTCCCCGGTGACCAGCCGGGACGAAGTCGGCCGCCTGGCCACCGCATTCAACGCCATGCTCGCGACCATCGCGGCACGCGACGCAGCGCTGCGCCGCAGCCAGGCCCTGCTCACCAACATCGTCGAAAAATCCTCGGCGGTCATCTACGTAAAAGACCTTGATGGCCGCTACCTGATGGTGAACCACAGCTTCCGCATGCTGCTGCCTCCCGGCTCGCCGGAACCATTGGGGAATATCGACGAAGTCCTGTTCAGCCCGGAGATGGCGCAGGCGATCCGGCAGGCCGACCGCGCGGTGCTGGCCAGCGGCCGCGCCTCCAGTTACGAGGAGACCTCCACCGGCACAGTCGGCGGCCCGCGCACCTACATCTCCGAGAAATTCCCCCTGATCGACGAATTCGGCCATATCTGGGCACTGGGCGGGGTTTCCGCCGATATCACCGAGCGCAAACGCAGCGAACTGGAACTGGAGGACCTGGTCAACGTGCGCACGCGCCAGATCGCCGATACCAACCGCGAACTGGCCGAGTCGCTGGGCAGCCTGCAGCGCGCGCAGGAGGAATTGGTGCGCAGCGAAAAGCTGGCGGCGCTCGGGTCGCTGGTTGCCGGCGTGGCGCACGAACTGAATACGCCAATCGGCAACAGCCTGCTGGCAGTCAGTACCCTGCTGGACCAGACCACGGCCTTTGCCGCCGCAGTGGAATCCGGCGTCAAGCGCTCCGCCCTCAACGCCTACATGGCCGACGTGAACAACGGCAGCCAGATCGTCCTGCGCAACCTGCATCGTGCGATCGACCTGGTCGCCAGCTTCAAGCAGGTGGCGGTCGACCGCGCCACCTCCCAGAGCCGCGAGTTCCAGCTGGACGAACTGGTCACCGAGATCCTGCTGGTGCTGATGCCGACCTTTAAGAAGTCGGGCATCCGCGTCAGCCACCAGATTCCGCACGGGATCGTCATGGCCAGCTACCCGGGACCTTTCGGACAGGTGCTCATCAACCTGGTCAACAACGGCCTGATTCATGCCTTCGAAGGCATAGAAAATGGTGAAATCGTGATTACCGCCGAGCCAATCGGGGCGGATGCAGTAGCCATCGCTGTGCGCGACAACGGCATCGGCATCGCTCCCGAAAACATGGGCAAGATCTACGATCCCTTCTTTACCACCAAGCTGGGACGCGGCGGGTCCGGCCTGGGCCTGAACATCGTCTACAACATTGTGTATGGCTTGCTCGGCGGGCGCATAGACGTAAAAAGTGCCCTCGGAGAGGGCACCAGTTTCATCCTGACGTTGCCAACCAGGGTTTAGTGGATTTCCAGCTTGCGGCTGCCCTGCTTAGCCTTCTTCGGCAAAGTCAGTTCCAGCACGCCGCCTTCGCACCTGGCGGTCGCCTTGCTGTCGTCGATATCGTGCTCAAGCGTAAAGCTGCGATACTGCTCGCCGAAATAACGCTCGCTCCGCACGATAGTCCCGCCCTGCTTTTCCTCCTCGACCCGCTTGGTTTCGGCGGCAATCGTCACCCGGTTGCCGGAGATATCGACCTTGATGTCGTCCTTGCTGACACCTGGCACGTCGGCACGCACGGTATAAGATGATTCATTTTCGTGCACGTCGATACGGATCGGCTGCTGCCCTTCGCCTTCACGCGTGATGTTTGCCATCCGGAAGTCACGGAACAGGTCCTCAAAATTGCGGAAGGGATCGAAACGGGCCAGGTCCGTCAATGGATCGTAACGCCTCAGATTAGCCATGATTTCCTCCTTTCTCTTGGTGCGACAATATGTTAGACCCCGATCAGTCGGCTTGCCACAGATATTGGCAATCGTATGCGCCAATGCTTTCATGTCGAATCTATGCCCCACCGGGTTTTCTTTGACAGAGCGAAATTTTGCGCACAAACTTGCCTGATGCTCGTAGTACGGCCAACGACTACCTTCGGATGCACCATGCGTCGCACCCTCATAGTTGCGATAACGCTGATCTTTAGCCTGGCGGGCCGGTCGACAAGCTGCCAGGCTGCCGATCAACTGGTCATCGATTACATCGTCTCCCACAGCGCCCAGCGCACTGCATGGATACGCGTCATCAACGAGTTCTCAACGGCAAATCCGGACGTCCAGGTGACACATCATGGCTATCCCCAGGAGCAATACAAGCGCGACTTCACGGGCCGCCTGAAGAGCGGCAAGGTCGACCTGGCCTTCTGGTATGCGGGAGAACGCCTGCGCGATGCCGCTGCCAATAAATTGCTGTCGCCCCTGGATCCGGATACGGTCGCGCTCTTAAAGAAGAACAAGTTTTATCCCGTTACGATCGACAGCACCCGCATTGACGGCGAAGTCTATGGATTCCCGATGTATTACTACCCCTGGGGCTTCGTGTACCGCAAATCGCTGTTCGAACGGCTTGGCATCCGGCCTCCGGTAACGTGGGATGAGTTTCTCAATGCGTGCGAACGCCTGTCGGCAGCTGGGGTGACACCAATTGGCCTGGGCGCCGCGGCAAACTGGCCCGCTGCAGGATGGTTCGACTATTTTGACCTCCGGCTCAATGGGCTTGAATTCCATCGCAAGGTGCTGCGCGGCGAGGTCCCCTTTACTGACGCCCGGGTGCGGCGCGTGTTCGACGCCTGGGGATCATTGCTGCGCAAGGGTTACTTCCTGGCGACCACAATGGACCAGGAACACGAACGGGTCCTGCCCTACCTTTACCGCAATCACGTCGGCATGATGCTGATGGGGAGTTTTGTCGCGGCCAAATTCCCGCAAGCGATCGCCGACGATATGGGCTTCTTCGCATTTCCGGCCATGTCACCGGACATGCCGGTGTATGAAGACGCGCCGCTGGACGTGTTGGTGCTGCCTGCAAAGTCGCCCAATCTGTCCGCACGCAAACGCTTTCTCACCTTCCTCGCGGAGAGCGGCGCCATTCGCCATATAGCGGAAGCCGACCAGACCTTGCCTGCGCAGGCAGGCGCTTCTTTTCCCGCCATCCTGCTGGGCGATGCAGCGCGCCAGGTGCTGAACCGTGCCAGCGGCCTGTCGCCCTTCTTTGACAGGGAGGCGGAGGCCGACCTGATCGGGCCTGTATTCGAAGGCTTGCGCCTGTTCCTCAAACCGCCGCATGACACTGAGCAGGCCGTGGCCATGATCGAAAGATTGCGCAAAAAGTAGCCGCGCTGTGCGTCAAGCGGTCTTTTTTGCCTTGGTCTCCGCCTGGGGCTCAAGCAGCGGCGACTCCCACTCCATCCAGTCAGGCCCGAACAGTTCGGACGGATGTTGCGTCCGCTCCGAGCCGTTACCGCAGGCGAGGCTGTCAGCGGGACAGTACTTGTCGCAGCCCCAGCAAACTCGCTCGGGATGCAAGGGGATGATCGGAAACTTCTTTGCCATACAGAACTCGCGCTTTAACGCCACCAGCGTAGGCCCTGGACGACGGCTCATCCTTAATTCATGTCAAGTTTTTTAGAGGTAACGGCGAGAGTTCGATTGCGAACCGACTTGCTCAAGCAGGCGTGGCACATTTTCCCTACTGTAGAGGAGAAGAAGATGACAGCAGTCCGCAAAGGCCAGGCGCCAGCCAAGCTGGAGCCCGGCGAGTTCCACCTTCGCTTCACGCGCAACTTTGCCGATCCACGCTTCGATAAGAATCGCGATGACATCGCAAAGCTTGAATCCGTGGCCTGGCAAAATTTCAGTGACGGCCGCAAAGCCCCTGTGACGGCGCCTGCCGGCCCGGGATTTGCCGACCCCGGCTACGAGCTTTCCGTCGAATGGAAGGCCACCGCTGAACGCCTGCACGCTGCGGAGCAGCGCCAGAAAGATGCCTCCACGCCCTCCCGCGTGCTGCTGGTTTGCGGTGCGGCGCGCAACGACGGCAGCTGCCCGGGCGAAATGTCCAAGACCTGGCGCATGCTCAAACTGGCCGAGGCCACCTTGGCTGGCGAAGGCATCGTCACCGACATCCTTGACCTGAGCCGCCTTACTTCCGAGTTTGAATTGCGCATTCATCCCTGCAAAGGCTGCGTATCGACCGCCATGCCTCTTTGCCACTGGCCCTGCAGCTGCTACCCCAATCACAGCCTGGGCCAGGTGAACGACTGGATGAGCGAGATCTACGAACAGTGGGTCTCGGCCCATGGCGTCATCCTCTTTACGCCGGTCTACTGGTACCAGGCGCCGTCGGTGCTGAAACTGATGATCGACCGCCTGGTGTGCGCGGATGGCGGCAATCCGGACCCCACCAGCACGCACGGGAAGAAGGCCGAAGAGGCCAAGGCGCTGGAACTGGCGGGATGGCCCTACCCCAAGCACCTGGCCGGGCGCGCCTATGGATTGGTGGTGCACGGCGATGTCGCCGGCGCAGAAAGCTTGCGGCGCAATCTATCCGATTGGCTTGACTGGATGGAGTTGATCGATGCCGGCGCCCAGGCACGCCTCGACCGCTATCTTGGCTATTACGAACCCTACGCAACCAGCCACGACGCCATGGATAAGGATGAAGGGCTGCAGGAAGAAGTACGCAACGTCGCGCGAGCCGTGGCGCATGCGGTCCGCATGCTGCGCTCGGGCGAGCTTACCCGGCCGGACAAAGACGTACGCTCTCCGCGTCCGAAATAGCTGGAATGGGCCAGCGTTCCTTCAGGATTGCTGACCCCGTGCTGACGGGATTACTGGGCTGCGGTGGTGAAGGTCCAGCTTTTGTTGATGGCTTTTCCATCCACCATGGCGATCAAGGCCACGCTGTAAGAAGTACTCGCCTTCAGTCGCTGCACTGGCACCAGCGTGGCGGTGAAGCCCTGCATATTGCTGTCGTCGGTCAGCGCCGGGCCGTTGGTCGTGATCACCGGGCCAAGCTTGCCTCCCTTGTTGACCAGGATACGCGCATCGACTGCCGTGCCACCGGCAGGCGTCAGGCTGAACTGGCTGATCGCTATCGGCGCCGTCACGGCCATCCCCCTGGTTTCGAAGCTGACGGTAACCGGCGTCCCCGCCTCGACCAGGTCTGGAACCGGTGTCGGCGTTTCAGTGCGATTGAAGAACACAAACGGTACATCCGCCTGGTTAGCGTAAGGATATGCACGAATACTGCCCGCCCCCGGCAACTGCGCTGCTTGCGAGGTACTCGTGGCGACATCCACTACGCAGAGCGTTGACGCGCCCTCCGCCGGATTGAAGTTGTTTGCAGCCACGCCGATATCGATCGTGCTGGCAAACAGCAG
This sequence comes from uncultured Duganella sp., assembly GCA_946482635.1. Next base: position 13,837 of record CAMLSG010000112.1, read on the forward strand.
GGCCGCGTGATAGACCGAATTGGCCCACTCCGCAACACAGGTCATGTACTTGTCGGTACCGACCGTGCTGTAGATCGCTTCGCCCGACACGGCAGCGGAATAACCTGCCGCGGCGATGCGGTCGGCAGCACGGACACCTGTGTAGCCCGGCTTGCCAGCCGTTTCGCCATGCAGTTCGCTGATGCCGTTCTGGTTGATGTAGCTCCAGTGCGCCTGTGCCGACTTGTCCAGCAACAGGCTCTGGGCCAAGAGCCCCGAGCCGATCTTGCCGCGCAAGGCGTTGATGGCGTTGAAGATACTGAGATTGCCGCTGCCGGCCGCATAGGTTGGGGCCGGAACCGAAGTGACGATATTGCCTTCCGTTGGCGACGGCAGGCTAGGCGGTGGATTGTTCGCCGCCACCGGTGCGCTCCCCGACCCGCCGCCACCGCCGCATCCCGCCAGCAGCAACGTCAACACCAGCGCTGGATAACTACGGGAATTAAGCATGGAAGTCCTCCCGACGGCGCAGGAAAAGCAAAGCACACCCCAAAGCCATCAATGCTGCCGTTCCTGGTTCGGGAATGGCAGCCGCAGCTTGCGGCGAGTCCGGCGCTGTAATGACCAGGGGTGCGTCGGTTTGAACATTCGTCGAAGGCAGGTAGACCTCGACGACTGGAATGATTTCCTGTGGTGTCGGGATGGAGATAGGCGAGACCGAAGGCGCGGGCGTGCTATCGAAACTCGTCAAAGGCAAACTACTGAAAGACTGTGAAGCGGTGTTGCTGTAGCTCATGAAGCTGAATTCAATACTGTTTACGGTGCCGGGACCGGCAATCGCTTGAGCACCCGCCAGAACGGAGCAGGCCAGCAGGCAAGACTTGAACAGCGTATTAGCTTTCATATCGCGCTCCATATTTTAGGTTGAGGAAACTACAACCTGGATGAAGCATCAACCGTGCCTACTAACTAAGTACCTGATTACGCTGAGTTACCCCAACTTCATGCATGAAAGGTGTTAAATTTGGCGACAATTAAATTTGCAATTAGGAAAATTTACACACGCTTCCCCGGCAATCGAACGCAACCGGGCTCGGGAAATTGTTAAAATACGTGTTTCCCTTACCAACGCATGAGAAAGAGAAGCAGGTGTCTACTTGGGTTATCGGGTACCGGAATGCCGACCGGTCAGAGCATCAGATAACGGCAGATGCGGCTGGTGTGCTGACCGAGCAAGGCGCCGCCATGCTGGTTAGCGACTACCTTCGGCAGCAACAATTGGCGAAGGATGGGGGCCAAATGGCTACAGAGCAGTACAACTTCCAGATTATCCACATTCATCAAATTCCTGGCGACGCTGAAAGCGCGTGAACACGGTGCCTTGCGGCGCGGCGTCCGTCCTTTTCGCTACCTCATGCAACTCCCACCCGCCGTCGCCCTTCAATCGCAACACATGCGTATGGTGGCGCCGTACAGCTGAACGGTGGGCAATGCTGATCAAGGTAGCCCCGCTCTCGCGCAAGCGCTGGTATAGCGATGCCTCATTGCCGCTGTCGAGCGCACTGGTCGCCTCGTCCAGGATCACGATTCCCGGCTGATGCACCAGCACGCGGCCAAAGGCAAGCCGTTGCTGCTCGCCCACGGACAGCAGTTTCAGCCAATCCTCTACCGCATCCAAGCCCCCGACACGCTCTGCGAGCTGCGGCAGGTGTACCTGTTCCAGAATCTGCAGCAACTGCTGGTCGCTCAAGCTGCTCTGCACGCTTGGGTAGATCAGCTGGCTACGCAGCGTGCCATGCTGCAGGTAAGGCTGCTGCGGCAGGAAGAAAAACTCTTCGAACGGTGGATGATGAATCAGGCCACTACCGGTATCCCACAGGCCTGCAATGGCCCGCAACAGCGAACTCTTTCCGCAGCCGCTATCGCCCGTAATGAGCAGCGCATCGCCCGGCGCGAGCACGAACGACAAGTCCTTGACAAGTACCCGTTCAGATTGAGGCGGGCAGACGGTCAGTGCATCCACGGCGATCTGCTTGCCAGGCTGCATGCGGATGTGCGAACGCCCATTGGCGGCAACAGGTGTGCCACCTGTCGCCGGCAACACCAGCTTCGACAACGTCTGCAGGCGTTCGGTTCCCGCCACAAAGCGGCTCAGGCTTTCGAAGTTGTCGACGATAACGCCAACCGCGCCAAGCACTGCGGTAAATGCACCGGCTGCCTGTATTGCCCGCCCTACTTCAAGCTCGCCGGACAACACGGCATCCGCCAGGATCACCCCAGGCAGCACCAGGGTGAGCTGGCTGAAAGTGCGCTGGAACAGGTTCAGCGTGCGCTGCTTCTTGATCAGCCTGCTGTAATTGAGATAGACCTTGTCGAACTTGTTGTCGATGTAAGCGCGCTCCTGCGCCTCGCCACGGTAGAAGGCAATTGATTCGGCGTTCTCCCGCAAGCGCATCAGGCCAAAGCGAAAGTCCGCTTCGCGCCGCAATTGCCAGAAATTGAGCCGGATCAGCGGATTGCCGAAAACGTAGAGCGCAAGCACGGTACCCGTCACGGCGTACACGGCCAGCACGCCTACCAGCAAATGCGAGATCGTCCACAACACGGAGCTGAAGGCGACCAGCTGCATGATCGAACCCAGGAAGATCAGCAGGAAGTGAATGGACCGGCCGGTAAACGTATTGATGTCTTCGCTGATACGCTGGTCGGGATTGTCGATCTCGCCTTCCGAGGTCAATGCGTAGTACTTGCGCCCTTCAAGGTATCCGTCAAGAAAACGGCCTGTGAGCCAGCGCCGCCAGCGGTTGGCGAACATGTCGCGCATGTAGTAATAGAACGCATAGATGGGTACCGCAAACGCCAGGATGAACAGGCATGCCCGCACCGACTTCCAGAACCTGTCGCCATCGCGCCCCGCCAGCGCCGAGGTCATTTCGCCGGACTGATTGTTCAGCATGACCGCCAGCTCGGTTTCGGCGAGCATCAATACGATCAACAGCAGCAACAGGCCCCAGGCCGTCTTCTTTTCATTTCCCAGCCAGTAAGGTTTGGCGACGCTGATGAACTGCTTCCA
>CAMLSG010000113.1 GCA_946482635.1 uncultured Duganella sp.
CCGAAATCCAGAAAATGCTGGACGAGGAAAGCTAGACGCAAGCTATACTGCGCCCGCTAAAACTCTTCATTTAAATTGATGCAAACGCTTCAACAACTGCGCTGCGGCCAGCTTGCCGGCGCAGTGCGGCTGCAATTGCGAGGCGGCCTGACAGAATTCCCACGCGAGATCTTCAACCTGGCCGAGACGCTGGAGATCCTGGACCTTACCGGCAACGCCTTGTCCTCCCTGCCGGACGATCTCCCACGCCTGCACCGCCTGCGCATCATCTTCTGTTCCGAAAACCAGTTCACCGAGCTGCCGCCAGTGCTGGGCCGGTGTCCCTCCTTGACGATGATCGGCTTCAGGGCGAACCGCATTGCGAACGTGCCCGCTGCCGCCCTGCCCGGCCGATTGCGCTGGCTGATCCTGACCGACAACTGCATCGAACAGCTTCCCGCCGAACTTGGCCGCTGCACCGACATGCAAAAGTTGATGTTGTCGGGGAACCTCTTGCGTGCATTGCCTCCGGAACTGGCGAATTGCAGCAAACTTGAACTGCTGCGCATTTCGGCCAACCGCTTGCCGCAACTGCCAGCCTGGCTGATGTCGATGCCGCGCCTTGCATGGCTGGCTTTCGCCGGCAACCCCTTCAGCGAAGCGCCATTGCCGCCTGCCGCCAGTATTTCCTGGAGCGAGCTGCAAATCCAGCACAAGCTGGGCGAAGGTGCCTCTGGCGTGATCCATCGGGCCATTCTTAATGGCGAAGCCGTCGCCGTCAAAGTGTATAAAGGCGCCATGACCAGCGATGGCTTGCCGGCACAGGAAATGGCCGCCTGCATTGGCGCCGGCACCCATCCAAACCTGATCCCGGTATTGGGAACGATCCCCGATCACCCCGCCCAGTTGCCGGCCCTGGTCATGACGTTGGTCGATCCGGCCCTGCGCAACCTGGCTGGACCGCCAAGCTTCGCCAGCTGTACGCGCGACGTCTATGCCGATGGCCATCGCTTCAGTGCCGATGCCGTGCAGGGCATCGCACGCGGCATTGCATCCGCCGCTGCCCACTTGCATGCGCAAGGCATCATGCACGGCGACCTGTATGCACACAATGTCCTCAACTGCGGCGCGGGCACGGCGGTGCTGGGCGATTTCGGCGGAGCTTCGCGCTTCGAACCAGGAACCGCGTTCGCATCCGCACTGGAGCGGCTGGAAGTGCGGGCCTTCGGCTACCTGCTGGAAGAACTGCTCGAACGCTGCGAAGAAGAACTGCCGCTGGTGCGGGCACTGGCAATTGATTGCCTGCGCCCGGTACCTGGAGCCCGCCCTGCATTTACCGAAGCGGTAGCAAGGCTGGCTGCGGCTTGAGCTAGCGGCTCTTGTCCGGATAAGCCGGACGCGCAGGACGGCTTGGCGGCGATTTTGCCAGTTCGGCCTTGATCACCTCAATTGCCTTTTCAAGCTGAGGGTCGCGCCCTGCAATCACATCCGCCGGGTTCTGGTCTACTTCGATATCCGGCGCCACGCCTTCGTTCTCGACGCCCCAACCGCCTTCGCGAGTCCAGAAAGCCAGGTTCGGCGCCGTAATCGTGCCGCCATCCAGCAGCACCGGGAAACCGAGGATGCCAACCAGGCCGCCCCAGGTCCGCTTGCCAATCAACGGGCCAAGCTTATTCTTGCGGAACATCCACGGCAGCAGGTCTCCGCCCGAGCCCGCGGTTTCATCGATCAGCATCGCGCGCGGCCCCTGGATCGAGGCGGAAGGCGTCTTCATATCCGCGCCATAACGCATGGCCCACCAGGCGATCTCTTGCTTCTGCAGCAGCTCGATATAGTAGTCGGCCAGGCTGCCGCCGCCATTGAAGCGCTCATCGATGATGATCGCGTCCTTGTAGGCTTGCGGGTAGAAATAGCGCTTGAAATAGGTATGCCCCAGCCCCGCTGTATTCGGCACGTAAACATAGGCTACGCGCCCGCCGGTTGCGGCATCGACTTTGCGGATATTCCCTTCCACCCAATCGCGGTTGCGCAGCGCATCTTCGCTCGCCACCGGCACTACCGTGATATGGCGCGCGCCCTTGCCATCCGCGTTCGGTCCGACCGTGATCTCAATCGACCGGTTGGCGGTATTTTCGAATGCGCTGTACAGGTTGGTCGGCGGCGCCAGCGGACGGCCGTCGACCGCCAGCAGGTATTCGCCCACTTTCACGTTCAGCCCCGGCTCCGTCAACGGCGCTCGCAGCGTCGGGTTCCAGTTCAGGCCACCGTAGATTTTCTTGAAGCGATAACGTCCGTTGGCGATCTCATAGTCGGCGCCAAGCAAGCCACCCGGCACCGGCTTGGCGTCAATAAAGTTGTCGCCACCGCCACCGCGATGGTGGCCAACCGCCAGTTCGCTGCACAGCCACTGGATCACGCGGTTCAGGTCACTGCGCGTAGCCACGTCCGGCAGGAACTGGGCATATTTGTCGCGCATCGCTTTCCAGTTCACGCCATGCATGTGCGGGTCGTAGAAATAGTCGCGGTTGATGCGCCAGGCTTCATCGTAGATCTGCTTCCACTCCATGCGCGGATCGGCCTTGGTTTCGATCGCTTCCACACGCAGCTTGCCTTCCGATGGCGACAGCAGCTTGCCCGTGGCGGAGCCCAAGTTCCATTGCTCCTTCAGGCGCCAGGCGATCTTCTTGCCGTCAGCGCTGATCTCAAAGTCATCCGCGTCGGCGACGATGGTTTCGGTCTTGCGGTCCTTCAAATCGAAGCGCTGGACCTGGCGTTTGCCATCCACCTCACGCAGGAAGAAGATCTGCCCTTCCGCCCCAGCCTCCAGGTCGAAGTATTGTGAAACCGGCGGCGGCATATCGATCACGCGCGTCGATATGCCATCCCAGTCGATGCGCATCGGCACAGGCGGCCTGGCCGTTGCAGCGGCAGCTTTCGCCTTGGCGTCCGCGCCGCGGCTGGTCGTGGTGTCGGCCAGTACGCGCTCCTCGCTCTTGTCGCCGGCGGCGCCGTCCTTGGGCGGTTCCTTTGGCGCAGGTGGCGCTGTCGCTGCCCCCTTTTCCTCATCGCTTTCGCGCACCAATGGAGACGGGATGTCATTCCGCAGCACCATCAGCCAGAGCGAGCGAGTCGGGCGGTTGTCCTGGTTCTGCAGCGAGAACCAGTTGTTGCTCGGTCCCGCGTCGGTGGATGCGAAGAAGTACAGATACTTGCCGTTACGGTCGAACACAGGGTTGGCGACGTCGGACAGGCCGTCGGTCACCGCATGCGATTTGTCCTCGTCCAGCGCATAGATATATGCTGTGCGCGTGTAGCTCAGCGAATTGAGCGTGTAGGCGATAAAGCGCGAATCCGGCGACCAGGCTCCACGCAGCGACTTGTCGACGCCATACATGGGTTCCGTGGCGACTTTCCTTTGCACGCCCGTCGCCAGGTCGATGTAATACAGCGTCCAGGAATTGTCGATGAAGGCGATTTTCTTGCTGTCCGGAGACCAGGCGGCGCGCTCAAAGAAGCCGGAACCGTTCAGCTTGAACTTGCGCAGCTCTCCTTTGCCGTCCTGCTGCCTGACATGCAAGGCATACTCGCCGCTTTCATCGGAAAAGTAGGCGACCTGACGTCCATCCGGCGACCAGGCCGGGCCACGCTCGTGCACGCCAGGGGTCTGTGTCAAATGACGGATATCGCCCTTCTCCGCCGGAAGCGTGACGATGTCGCCGCGGAATTCAAAAGCCACCCGCGCGCCCGATGGCGATACTGACGAGTTGCGAATATATTTCGCCCCGCGCACCCAGCGCTCACGCGACAGGCCAAGGTCGGCACTGACGCCAATTGCCAGCCGCTTGCCGGCAGTCGCGCCCGAATTGATATCGAGCATATGCAGATAACCTGCCTGCTCATATACGATCCGCCCACCAGCCAATGACGCATTCAGGACGGGAAAATCCGTGTGCCGGGTTAGCTGGTTAATATTCTTGCTGCGAACATCATAAACGTAGAGATTAAATTCCCCGTCCCGGTCAGAACGGAAATAGACTTTATCTCCTGCCCACATCGGGTCCACGTCATTTACCCGGCTGGCAGGCTGCTGAATTCGTTCAACGGCCTGCGTATCGCGATTAAATAGCCAGATAATCGAGTTCAAGCCGCCACGATAGCGCTTCCATTGCAGGAAAGCGGGTGAAGTCGGGTTATACGCGATAGCCCGCCCATTCGGCGAAAATGTCGCGCGCGCGGCATTCGGGATTTCCAATTTGGTTTCGACACCGCCGCCTACTGGAACGGTAAATAGATTTCGGTATCGATTGTTCGATGCTACCCGAGGCGAGGTAAATAAGACCTGCGAGCCATCAGGCGTAAATCCCTGAACCAGGTCTGGTCCCGGATGCCAGGTCAGGCGGCGCGGAATTCCGCCGGCAATCGGCAGGATGAATACATCGGTATTACCATCAATATTCGCGCTGTAGGCAATAGTCTTGCCATCTGGCGAAAAGACGGGATTCGACTTTTCGCTGACATCGGAGGTCAACCTGCGGACGTCTCGGCCATTCTGGTCTGCCAGCCATACGTCGCCGGCGTAAATAAATGCAATATGGTCTTGGGAAAGTGCCGGCTCGGATAGCAGGCGGGTATCGGAAGTATTTGGAACAGCGAGCGCCGCAATTGGCATGGCCACGGCTGTGGCGAGAATGAGGTTACGACTGGTGAACAAGCAAGCCTCCATGTTGGGAAAGTACTTGGACTTCAACCGCTGAATGGTCTCAACGATATCAGAACTAAGCCTTCATGGGAGGAAAGGCATGCCAACCGAGCTAAATAATTGCCTGATTGCGCCAAAATTCAGCATACATCCGCTTACCTCCCAAACACGTCCTTCAGGGTTCGGGCGTTAATCAGCGCCTCAGCCCATTCAGCAAGTTTGTCGGGACTCGCGCGGCTCAACCTCTTGAGAACCGTTTTTGAAAGCGGGACGAATCGAATTTCCAATTGCCGCTCGAGCACTCCGGCGACGGCCTCTTTTCGGCCGCGTGCGAAGCCCTGTTCGATTCCTGTGCGATTCCGCTTTACATGCCACGCTCAACTCCCACCGCAACACCATCTGCAAAGAAGATCTTTTCAATTGGACACATCCAATTCATTTTCGGCCTCCCTTTCGCCCTAAAGAGCACTCACCACATCTTGCGCTCCAACTCATGGGGGGAGCACCATCATCCAGTTAATAATTCTAAAAACATCTCAGCAATTCCCAGCGGCAGGCAATTCGGTGCAAACGGAATTCAAATTCACGCACGCGCGAAACAATGGCAGATTGCCTTCCTCGTGGAGTTAACAACATACTGATTACTGGCAATCCTTTCAGCGCGCAAATCCGGACAATATACGAAAACATCCGGCGCCTCATCGACCGGCCGCAGGCTCCTTCGATTTCGATATGCAAGATCGCCTTTTGTTCCCGATTCCGCAAATTAATTTCGACCAACATGCCCGCCGATCCCGCGTGACCGAATGGCGCAAGACAGGCGAAAAAAAAGCGAGCCGAAGCTCGCTTTTCTTATTGCCGGGAAGGCTGCAAGGATTACTTGCGGTCTTTCAGCGGAGGCACGTCGCGCACTGCCGAGCCGACGAACAGCTGGCGTGGGCGGCCGATCTTCTGCTCTGGGTCGGCGATCATTTCGTTCCACTGGGCGATCCAGCCGATGGTACGGGCCATGGCGAAGATACCGGTGAACAGGGACACTGGGATGCCCAGGGCCGACTGCACGATGCCGGAGTAGAAGTCCACGTTCGGGTACAGCTTGCGGGACACGAAGTACTCGTCGTTCAGCGCAATCTTTTCCAGTTCCATGGCCAGCTTGAACAGCGGGTCGTCTTGCAGGCCCAGTTCGTTCAGCACTTCGTGGCAGGTTTCGCGCATCAGCTTCGCACGTGGGTCGAAGTTCTTGTACACGCGGTGACCGAAGCCCATCAGCTTGACGCCGGAGTTCTTGTCTTTCACCTGGGCGATGAACGCCGGGATGTTGTCGACGGTGCCGATTTCCTTCAGCATGTTCAGTGCAGCTTCGTTAGCGCCGCCGTGGGCAGGGCCCCACAGGCAAGCGATACCGGCAGCGATACAGGCGAACGGATTGGCGCCGGACGAACCGGCCAGGCGGACGGTCGAAGTCGAAGCGTTCTGCTCGTGGTCTGCGTGCAGGATCAGGATGCGGTCCAGGGCGCGCACCAGCACTTCGTTGACCTTGTACTCTTCGCATGGATTGCCGAACATCATGCGCATGAAGTTGGCGGAGTACGACAGGTCGTTGCGTGGGTACACGAACGGCTGGCCGATAGAGTACTTGTATGCCATGGCGACCAGGGTCGGCAGCTTGGCGATCAGGCGAATAGCCGAGATTTCACGCTGCTTGGCATCGTTGATGTCCAGCGAGTCGTGGTAGAACGATGCCAGCGCGCCGACGGTACCAACCAGTACCGACATCGGGTGCGCGTCGCGGCGGAAGCCGCGGAAGAAGAATTGCATCTGCTCGTGCACCATGGTGTGCTTGGTCACGGTGTCGACAAACTTCTTCTTGTCCACTGCATTCGGCAGTTCGCCGTTCAGCAGCAGGTAGCAGGTTTCCATGAAGTCAGCGTTCACGGCCAGTTGCTCGATCGGGTAGCCGCGGTACTGCAGCTCGCCCTTGTCACCGTCGATGTAGGTGATCGAGGAGTTGCACGACGCGGTGGACATGAAGCCTGGGTCGTAGGTGAATTTGCCGGTGGCGCCGTACAGCTTGCGGATGTCGATGACGTCCGGGCCCACGGTGCCCTTGTAGATCGGCATTTCTACCGATGGGCTGCCGTCGGAGAACGATAGCGTTGCTTTGGTATCAGAGATGTTCATGGACTCTTCCTTTGGGAGAGATGCAGCAAATAAAAAAACTTAAACTCAGGCTTGGCGCAGGCGTGCCAGTAACGCATGTACATGCGGCAGGTCTATTTCGCCTTCCGGCTCCTTACGGGCCAAGACCAGATCCATCAGTGCATTGTCCGACAAATCGAGGAGCCGCGTGAACGCGTCCACTTCTTCGTCGGTCAATTCAGCCTCGTGCGCATCAAGGAAACGAGTCAGGATAATGTCGTTTTCCAACAGGCCCCGGCGTGCGCGCCAGCGTAGGCGCGCACGGTTGGTCGGATCAGCCTGGTGCGCTCGTTTTTCGAGTTCCGCCATTTTTTAATTAAATCGCGCGGCGAACCATCAGTTCCTTGATCTTGCCGATTGCCTTGTTTGGATTCAGGCCTTTCGGGCACACATCGACGCAGTTCATGATCGAGTGGCAGCGGAACAGACGATATGGGTCTTCCAGGTTATCCAGGCGCTGGCCGGTGGCTTCGTCGCGCGAGTCGGCGATGAAGCGGTAGGCTTGCAGCAGGCCGGCTGGGCCGACGAACTTGTCCGGGTTCCACCAGAACGACGGGCAGGAAGTCGAGCAGCAGGCGCACAGGATGCACTCGTACAGGCCGTCCAGTTCTTCGCGTTCCGCAGGCGACTGCAGGCGCTCTTTCTCCGGAGGGATCGAGTCGTTGATCAGGAACGGCTTGATCGAGTGGTATTGCTTGAAGAACTGGGTCATGTCGACGATCAGGTCGCGCACCACCGGCAGGCCTGGCAGCGGACGCAGCGTGATTGGCTCGGTCAGCTCGTTCAGGTTGGTAGTGCAGGCCAGGCCGTTCTTGCCGTTGATGTTCATCGCGTCGGAACCGCACACGCCTTCGCGGCAGGAGCGGCGCAGCGACAGCGAATCATCCACGTCGGACTTGATGCGCTGCAGTGCGTCGAGCAGCATCTTGTCGGTGTCTTTCAGCTCGACCGTCAGGTCTTGCATGTACGGCTTGGCGTCCTTGTCCGGATCGTAACGGTAAATCTTGAATTTGAGAGTGCGTGCCATGTTGTGAGGCCCTTGCTTAGAAAGTACGTGCTTTTGGCTTGAAGGTTTCGACCGTCAGCGGCTTGGTGACGACTGCCTTGTATTCCAGGCGGTTGCCCTCGGAGAACCACAGGGTGTGCTTCATCCAGTTTTCGTCGTCGCGCTTCGGATGGTCGTCCTGTGCGTGTGCACCGCGCGATTCCTTGCGCGCGTTGGCCGACACGATGGTCGCTTTTGCGGTTTCGATCAGGTTGTCCAGTTCCAGCGCTTCCACGCGGGCGGTGTTGAACACCTTGGACTTGTCCTTGAAGGAGACGTGCTTGCGGCGCTCATCCAGCTGCATGATCGCTTCCACGCCCTTGGCCAGCATCTCGTCGGTACGGAACACGCCGCAGTATTTCTGCATGCTGGCGCGGATGTCGTTGGCGACGTCCTGCACGCGCTCGGAACCGGTGGAGGTTTCCAGCTTGTTCAGGCGGTTCATTGCGAAGTCGGCGGCGTCCTTCGGCAGCGGCTTGTTTTCCTTCTGCTTCAGGTTCTGCGCCACCACGTGGTTGCCGGCTGCGCGGCCGAACACCACCAGGTCCAGCAGGGAGTTGGTGCCCAGGCGGTTTGCGCCGTGCACGGAGACGCAAGCGCACTCGCCGATGGCGTACAGGCCGTTCACCACCTTCTGGCTGCCGTCGCCGGCAGGCACGACCACCTGGCCGTGGATATTGGTCGGGATACCGCCCATCTGGTAGTGGATGGTCGGCACGACAGGGATCGGTTCCTTGGTCGCGTCGACGTTGGCGAACTTGTGGCCGATTTCCAGGATGGATGGCAGGCGCTTCTGGATGGTCTCGGAGCCGATGTGGCGCAGGTCCAGCAGCACGTGGTCTTTGTTAGGACCGCAGCCGCGGCCTTCCTTGATTTCCTGGTCCATGGAGCGGGACACGAAGTCGCGCGGCGCCAGGTCTTTCAGGGTCGGAGCGTAGCGCTCCATGAAGCGTTCGCCGTTCGAGTTGATCAGGATGCCGCCTTCGCCGCGCACGCCTTCGGTGATCAGCACGCCCGCGCCGGACACGCCGGTCGGGTGGAACTGCCAGAATTCCATGTCCTGCAGCGGCAGGCCGGCGCGTGCCGCCATGCCCATGCCGTCGCCGGTGTTGATGAAGGCGTTGGTCGATGCTGCGAAGATACGGCCTGCGCCGCCGGTTGCGAAGATGGTGGTCTTCGCTTCCAGGATCATGACTTCGCCGGTTTCCATTTCCAGTGCAACCACGCCAACGACGTCGCCGTCGGCATCGCGCACCAGGTCCAGGGCCATCCACTCAACGAAGAAGTGGGTGCGGGCGCGCACGTTGCGCTGGTACAGGGTGTGCAGCAGTGCGTGGCCGGTACGGTCAGCCGCGGCGCAAGCGCGCTGCACTGGCTTCTCGCCCAGGTTTGCGGTGTGGCCGCCGAACGGACGCTGGTAAATGGTGCCGTCAGGGTTACGGTCGAAAGGCATGCCGAAGTGTTCCAGCTCGTAGACGACTTTCGGTGCTTCGCGGCACATGAATTCGATTGCATCCTGGTCGCCCAGGTAGTCGCCACCTTTGACGGTGTCGAACATATGCCAGTACCAGTTGTCTTCCGACATATTGCCCAGCGAGGCGCCGATGCCGCCCTGCGCTGCCACGGTGTGGGAGCGGGTTGGGAACACCTTGGACAGCACGGCCACGTTCAGGCCGGCTTCCGCCAGTTGCAGGGAGGCGCGCATGCCGGAACCGCCGGCGCCAACGATCACCGCGTCAAAGCGGCGGGTAGGGATTGCAGATTTGATAGCTGCCACGATTTACACACTCCACAGAATTTGCAGCGACCAGGCGGCGCAGGCGATCAGCCAGCCAATGGTAGCGATTTGCAGGAACAGGCGCAGGCCGACCGGCTTGATGTAGTCCATCCAGATGTCACGCACGCCAACCCAGGCGTGGTAGAACAGGGCCAGCAGGGTCACGGCGCTGAACAGCTTGAACCACTGCTTGGCGAACAGGGCCGCCCAGCCTTCGTACGACGGCGTCGACGAGGTGAAAATCATGAAGAACAGGACGGCGGTGTACACCACCATCAGGACAGCGGTCACACGCTGGACCAGCCAATCCTTGACGCCGTAGTGGGCGCCGACAACCAGGCGTTTTGGGCCGATGTTATTGTTAGCCATTTAGAACACTCCAAACAATTTCAGTGCAACCAGCGCGGTCACGATGACGGTGATCACAACCACCACGGTGGCGGACTTGCGCGCGGAATCCTTGTCCAGGCCGACGTGGGTGTCCATGATCAGGTGGCGTACGCCGGCGCAGAAGTGCTGGGTATAGCCCCAGACCAGGGCCAGCATGACCAGCTTCGCGATCGGGTGGGAGGCAATGATCATGAAGTTGGCGAAGGTGTACTCGGAGCGCAGCGATTCCTGCAGCAGGTACAGCACGAACGGCAACAGCAGGAACATCAGTGCGCCGCTGATGCGGTGCAGGATGGAGACGATGCCGGCCATCGGCAGTCGGTACTTCATGATGTCCGTAACGTGGATGTTACGGAATTCTGGCCGCTCTTTTTTCGGTGCTTCCCGCACGGCTTCAGTCATATACAACCTCCCTATGCTTTATTACAAAGTGTTTTGCCAAACTTGGCGAAGCTACGATTTTCGCCTATTTTTGCCCTTACAACCAATATGTATTGTTACATATCACCAAAATATTATTGCAGCGCACCCTAACTGAGATCATTTTGATAATGATGGCGCTCCGTTAAGTACAAACCGCGGCGCAACTCGACCGGTTTGTCGCCGTAAGTGAAGGAAACACGCTCGGCGCACAGCAGCGGCGTGCCTGCCGCAATTTTCAGCAACTCGGCGTCGCCCTCCTCCGCACAGACAGCGCGGATCTTCTCTTCCGCACGGATCATGCGGGTGCCGAATTCGGATTCGAACAGGCCGTACATCGGCCCCTTGTACTCGTTCAGGCGTTCCGCCGTCAGGCCTTTGAAGATCAGGCCGGGCAACCACAGCTCTTCCACGATGGTGGGCACGTTGTCGAAACTTTGCACGCGCTTGATGTAGACCACGGCGTCGCCCGACTTCAGGTCGAGCAGGCGCGCCACTTCGGCCGGGGCGCGCAGGCGCTTGACTTCAATAAACCGGGATTCCGGATAATGCGGCACACCTTCGTCCGGCACCAGGCGCAAAAAGCGGAAATGCGCGCGCGCCTCGTGGTGGGTGGAGACGAAGGTACCCTTGCCCTGGCGGCGCACGACCAGGTTTTCCGCCGCCAGCTCGTCGATTGCCTTGCGCACGGTGCCCTGGCTGACCTTGAAGCGGTTGGCCAGTTCAACTTCGCTGGGGATCATTTCGCCCGGCTTCCATTCGCCGGACTGCAGGCTCTGCGTGATCAGGCCCTTGATCTGCTGGTACAGGGGAGAAAAAGTCGGGGACGGAGCGCCGGCCGCGCCTGGGGCGTCAGAAGTGGTCTGGTTGGGCGTGACGGGATTCATAGCCCGCTATTCCACCACATCCAACCCCTCGCGTCCAGAAAAATCCTATAACTTATATGTCTTATATAAGACATAAGATAGGATTGACAGGCAGTCGACAGGAGCCTACACTCGCCCGAATTGTCGTATCATTACGAGCTTACACCGTTTTCACGTCCACTTTGGAGATTCACCATGGCTAAAACCCCAATGCGTGTTGCCGTTACCGGCGCCGCCGGCCAGATCGGCTATTCCCTGCTGTTCCGTATCGCCAACGGCGACATGCTGGGCAAAGACCAGCCAGTCATCCTGCAACTGCTGGAAATCCCTGACGAGAAGGCCCAGAAAGCGCTGAAAGGCGTGATGATGGAAATCGACGACTGCGCGTTCCCTCTGCTGGCCGGCATGACCGCCCACTCCGACCCGATGACCGCCTTCAAGGACGCCGACGTGGCCCTGCTGGTTGGCGCCCGTCCTCGCGGCCCAGGCATGGAGCGTAAAGACCTGCTGGAAGCCAACGCACAGATCTTCACCGTGCAAGGCAAGGCGCTGGACGCCGTCGCTTCCCGCAACGTTAAAGTCCTGGTGGTCGGCAACCCAGCCAACACCAACGCCTACATCGCCATGAAGTCCGCTCCTTCCCTGCCAGCGAAGAACTTCACCGCCATGCTGCGCCTGGACCACAACCGCGCCCTGTCGCAAGTCGCTGCCAAGACCGGCAAGGCTGTCAAGGACATCGAAAAGCTGTGCGTATGGGGCAACCACTCCCCAACCATGTACGCCGACTACCGCTTCGCCACCATCGACGGCGCATCGGTGAAAGACATGATCAACGACCAGGAATGGAACGCCAACGTGTTCCTGCCAACCGTGGGCAAGCGCGGCGCAGCGATCATCGAAGCACGCGGCCTGTCTTCCGCAGCTTCCGCAGCCAACGCTGCGATCGACCACGTGCATGACTGGGTGCTGGGCACCAACGGCAAGTGGACCACCATGGGAATCCCATCGGACGGTTCCTACGGCATCCCTGAAGGCACCATGTTCGGCTTCCCAGTGACCTGCGAAAACGGCGAATACAAGATTGTGCAAGGCCTGGCAATCGACGAGTTCTCGCAAGAGCGCATCAACATCACGCTGAAGGAACTGACCGAAGAGCGTGAAGGCGTGAAGCACCTGCTGCCATAATCGTTTTTGACAGTGGAACCGGTTAAACCACCGATCCGCCGTACCCGCCGCGCTGCCGATGGCAGCGCGGCTGCTGTTTCATCTAACGCACCAATGCATCCATCCGAGGTTTTATTCCAGGGCACACGCCAGCCGCTGCTGCTCCCTGCCTGCGACCACTACGCCGGCAGCGAGAAGCTGATGCGCAAATCCATGGCCCTGCAACAAGAGCTTGGTCCCCTGTTCGACATCACCTTCGATTGCGAGGACGGCGCCGCCGCCGGCAACGAAGAATCCCACGCCAAGCTGGTCGCCCTGCTGCTGCTGGACGAAGCCAATGCCTTCAACCGCATCGGCGCCCGCGTGCACGACGTGAACAGCCCGTTCTTCGAGCGCGACGTCGAAATCATCTGCACCGAAGCGGGCCACAAGCTGGCCTACATCGTAATCCCCAAGCCGGAAAGCGTAGGAGAAGTCTCGCGCGCCATCGACCTGGTGAACAAGCATGCCGCCAAGTCGGGCCGCACGACACCAGTGCCGGTGCACGTGCTGATCGAGACCCACGGCGCACTGCGCGACGTGCACGATATCGCCGCCCTGCCCCAGGTCGAGTGCCTGTCCTTCGGCATCATGGATTTCGTCTCGGCCCACTACGGCGCCGTGCCGGGCAGCGCCATGCGCACGCCGGGCCAGTTCACCCACCCGCTGGTAGTCCGCGCCAAGCTGGAAATCGCCGCCGCCTGCCACGCGCACGGCAAGGTGCCATCGCATAACGTGACCACCGAAATCAAGGATTCGGCCGTGGTGGCCACCGATGCCCAGCGCGCAGCCGCGGAATTCGGCTTCACGCGCATGTGGAGCATCCACCCGAGCCAGATAAAACCTGTCATAAAAGCATTCACCCCGCGTGCATCCGAAGTCAATGAGGCTGCAACCATCCTGCATGAGGCAGAGAAGGTACAGTGGGGCCCGATTAACCAGCATGGTCGCTTGCATGACCGCGCGAGCTATCGCTATTATTGGACGGTTCTGCAGCGAGCCAAGCTCGCAGGCCTGCCGCTGCCGGACTCCGTTGCCGCCCTAGTCGGGGCGGCCGAATCAAAAGGAGCCCAATAATGTCGTTTATGAAACTGATCACCGCCTGCGCCATGGCCCTCGCCATCGCCGCCCCTTCCGCACATGCCGCCCCCAAGAAAGCCGCCAAACCAGCCGCCACCCAAGGCGAGCCGGAATCGAGCGTGAGCGGGCGCACGGCCACCAACTACGCCTGCGAACTGGGCAACAAGATCACCATTTACAGCAGCGCCGACGACGGCAACAGCATCGTCATGCGCTGGAAGAACCGCCTGCACCGCCTGACTCGCGAAGCCACCTCCACCGGTGCGCAACGCTTCGAGAACAAGATTGCAGGCCTGATCTGGATCGGCATCCCTGCCAAGGGCATGCTGCTGGATTCCAAGGTGAACCGCCAACTGGCGAACGAATGCAAGACATCTGATCAAGCGCTCGGACTTTAATCAATAAGGAGAGGACATGTCCCGCAACACACTGAATACGCTTAAGGATTTCCCGATCGGGGCAAAGAAGGGTAAGTTCTACTCCCTGCCAGCCCTGGAAAAGGAACTGGGCGCCAAGATTTCCCGCCTGCCGGTATCGATTCGCGTCGTACTGGAATCCGTTCTGCGTAACTGCGACGGTAAGAAAGTGACCGAAGAGCACGTCAAGCAGTTGGCTAACTGGGGCGCCACCGCTGCCCGCACCGACGAAATCCCATTCGTCGTAGCCCGCGTTGTGCTGCAGGACTTCACCGGCGTTCCGCTGCTGGCCGACCTGGCTGCAATGCGTAACGTCGCCTCCAAAATGGGCGTCAACCCTAAGAAAATCGAACCGCTGGTCCCAGTTGACCTGGTGGTTGACCACTCGGTCACCATCGACCACTTCCGCGAGCCTAAGGCGCTGGACCTGAACATGAAGCTGGAATTCTCGCGCAACAACGAGCGCTACCAGTTCATGAAGTGGGGCATGCAGGCGTTCGACACGTTCGGCGTGGTGCAGCCGGGCTTCGGCATCGTCCACCAGGTCAACCTGGAATACCTGGCACGCGGCGTCCATAAGAAGGACGGCGTGTTCTACCCGGATACGCTGGTCGGCACCGACAGCCACACCACCATGATCAACGGTATCGGCGTGGTGGGCTGGGGCGTGGGCGGCATCGAGGCGGAAGCCGGCATGCTGGGCCAGCCAGTGTACTTCCTGACCCCGGACGTGATCGGCGTCAACCTGACCGGCGCGCTGCGCGAAGGCTGCACCGCAACCGACCTGGTGCTGACCATCACCGAAATGCTGCGTAAGGAAAAAGTCGTGGGCAAGTTCGTCGAGTTCTTCGGCGAAGGCACCGAGTCCCTGTCCGTGACCGACCGCGCAACCATCGCCAACATGGCGCCTGAATACGGCGCGACCATGGGCTTCTTCCCGGTCGACGACGCCACCATCGAATACTTCGAAGGCACCGGCCGCACCAAGGAAGAAATCGCTGCATTCCAGTCCTACTTCAAGGCACAGGGCATGTACGGCGTGCCGAAGAAAGGCGAAATCGACTACACCCGCGAACTGCACCTGGACCTGTCCACCGTTGCACCGTCGCTGGCCGGTCCTAAGCGTCCGCAAGACCGTATCGAAATCGGCAACGTCAAGTCCACCTTCACCGAACTGTTCTCCAAGCCAACCACCGAGAACGGCTTCAATAAGAAGGCCGACGACCTGACCAAGACTTACACCACCAGCAATGGCGTGAACGTGAAGAACGGCGACGTCCTGATCGCCGCCATCACCTCCTGCACCAACACCTCGAACCCGAGCGTGCTGCTGGCTGCTGGCCTGCTGGCGAAGAAAGCTGTGGAAGCCGGCCTGACCGTTGCTCCGCACATCAAGTCCTCCCTGGCTCCTGGCTCGCGCGTTGTGACCGAGTACCTGACCGCCGCCGGCCTGCTGCCGTACCTGGAAAAGCTGGGCTTCGGCGTGACCGCTTACGGCTGCACCACCTGCATCGGCAACGCCGGCGACCTGACCCCTGAGCTGAACGCCACCATCACCGGCAACGACATCGTTGCTGCTGCCGTGCTGTCCGGTAACCGTAACTTTGAAGCGCGTATCCACCCGAACATCCGCTCCAACTTCCTGGCATCGCCACCGCTGGTCGTCGCTTACGCGATCGCCGGCAACGTGACCCGCGACCTGATGACCGAACCGGTCGGCCAGGGCAAGGATGGCAAGGACGTGTACCTGGGCGACATCTGGCCGACCTCGAAAGAGATCGCCGCCCTGATGAAGTTCGCGATGAACTCCAAGGTCTTCAAGTCCAACTACGCCGACGTCAAAGGCAACCCAGGCAAGCTGTGGGAAGCCGTATCGTCGACCGAAGGCCAAGTGTACAACTGGCCTGATTCGACCTACATCGCCGAGCCGCCATTCTTCGACGGCTTCGAGATGAAGCCTAAGGCAGCGGAAGCCGGCATCAAGGGCGCGCGCGCACTGGGCGTGTTCGGTGACTCCATCACCACCGACCACATCTCGCCGGCAGGCTCGATCAAGGAAGACGGCCCAGCAGGCAAATGGCTGAAGGAAAACGGCGTGATGAAGGCCGACTTCAACTCCTACGGCTCGCGCCGCGGCAACCACGAGATCATGATGCGCGGCACCTTCGCCAACGTGCGTATCAAGAACAAGATGATCCCTCCGAAGGCCGACGGTTCCGCGGTTGAAGGCGGCATCACCCTGCACCAGCCATCGGGCGAACAACTGTCGATCTACGACGCAGCAATGCGCTACGTTGAAGAAGGCACCCCGACCATGATCTTCGGCGGCGAAGAATACGGTACCGGCTCCTCCCGTGACTGGGCAGCCAAGGGCACCCAGCTGCTGGGTGTGAAGGCAGTGATCTGCCGCTCCTTCGAGCGTATCCACCGCTCCAACCTGGTGGGCATGGGCGTTCTGCCGCTGCAATTCATTGGCAACGACTCCGTTGAATCGCTGGGCATCACCGGCAAGGGCGAGACCTACGACCTGAAGGGCCTGGAAGGCGAGATCAAGCCTCAACAGCAAGCCACCCTGGTGATCCACCGCGCCGACGGCTCGAGCAAGGAAGTGCAAGTGCTGCTGCGCATCGACACCCCGATCGAAGTGGACTACTACAAGCACGGCGGCATCCTGCCATTCGTGCTGCGCCA
>CAMLSG010000114.1 GCA_946482635.1 uncultured Duganella sp.
AGGCAATTATGAAAATTCTCAAGAGCCGTCATAATTCCGCCTATTCGAACTGGATCCTGGTGATGTAGTAAGGTTTATAAGATGTCCCGTCGATGGCCTGCAGCATCAGGCCGTCGATGTTGCGGTTTGCTGCCGACAGCTCGGCTAGCATCACCTCGACGACGGTCCAGGTCTTGACCTTTGGTTCGATGACGTAGTTGCTGTCAAGCGCCTTGCCGTCGGCCATCGCCTTGACGGCGAGCCGCTGCCCACCTTCGGCCCCGCCGTTGATGTAGAAAGTCAGTTTCGAATAAGGCGCCGTGGAGAAGGCATCGTGGTGCAGGGCCAGGGCGGACCATGCGTCGCCCTGTACTTTCAGCGGCTTGACTTCGCCTGCTGTGGCCGGGGTATCCACCTTGGCCCAGCTCCAGTTCTGCCAGCCCGGCTTCAGTTCGTTGTCGTAAACGGTGAATGGTATTAACGGCTGCGCCAAGGCACCCAATGGCCCCAACACGGCGACAAGCATTGCCACTGCGATGGCACTTCGGCGTGCAATTCCCATGATTCGCTCCTTTGGTAGACCGGTGTTGGAGCTTCATTCTGCGAAAGCCGTGGCGATGCCGCAATTGCGAAATTTCTCAATCCTGAGAACAAAAACGCCGCGGGCGCGCACTGCCGAATTTCGTTGCCCCGCCTGGTGGATTTCATAATTGCCTGGCACGATTTGCAGCCGCAAAATCGGGTGATGAAGAATTTCACACATTTGTTTGCAGCCCTCGCCCTGGCGGCCGTTGCATCCGGCGGAGCGCTTGCTGCAGAACGCGAACTCATTCTCCATGGCGCCACTACCTTGCCGTCATGGCATGTCACGGTCGCCGGGTTCGAAGGGCCGGAACAAATACTGCAGGGTGACACCGTCACGATTCCGAAGCCTGCCGATTCGCGGGTGCCAAGTGGTTCGGTCGGAGCGCGTGCAGGCGAGCTGGCAGGGGTGCCGCAGGCACTTACCTTGCAATGGAAGGATGCGTGGTTTGCCAGCATGCGATTCGATGGCGCCGCGCCCTTGGACTTGCGGCCGTACGTCGCTGGCGGCACAGTGGAATTCGACATCAACGTGCTGGAACTGGACAAGGGCGGTATCTATTTCATCATGCGCTGCGGCGAAGAATGCTACCGCAAGCTGCCTTTTGTGGCGGCCGCCCGCGGCATGCAGGGCAAGGGATGGCAGCATTTGTCGTTCTCGCTGGCGTGCTTTGCGCGGGCTCGCGATGATTTCAGCAAAGTGCCCGGCCCGTTCGCATTGGAGGCGAACGGCAGCGGCCAGGTAGCCGTTGCCAATGTCAGGTTCGTCCAGGGCGGCAAGCCGAATACGGCCTGCCCGGATTACCGGGCGCAGACAGTGACGCCGGAGCCACTGTCCCATGCATGGGCGCTGTCGACCTGGCTGCCGCGCCACCAGCTGAAGCTTGAAGAGAACCGCAAGCTGAAAGCGGCCGGCAAGAAGCCGCAAGTGGTATTTATTGGCGACTCGATCACCGAAGGCTGGGAAAAATCCGGCCAGCAGGTTTGGCAGCGCTATTATGCAAAATATGATGCGGTAGCGTTGGGCTTCGGCGGCGACCATACTGAGAACGTGCTGTGGAGATTGCAGCACGGCGAGGTGGACGGCCTGGCACCGAAAGTCGCGGTGCTGATGATCGGCACCAATAATGCCGGCGACCGTAATGACGATCCGGAGACAACTGCCGCCGGTATCAAGGCCATCATCGATGATCTGGGCAAGCGCCTGCCGGACACGAAGGTGCTGCTGCTGGCGGTTTTCCCGCGTGAAGAGCTGCCGACTGCTTTCCTGCGCCGCCTGAACGAGAAAGTGAATGCGCGCATTGCGGGATTTGCCGATGGGCGCCATGTGTTCTTTGCCAACATCAATGCCGCGTTCCTGAACACCGACGGTACCCTGTCGCGCGACGTCATGCCCGACCTGTTGCATCCACAAGAGAAAGGCTATGAGATATGGGCGCGCAGCATGGAACCAATCCTGCAAAAACTGCTAACGGAGTAAGCGAGTGAGGAAATCAAAGACGATGGCATGTATCGCTGGTGCGCTTGTGCTGTGCACCTGCGCTTCGCAAGCCGCCTTTGCGACTGCATGCGCCACCACGGCAGCGCCTCGCGCGGTCGAATACCCATGGATGTCGATCGAACGCTGGCGCCAAATGCACGCCGATCAGGTGGTACGAGCGGCAAAGGGCGGTATCGATGTGATGTTCCTTGGCGATTCGTTGACGGAGATGTGGCCCAAGCCGCTATGGGAGCGCAATTTCGGCGCGATGAAGGCCGCCAATTTCGGCATTGGCGGCGACCATACTGGCAATGTGCTGTGGCGCTTGCAGGAACCCGCCATCGCAGGAATCAAGCCCAAGCTGGTGGTGTTGATGATCGGCGTGAACAACATCAATCTTTGCAACGAGGGCGCCGACGAAGTATTTAACGGCATCCTCGCTGTCGTGGCAAGGCTGCGCACGCAGTACCCGGCGGCGCGCATCCTGCTCAATGCCGTGCTGCCGGAAGGCGCACCGGATTCGGATGAGCGCCGGCGCATCCTGGCGCTGAACCAGAAAATCATGACGCTCGGAGATGGCAAGGCCATCTTCTTCCATGATTACGGGGCGCGCTTCATGGGAGCCGGCGGCGTTCTGTCGCGGGAATTGCAGCCGGACCTGTTGCATTTTTCGGAGAAGGGTTACGGCATCCTGGCCGAAGCGATGCGTCCCGATATCGAGCGCCTGCTGGCGCCGGCGGCGCAGCCATGAAGCGCAGGATCTTCCTGGCCTCCGTCGTGGGCGCTTTGGCAGGCGAGGCGGTTGTGCGCACGCTGCATGCCGCGCAAGCTTCGGACAATCCGGAAGGGCGCGGTTCCGCCAGGCCTGGCATCGCGCTGGCGGCCGATGATATCGCCGCTTTCCCGGCGCCGCCAGCGGGTTTCGACGAGCAGAGCCCTGGCATCGCACGCGGCAGCGTAGCGGAATTCAGCTATGCGTCGGCGGTGACCGGCACGCAACGCAAGGCGCGCGTCTACCTGCCGCCCGGCTTCTCGGAAAAACAGCGCTATCCAGTGCTTTACCTGTTGCATGGGATCGGGGGCAACCAGGAAGAATGGCGCGGCTACGTGCGCGCCAATATCATCCTCGACAACCTGCTGGCGGATGGCGCCATGGTGCCGATGATCGCGGTGATGCCGAATGGCCGCGCGCTGGCAGACGACCGTGTGCCGCCGTCGGAGAAGACCTTTACGCCCGAGCATATTGCCGGTTTTGCGCAGTTCGAGCGCGACTTGCTGGAATCCCTGGTTCCTGCCATCGACGGTGCCTATCCGACTTTGGCGGAGCGCGGCAAGCGCGCAATTGCCGGCCTGTCGATGGGCGGTGGCCAGGCCCTGAACTTCGGCCTTGGCCACCTCGATGCATTTGCGTGGGTTGGCGGCTTTTCTTCGGCGCCGAATACGCGGTCGGGCGCCGAGTTGCTGCCTGATCCAGCTGGTGCGGCGCGCCGCCTGCAATTGCTGTATCTTTCTTGCGGCAAGAAGGATGGCCTGATCGGGGCTTCGCAAGGTTTTCACCGTTACTTGCAGCAGCACGGGGTCAAGCACGTCTGGCATGTGGACGAGTATGCGCACGTGCGGGAAAGCTGGGCCGAAAACCTGTATCACTTCTCCAAACTGCTTTTCCGCTAGCATTCGCAGGCTGGCCATTCGCCCGCCCCGTGCAACAGACTGTGTACCGAAAACCTGTATATCCGGAGGCGTTGCGCCAATAGAATCGGTGTTTCATTTTTAAGGAAGCGCCGAGATGCAATCCGCAAGGTTGAAATACATATTTGATCCGCTGTGCGGCTGGTGCTATGCCAGCGCGCCTGCGTTGCAAATCCTGTCCGAAAAGTATCCGGACGCGCTGGAGCTGATGCCCAGCGGCCTGTTCTCGGATGCGGGCGCACGCGTCATGACGCCGGCATGGGCACACCATGCCTGGAGCAATGACCAGCGTATCGAGGCCATGACCGGCCAGCCGTTCAGCGCTGCCTACCAGCGCAACATCCTGCAAAGCCCCGGCATGCACTTCGATTCCGGCGTGATGAATCGTGCGTTGACCGCGATCCGGGCGCTTGATCCGCGCCTTGAGCCGCGAGTGCTGCGCCGGCTGCAGTCGGCCCGCTATGTCGACGGCCTTGACACGTCGAATGCGTCGGTCGTGGCTGCGGAATGCGCGCGGCATATTACCGGCCTGGATGCCGTCGAATTTGCCGGCCGCCTGGAGAAGGATGCCGAACTGGCGCGGCAAACAGACTTGCGCATCGGGGCGGCGCAAGACTTGATGCGCCGCGCCGGGGTGAACGGCGTGCCAGTACTGCTGCTGCAAAGCGGGGAGGGCGAATACGTCGTCAACGGCTCGGCATTGTATGGGGACGGGACGGCGCTCCTCGCCGGGATTGCGCGCCTGTTGGCCGCCCCGCCGCCCGTGCCGGCAGGCTAAGTCAGCGAGCTTCTTCCACGATCGCCAGGTCCCAGGGGCCGAGGTAGAGCGTCTCGTCCGCCTTCACCTGGCGCGACGTCAGCAAATCGGTGCCAGGCTTGTACTGGTACTTGAAGGCGACTTGTGCGCCGGAATAGTTGAAGAAGTAGCGCACGTTGCGGCCGAAATCGTTGGTTCCCTTGCGGGTATGAACCTGCGGCGGCAATTGCTGGTCGGGGCCGGCCAGGCCGGCATCCTGCACAGCCGCCTTCAACACTGCCTTCTGCAGCTTGTCCGACAGGAAAGTGCCTTCATAGGTCACCTTGCCGGCGCCGTACTGGTTTTGCGTGATGGCCGGCCAGCGGCCGAAGAAGTGATGGTCGTAGTAGGCCAGGGCCTTGGCGGTGTCGAGCTGCAGGAACTCGGCCCAGTACTGCACCTTGTTGTCGCCGCCGGCCTGGTATGGATCGTCTTTCAGTGTCAGCGGCTGCGCGAGATTGGAGAATTCCTGGTAGTGGAAGCCCAGCGCTTCGCGTAGCGGGCCTGGCGCCATGGTCCAGCGCACAGCAGTATTCTCGTTAGTGAAACCGCTCTTGAAGGTCATCACGACATGGCCGCCTTTGCGGATGTATTCCGAAATGCGCTTGAGCAGCGCATCGTCGGCCACGTACAGGGCTGGGACGATCAGCAGCTTGTATTGCGAGAAGTCCTGCACTTCAGGGAAGACGAAATCGGTGCCGACGTTCATGTCGTACAGCGCACGGTGCATCTGGCGTACCAGGGTGCCGTAATCGGCCTTGCTGCCGCCGCCGCCCCATTGCGATTCTTTGGCGAACGGCATGTCGTTCAGCGCGTTCAGCGAATCGCGGCTCCACAGGATGGCCACGTCGTTCTGCAGCTTCAGGTTCACCAGGCGCGGGCCGATCTTCTGCAGCTCGCGGCCAGTGTGGCTGATTTCGGCATAGGCGCGGTTCGGTTCCATGTCGTGCGACAGCACGCCTTTCCAATAGGTTTCCTGGTTGGCGTGGATCGAGGACCAGTGCCAGTATTCGACCATATTCGAGCCGTTGGAGAGGTGGGTATAGACGTCCTCGCGGAACTGGCCGTCATACGGCGGGTACTGGAACGAGGAACTCCAGTCGGTGGACTGGGCGTTGGTCTCCGTAACCAGGAAGTTGTTGCGCTTGAGCGAGCGGGTAAAGTCGGCCTGCAAGGTCTGGTCGGCGCCGTTGTAGTACTCGCGCTGGCCCCAGTGATAGATGTTCACCGCAGGCATGTCGAGGGCGGCCGACACGGCTTCTTCGTTGACGTCGGCGTGCATCGAGCCTGCAAAGTCGTGGGTCACGAACTGGCGCGGCGAGGCGTTCTCGCGCACGAGCCTGGCCTGCCAGTGCAGGAAGTCGGTTACCCGCATCTGGCTCCAGCGCGACCATTCAAGCTTGTAGCCCGTGCTCTGGGCGCCGTCCGGGCGCGGCAGGTCGACCCAGGAGTGCAGGTCCTGGCCCCAGTAGTTCAGGAACCAGGCTTTGCTCAGGTTCTCCGGCGTGCCGAACTTCTTTTCAAGGTGGTGCTGGAATCGTACGAAGACATCCTCGTTGGCCGCACCGTAGCTGCCGGTCTCGTTGTCTACTTGCCAACCGATCACGTTCGGATTGTCCTTGTAGCGGCTGACGATCTTGCGGATCAGGCGTTCCGCGTAGAAGCGGTAGGCCGCTGAGTCGGTGTTCATGTTCTGGCGCATGCCGTACATATTCTGCGCGCCGTTGAACTTCCGGGCCAGGATTTCGGGATTCTGCTTGGCCATCCAGGCGGGAATCGAGTAGGTCGGTGTGCCCATGATGACCTTGATGCCGGCCTTGCCCATGGCGTCGATCACGCGGTCCATCCAGGCGTATTCGAAGCGGCCATCCTCGGGCTCCCACAGGCTCCAGGTCGATTCGCCAAGGCGCACCACGTTGAAACCGGCGGCTTTCATCATCTGAACGTCTTTGTCCAGGCGCTCCGAAGGCATGTACTCATGGTAGTAGGCGGCGCCGTACAGGATGGTCTGCTGCGGCGGGACGGCGGGGGCGGGCGCCTTGTCGGCCGCCATGGCGCCGGCGGCGGCAAGGAGTGCACAGGACAGCGCGCTCGCGAGCAGGGTGCGTTTCAGCATCGATTATTCCTTGGTTTTTTGACAGTACCCTATTGTGCATAGCGACTGGCTGCGCGGGCAATGGCTTGCAAGGAGGCTGCGCAATTTCATATTCCGCGTTGGCGGTTTTTGCAATTGCGGCGCGGGGTTGCAGCTTCCACAATGCGTCCTATAAGAAAGCTGGACGCCAACACCCCAATCGCCCACCCACGGAGGAGACGCTGTGCGGGCACCTTCAGAGAAAGGTAGAACAATGAAACCTGTGTTGATCAAGACTGTTCTGTCATTGGCTCTTTGCGCAGCACCGTTTGCGCAGGCGCAGAATTGCGGCAGCGGCGGCGGCGCCACCGTTTGCCTGAGTGCGAGCGGTACCGGCAGCGACGTTCGTTTGAGCTGGACCGTCAGCGGCAGCGTCAGCGGCCTGCAGGTATATCGCGATACCGATAGCGACCCGAATGGGCGCAGCCGCCTGGCAGTGCTGGGCAAGAGCGCAACCAGCTATACCGACAGCAGCGCGAGCCCGGGCACGGTGTATTGGTACTGGGTCAAGTTCAGCGCAGGCAGCGGGAGCTTCAACTCGGGTACGGCGCATGCGGTGCGCGTTGGCGTCATGCGCAACATGACCAGCATGCAGATGTCGGGGCAGATGGCGCCGGGTTGGAACCTGGGCAACACGCTGGAAGCGACCGGCTCCTACGTCTGGGGCAGCACCAATTTCAACGAAACGGCGTGGGGCAATCCAAAGGCCAACCAGGCCCTGTTCAACGGCATCAAGGCGGCGGGCTTCAAGAGCGTGCGCATTCCCGTCTCCTGGAAGCAGTACGCCGATGCCAACGACAATATCAGCCCGCAATGGATGGAGCGCGTGACCGAAGTGGTCAACTATGCCCACAATGCCGGCCTGGTGGCCATGATCAATATCCACTGGGATGGCGGCTGGATGCAGCCCACCTACGCGCAACAGGGAGTGGCCAACGCGCGGCTGACCAAGTTCTGGACCCAGATCGCCAACAACTTCAAGAATCACGACGACACCCTGCTGTTCGCCGGCACCAATGAAGTCATGGTCGATGGTAACTACAACCCTCCGACCACGGAGTACTGCGACGTGCAAAAGGGCTTCAACCAGGCCTTTATTTCCGCAGTGCGCGCTACCGGCGGCAATAACAGCAGCCGCCACCTGGTGGTGCAGGCATTTAACACCAACATCAACAACTCCATCAGCTGCAATGCAACCATGCCGAGCGACTGGACGGCGAACCGCATGATGATGGAGATCCACTACTACGATCCGTTCGACTTCACGCTGGATGCCAACAGCTCGTCGTGGAAGTGGGGCCAGGCCGCCAATCCGTCGGGCTGGGCCAACGAATCCTACACCGATGGCCAGTTCCAGAAGATGAAGACCGGCTTTATCGACAAGGGCGTGCCGGTGCTGATGGGCGAGTATGCCGCCATCCTGCGCACCGAATACGATCCGGCCGGCACCTACCGCAAGATGTGGGACCAGTATATTACCCGTGCCGCCTTCACGCGCGGCATCGTGCCGATGTACTGGGATAACGGCTATACCGACAACCACCAGATGGGCCTGTTTAACCGCAGCACCGGAGCGCAAGCCTTCCCTGACGTGATCAGCACGATTGTGAACGCCGCAAAATGAAATCGCACTACCAAGTACTGGACGGCCTGCGCGGCACTGCTGCTTTCAGCGTGTTCGCCTTCCACATCCTGGAGATGCTGGTGCCGAGCCTGGAGCAGAATCCGATGCGGCATACGCATCTCGCGGTGGATTTCTTCTTCGCGCTGTCCGGTTTCGTGCTGGGCCATGCGTACGATGGCCGCGGCCTGGCGCCGGCGCAGTTCTTTGCGCGGCGCCTGGTCCGCCTGCACCCGATGGTGGTGGTGGCGATGGTGGTGGGCCTGCTCGGCTACATGCTGGACCCGTTTGCCGGTGATGCGCAGAAGGTGGGCGTGGCCCTGTCGCCGGGCCGCCTGGCGCTGACCTTCGTACTGGGCCTTCTGCTGTTGCCGGCCGCGACCCTGCCCAATTACTTCGGCGAGACGCACCCGGTCAACGGGCCGTCGTGGACCCTGTTCCAGGAGTACATCGCGAACATCCTGTTCGGGTTGTTCGCGGCGCGCCTGGGCCGCCGCCTGCACATCGTCCTGTGCGTTGCCAGTGCTGCCGTACTGCTGTGGACCGCGAAGAAATTCGGCAATCTGGGCTTTGGCTGGGGCTGGGACCACTTCTGGGTGGCGCCGGTACGGCTGGCTTGTCCCTTCCTGCTTGGCCTGCTGGTATACCGCATGCGGCTGCGCATCGCGCTGCCAAGCCCCTTCATCGCGCTGTCGCTGCTGCTGTTGCTGATGTTTGCAGCCCCCGGCTTCGGCGCGGCAAACTGGCTGTTCGAGTCGATGGCCGTGATCGTGATCTTCCCGCTGGTGCTGGCGGCCGGGGCCGGCTCGCGCCAACCGGAAGGCAGCGCAGGACCGGTGGCGCGCCTGGTGGGCGAGTTGTCTTATCCGGTTTATATTGTGCATTACCCGTTTATTTATGTTTTCGCGCACTGGATCTGGTCGACCCATCCGTCCAGAACCGCGCTGTCGATGGCCATCGTTGCAATGTATTGCGGCGTGACCCTGTTTGCGCTGGCGCTATCGCGCTGGTATGACAGGCCGCTGCGCGCCTGGCTGTCGCGAACCCTGTTTGAACGCCCGGCTGGCCAAGGCCAGCCGGGCGTTCAGCCAATGTTGTAACCTGTAGTCTCCTCTACCTTTTCCGGTAGTTTTCGGGGCGGCCGCGGCCGCCCCTTTTTTCGAGGAAGCGATGAAATTGAAGAAAACGATCAGTCTCCTGTCCGCCGCCGTGGCAATGTGCTGCGGTACTGCGCTGGCCGCGCCTGATGGCAAACCGTGGATGAATGCACAGCTGGGTGCGGCGGAACGCGCCAGCCTGGCTGTCAAGGAAATGACCCTGGATGAGAAGCTGAAGCTGGTGTTCGGCTACATGGGCGCCGACATGGAGCACAAGAAGTACAAGCGTCCCGAAGAGTCGCACGTGCAATCGGCCGGCTTCGTGTATGGCGTGCCGCGGCTGGGCATCCCGAACTTGTGGGAAACCGACGCAGGCATCGGCGTGGCCAGCCAGGCCGGACCGCACGCGCGTCCGGGCACTGCATTGCCGTCGGGCCTGAACACGGCGGCCACCTGGGACCTGCAGACCGCCTTCGCCGGCGGCGCCATGATCGGGGCGGAAGCGCGCGGCTACGGCTTCAACGTGCTGCTGGCCGGCGGCGTGAACCTGATGCGCGATCCGCGCAATGGCCGCAATTTCGAATACGGCGGCGAAGATCCGCTCCTGGCGGGCAAGATGGTGGGTGCCCAGATCAAGGGCATCCAGTCGCAGCGCGTGGTATCGACCCTGAAGCACTTTGCGCTGAACGACCAGGAAACCGGCCGCACCACCCTGAACGTGAATATCGACGACCAGTCGGCCCGCATGTCGGACCTGCTGGCCCTGCAGATCGCCAAGGAAGAGGGCAATCCCGGCGCCGTCATGTGCTCCTATAACCGCGTCAACGGCGTGTACGCCTGCGAAAGCAATTACCTGCTGACCGAGGTGCTGAAGAAGGACTGGGGCTTCAAGGGCTGGGTGATGTCGGACTGGGGCGCGACCCACAGCACGATCCCGGCAGCCAATGCGGGCCTGGACCAGCAATCGGGCATGCCATTCGACCTGGCCGACTATTTCGGCCCGCCGCTGAAAGAAGCCGTGATGAACGGCTGGGTGCCGCAAGCCCGCCTGGACGACATGGCGCGCCGCGTGCTGCACGCCATGTTCGAACACGGGGTGGTGGACCATCCGGTGAAGGCTGAACCGGACAAAATCGACTTCAATGCGCATGCCGCAGTGTCGCTCAAGGATGCGCAGGAAGGCATGGTGCTGCTGAAGAACAGCGGCGCCGTGCTGCCGCTGGATAAGTCGGTCAAGCGCGTTGCCGTGATCGGCGGTTATGCCGACAAGGGTGTGCTTGCCGGCGGCGGTTCTTCGCTGGTATATCCGGCCGGCGGCAACGCGGTGCCGGGCATGGAACCGAAGACCTGGCCAGGCCCGGTGATGGTCTACCCGTCCTCGCCGCTGAAAGCGATCCAGAAGCGCTTGCCGTCGGCTACCGTGTCTTTCGCCGATGGCGCAGACAAGGCGGCAGCGGCCAAGCTGGCGCAGGAAAGCGATGTGGTGCTGCTGTTCGCGACCCAGTGGACCGGCGAAGCCTTCGACGTGCCGAACTTGTCGCTGCCGAATAAACAGGACGAATTGATCGCGGCGGTGGCTGCGGCCAACCCGAAAACCGTCGTCGTGCTGGAAACGGGCGGCCCGGTGACCATGCCATGGCTGCCGAAAGTGCCGGCCGTGCTGGAAGCCTGGTACCCGGGCACCAGCGGCGGCGAAGCGATCGCCAGCGTGCTGTTTGGCGAAGTCAATCCGTCCGGCCACCTGCCCGCCACCTTCCCGGCTTCGGACGCACAGTTGCCGCGTCCGGCCTTGGATGGCTATCCGGAAGTGGAGAACAAGCGTTTCGAGGTCCACTACGGCGAAGGCGCGGCGGTGGGCTACAAATGGTTCGACCGGAAGGGCCTGAAGCCGCTGTTCCCGTTCGGCCATGGCCTGTCGTATTCCGAGTTCGGCTTCTCCGGCCTGTCGGCCAGCGTGAAGGACGGGGTGCTGCAAGCCTCGTTCACGGTGAAGAACACCGGCAAGCGCGCCGGCAAGGAAGTGGCCCAGGTCTATGTCGCCCCACTGAAAGCCAAATGGGAGGCGCCGAAGCGCCTGGCTGGCTTCCAGAAGGTCGACCTGCAGCCGGGCGCCGAAACCAGGGCTTCCGTCACGGTCGATCCGCGCCTGCTGGCCATGTACGACTCGGCCAGCAAGACCTGGAAGGTCGCCAAAGGTGATTACACAATTATCCTGGCAGCCGATGCGGCCGGAGACAAGGCGCAGAGCACGCTGGTGCACCTGGAGGCTGCCGCCTATGATGTGAACGGCAAGCCACTGCGCCAGGCGCGCTAAGGGCAGGGTGGGGCGAGCGTGCCCCCCTTTCACTGGTTGAACTGTTATGATGCAACGAGCAAGCCCGGCAAGAGGCATTGCGACGAGACAGTTCAACCAATCCGAACATAATGCAACAGTTTTTTAAGAAGGCGCTGCTGGCGCTGATCGGCCTCGTGATCGGGGACGCCTTGCTGGCATCATTCCTGTTCTACCAGAGCTATTTGTCTGTTGCGCTGGTACCTGCACCCAAGGCTGGCGCGGGCTGGCATTACATGACTAATTCGGATGTGGAAATGGGCGGCACGTCAACCGTTGCGATTGCCGTCCCCCAGCACGGGCAACTGCGCTACGAATTCAAATTGACCGAGGTCGGCAAATACCCGTTCGCCTCCGCAGGCCTGGTGCTGCACGACTCCAAAGGCCGGCTGGCCCTGGTGGATTGGTCAAAATATTCCGATATCACTTTCCTGGCCAAATGCGCGCCGGCCAATTCGATGGTTTTCAGCGTGTCCACCTTCGACCCAAAGGTCTCCAGGGTGGGAGAGTTCCTGACTTACCGTTCGCCGGGGACCTACTTTTCGTGCAATGAGCGCGGCGTGCCGGTTTCGCTGGACCTGACGCGCCTGACCATTCCCGATTGGTGGTTCTACACCGTCAAGCTGGACCTGTCGCACCAGGGGTATGAATTGACCAAGGTGGCCAAATTCATATTCGGCACCAGCAGCCAGAGCCCGATGAACGTCGCCTCCAGCCTGGAAATCAGCGAACTGGAACTGCACGGCCGCGATTACCGCTACATCGCCGCACTGGTCGTGATGCTGTTGGCCAGCTGGGCTGCTTTTGCATGGTGGTTTTTCCGCGCCCATTCGCTGGCCTTGACAGCCAGCCTGAATTCACGGATGAAAAAAGACCTGCCGCTGGTCGCCTATCGGCAATTAACCCTGGAACCATATAAGGATAAAGAAAAGGCCACGGTGCTGCGATATATTGCCACCAATTATACGAATACTGAACTTGACTTGGAATCCGTGGTTTCGGCAACCGGCACCAATCGCAATAAAGTCAACGAGCTTTTAAAAACGGAACTCGGCATGACATTTACCAGTTACCTGAATAAATTGCGGCTGACCGAGGCTGCCAGGTTATTGGCGGAGAAAAGCGGCGCCGCGATCGCAGAAATTGCCTATTCGGTTGGTTATTCCAACGTTTCCTACTTCAATAAGCTGTTCAAGGAAGAATACGGCTGCACGCCGAAATCCTTCCGCTTGCTGGCAAGCCAGCAGGAAGCAACGTGCGACGCGACACCCGCCGACGCGCCGCCCGCTTCCGCCACAGAACCCGGCTGATGCGCTTGCACTCCCTGCAGGACTAATCGCATTTTTTGCATTTTGATAGAAATTTCCCTGTGGGCGTTACCGCCTGTGGTGTGCTTCCTCCTATGCTTGGGGCAATGGTGGCTTAGCTTCCGCTACCCACTGTTATAGAGAACCGTTCAATACTGAAGTAAGACCGGGGGTGCACGACGCCACCCGGCTATACGGAGACACCATGAAGAACACCATGCGCGGCATTTCTGCCATTTCGCGTCCCTGCATATTCAAAGCGCTACAAGTAAGCGGCAATCGCCATTTGTTTGCATTCCATTGAAACCTGTCTGGGAATGGCGATCATGAATACTTCGAAAGCACACCGTATTGCCCTGTTATTCAACGCTAATAAAAGTTTCGACCGCGACGTTATTTCCGGCGTCGCCGCCTACCTTGGCAGCACGCGGGCAGCCTGGGATTTATTCCTGGAAGAGGATTTCCGCCTGCGCCTGGCGGGAATTGAGAATTGGCAAGGCGATGGAATAATTGCCGATTTCGACGATCCGGCAGTGGCAGCGGCGCTCTCGCGCTGCAACGTACCGGTGGTGGCGGTGGGCGGCTCCTATGCCGACGAGGCGGAATACCCGCGTGGCATCCCCTACGTGGCGACCGATAATTTCAAGCTGATCAAGCTGGCGCGTGACCACCTGATCGACGTCGGCCTGCACCGTTTTGCTTTGTTCAGCCTGCCCAAGGCCAGGGAAAACCGCTGGGCCCAGGAACGCGAGATCGCGTTCCGCAGCCTGATGGAAGCCGATAGCATGGATGCCGAAATCTTCCGCGGCTGCGAGACCAGCGCCTCTGCCTGGGACGAGTCGGTGGAGGGACAGATTGCCTGGCTGCGCAGCCTGCCCAAGCCGGTCGGCGTCATTGCGGTGACCGATGCCCGCGCACGCCAGCTGCTGCAGGCCTGCATCATCGCCGGCATCGCGGTACCGGAACAGGTGGCGATCATCGGCATCGACAACGATCCGCTGGTGCGCATGCTGACCCGCATTCCGCTCAGCTCCGTGATCCAGGGGGCGCAGGAGATGGGGCGCACCGCAGCCCACCTGCTGGACCAGATGCTGCACGGCGTGCGCCTGTCGAATACCCGCATCCTGATGCCGCCGGCCGGGATCAATGTGTTCGCCTCGAGCCAGCACCAGGCGGTGCGACACCCGCATGTGGCCAGGGCGCGGCACTTCATCCGCCAATATGCCTGCCAGGGCATCAAGACCCACCAGGTGGCCGAATATGTCGGGGTTTCGCGTTCCTCGCTGGAGGCTTATTTCCGGCAGGAGCTGGGCTGCAGCGTGCATGACGTGATCCTGCAGTTCAAGCTCAATGCCGCCAAGGCTGGGCTGGAATGCGGCGAACGCAGTATTGCCGATGTGGCGCTGGAGTGCGGGTTCACCTCGACCCAGTACATGCACCTGGTGTTCAAGCGCGAACTTGGCTGCACGCCGCGGGCTTACCGCGACAGGGCGCTCGCGGTGGAATCGGAGTAGAGCGGGAGCGGGTCAGACCCAAGGGGCTGACCCGTCCGTGCCGCCCCAGCGGCCTGGCCTAATGGCCTGACGCTGAACGGTAGCCGATGCGGAATCCGCCCCAGTGCCTGCCGTTGACGTAGATTGGTGCGGACAAATCGTGCATCACTTCGCCGGTATCGCGCTTGTACGTCTGCAGCAGGTAAGGCTTGGTATTGGAGCCGCAGCGCGAACCGGTGCGGTCGTTAAAAATGCGCTTGGTGCGGTTGTTGACCAGGTCGGTGGCGTAGTCGCCGGTCAAAGGCTGCGAAAACTTCTTGTTATGGGTCGGGAAGTAGCCGTTGTTGTCGACTGCGCCGGCAAAGGCCAGCTGCGGCATGGCCGCCAGCACTGCTTCCTGCAAGGCGGGCAGTGCGCGGTCGGTAAACTTGTCGAAAGCGCTGCGGTGCTTGGGCGGATCAGTGTCCGGGATCGGGATATAGCGACGGTCGAACAATGCTGCCTCGCTGATCTCGCCGCTGGCGATGGCCTTCTCGAACAGTTTGCCGACATTGCTGGCGGCCTGCTGTGCGACGGCGCGAATCGCGTCATGCTGCGTGGCGGCGTTGCTTTCCGTGGTGGCTTCGAACAGCGATTCGGCGCGTTCGGCCAACGCCTGTGCGGAGCTGGCGGCGCGCGGCAACTCGGCCTGCATGCCAAGCATGCCGTCGCGGATCTGGCCAATCGCTTCGGCAATGTGGCGGGTTGACGCGGCATGTTCGCGCGAGGCGAGGGCGATCTTGTGGATCTCGCCGTGCGACTCTGCGGCGCAGCGTTCGATGGTGCTGAAGCTGGCGTGCACGCGTTCCACTTCCACCGCCGCCTGCGCGACCTTGCCGGTGAGCGAGGCCATGCCGGACGAGGCGCGCTCCGCTTCCGCCAGGATGGCGGTTACTTTGTGGCCGATGTCGGCGGTCGCTTCGGCCGTGCGCTGGGCCAACTGGCGCACCTCACCGGCCACGACTGCGAAGCCTCGCCCATGTTCGCCGGCGCGCGCCGCCTCGATTGCCGCGTTGAGGGCCAGCAGGTTGGTGCGCGTCGCAATTTCGGTAATCACGGCCGTGATGCCGTGGATGCTGCGCGACTTTTCCTGCAAGGCGTCCATCAGTTGCGAGGCTGCTTGCGCGTTGCCGCGCGCATCGCTGATCTGCTGCAGGCCCTGGTCCACCGCGCCGCGCCCGGTCACGCTCTCGCGCCGCACCATGGTGGCGACTTCGGACGCACGTTCTGCGTTGGCAGCGATTTCCTCCATCTCGCTGGCGCTGGACGCGGAACGGACGGCGATCTGGTTGGTCGACTCGACGTCTCCAGAAATCCGCTTCCTGATCGAATCGACGAAGTAGGAAGTCTCGGCCGCACCAATCATGATGGTGTCGATTTCGTCGGCAACCTTTTCCGCCAATACGTTCTGTTGCGTGCCGCCGCTGCGCAACAGCAGCAGGCTGGCGCCGGCACTGCCCAGCGCCGCCAGGGAGGCCAGGGGAAAGGGAGCAAGCCCCGAGCCGGCAGCCCAGTAGCAGGCCATGGCACCGCCAGTGCCGGCCACGGCGGCCAAGGCGGCTTTGCCGATGCGTTGAAATTGGAGGGGTCTCGTCATGGCGATGCCGCGCTATTGGTTGTGGTTATGGCCGGCTTGCAGCCAGCATGTCTCTGTCTTTATTGTCGGGATGAAACTTACGGAGGCCTTACACCAAAGAAAAATGCCGTTCAGCGCGAACTGAACGGCATCAGGTTTGGGGCGCCGCCGCTTACCAGAGCGAGCCGTAAATCGCTGCCAGCGCCACGGCGATCACTGCGGAACCGAGGGTAAAGGCGCCGTCGACGCGGAACATGGAGGTGTCGACATGCAGGTGCTTGGCGATGGTGCCGTCGCGCTTGGCTTCGGCCAGCTTGCTGATCAGGACCATGCCCGCGACCACGAACCAGAACACGATGAACATGCGGTCCAGGAACGGGATTTCGGCCAC
>CAMLSG010000115.1 GCA_946482635.1 uncultured Duganella sp.
AGGTGCAAGACAGCGACAAAAGCCAGGCCGGAGTAGTTCTTGCGGGAGGTGTCGAAGTTCATGGAAATGCTCCTTTCTTCTTGTTGGTAGGCTGAATTGCCAGTCCATGGCAAGATATTCTTCTATCTAATG
Source organism: uncultured Duganella sp. (assembly GCA_946482635.1). The sequence goes on from CAMLSG010000115.1 coordinate 133, forward strand.
GAAATAAGCAAGCAATTTTTATTGCTATGTCTTGGCGTGGTATCCTTCCATCATCTAGAAACGAGGAATGCTATGAATAAGATCAGAGTACTGCTGGCTGACGATCATCCTGTGGTGATGGGCGGATTTGCGATGGCGCTGGCTGGTTTCGGGGTGGAAGTCGTCGGCCAGGCAAAGACGCCGGCCGAGGCGGTCGAGGCCTTCCAGGCCCTGGTACCCGACGTTGCTATCCTTGATATGCGCTTCGGCGAGCAAATGACGGGACTGGACGTGGCGCGCCAGATACTGGCCATGGCGCCCAAGGCGCACATCATCTTCCTGACCCAGTTCGACCAGGACGCGCTGGTCAAGGAGGCCTACCGCATTGGTGCGCGGGCGCTGGTCACGAAGGACTGTGATCCGGCCGAACTTTTCACCGCCGTGCAGCGCGCTGCGCAGGGCGAGTTGTATTTCATGCCCGCCATCGCGGAACGGCTGGCCAGCCTCTCGGTGCTGGGCGAGCAATCGCCGCAGGCGCTGCTCGATGAGCGCTCGCTGGAAATCTTCAAGCTGATGGCGGAAGGCCTGACCAACGCGGAAATCGCCGAAAAGCTGGGCGTCTCCAGCAAGACGATCAGCAACTCCAGCCAGGCCATCAAGGACAAGCTGGGCGTTGAACGCGCGGCCGACATCACCCGCCTGGCGGTGCGCCACGGCGTGCTGCAAGCCTGATGCGGGCCAAATGGCGCGTCGGCACCCGTGGGCGGCTGCTGGCGATTACCCTGTTGCCGGTGCTGGCTTTATTCGTCACGCTTACCTGGTACAACTACCAGTCGCGCCAAACCGAGGTGCATGCCGAACTGGCGGAGCGCGGCCAGTTGCTGGCCAGCGCGCTGGTGGCCAGCAGCGAAATCAGCCTGGTGCGCGGGCAGTTCGACGAGTTGCGCGCGACGATCAACGGCATGCTGCAGACCGACAGCGCGATTCATCGGGTGACCCTGCTCGACGCGGACCGCAAGCCCTTGTTGGACGTGACGGCGCGCGGTGATGCGGTACCCGAGGCGCGTTATTACGAATCGGTGGTCCATAAGCGCTTGCTGTACGTGACTGGCGGCGGCAACCGCAATGTCGGAACCATGGGCTATGTGCAGGTCCGCATGTCGCCGAGCGCCATGCTGCGCAAGGCGCGCTCGCGCTTTCAGCTCGAACTTGGAGTGGCGCTGGCGGGGTTGCTGGTATGCGCCGGACTGGCATGGCAGATGACCAGCGGGTTTGCCGCGTCGCTGCAAGCTTCCATGCAGGCGGTGCGCGCGGCCGATGCGGAAAAGCGCCGCCTGTTGCAGCGGGTGACCACGGCAGTGGAGGACGAGCGCAAGGCGATCGCGCTGGAGATCCACGATGAATTGAACGCGACGCTGATCGCGGTGCGGCTGGAGGCGCAGCAGATCGCGGGTTTGGCGGGCACGCTGCCGCCAGCTGACGCGACGGCGCAGATTCGCGACAAGGCGCAGGCGATCACCAAGCTGGCGCTGGGCTTGTACAACAGCGGCAGGACTCTGGTGCGCCGCTTGCGCCCGGAAATGCTGGACATGCTTGGCCTGCAAGGCGCACTGGAGGAAATGGTGCGGCAGGTCGGCAGCAGTCATCCCGCCTGCCGCTTCACGCTGCATACCGAGGGTGACTTCGGCGGGCTCGATGGCGATGCCGCGATCTCGGCTTACCGGATCGTACAGGAAGCGCTTTCGAATATTGTGAAGCACGCGCGTGCCAGCGCAGCGAGCGTGGACGTTGTACGGCAAGGCGAGGCGTTGCAGATCGCCGTGGCCGATGGCGGCATCGGCTTCGATCCGGCGCGCACCGCTGCCGGCGTTGGCCTGGCCGGCATGCGTGAGCGAGTCCAGGCGCTGGGCGGCAGCTTCGCGATGGATTGCTCGTCGGGCACGCGGATTGCGATTACGCTGCCGGTGGAGGCATGGCGCGCGGGAACCTGACGCGCACCAGCAAACCGCGCTTACCAGCGCCCTGGTCGAGCTCAAGCTCGGCACGATGCAGGACGGCGATGTCGCGCACAATGGCGAGGCCCAGGCCGGAGCCGCCCGGATTGGCCTGCATGGTCGACGCGGCGCGGTAGAAGGGCGAGAAGACGCGGTCGCGGTCTTCCGGCGGAATGCCGGGACCGCTGTCTTCCACTTCCAGAACGACATGCGTTTCGTTTGGCTGCACGCGCAACACCACGCTGCCTCCGCGCGGCGTGTAGTGCAGGGCGTTGTCGACCAGGTTCGACACTAGTTCATGCAGCAGCAAGGCCTGGCCATCGACGCTGGCCTCACCATCGCCTTCCAGCGAAAGGTCGATGCCGCGGTTCACCGCGGAAAGGGCCAGCTCCAACGCCACCTGCTGTACGGTCTCGCGCAGGGGGACCGGCACCGGCTCCCGATTTTCGCTGTGCTCAATGCGCGCCAGCATTAGCAGGCGATTGGCCAGGTGTACCGTGGAGTCGGTGGTGGCAGCCATGCTGGCAACCACATTGCGCAGTTCCGCCGAGGTGGCAGGCGCGCGTTCGAGCTCGCGCTGCGCCAGTTCGGCCTGGGTCTTGAGTACCGTTAGCGGGGTGCGCAATTGATGCGAGGCGTCGGCGATGAAGCGGCGCTGGCTGGCGATCAGGCCTGCAATGCGCGTGGTCGAGGCATTCATGGCCTGCACCAGCGGCCGCACCTCCTTGTGCACCAGCGCCGGGTCGAGGTCGGACAGGTCGGACACGTCGCGCGATTCCACCTCGTGCTTCAACTGCATCAATGGCCGCAACACCAGCTTGACGGCAAACCACACCAGCAAGCCCGCCAGCAGCACCACGCTGGACTGCCAGGCGATGGTGTCGTACAGGATTTTCAGCGTCAGGCCTTTGCGGGCATCGAGCGTTTCGCCCACCTGGATCAGCGCGATGCCGCGCATATTGTCGTCATACACCGGCTGCAGCAGGGCCGCGATGCGGATCGGCTGGCCGTTGTAGTTGGCATGGTAAAAACGCACCAGGGCAGGGTAGTTCTCCGAGCGCGGCACATTGGCCGGCACTTTCGGCAGGTCGTCGTAGCCGGACACCGTTTCGCCATTGATGCCCGTGACTTTGTAGTAGATGCGGCCCAGCGTATCGGTCTCAAAGCTGTCCAGCGCAACGTAAGGCACGTCGGCCACCACTTTGCCGCCTTCAACCGACACGCGTTCCGCCAGGGCGCGAGTGGAAGCGAGCAGCGAGCGGTCGTAGGCCATGTCGGCCGCATCCACGGCGTTGTAATAGACCGAGATCGTGTTGATGATCTCCAGCAGGACCAGCGGCAGCAACAGCCAGCGCAGCAACTGGCCGCGCAGGCTGCCCATGGCGAGCATGGCTTTCATCAGGCTTTCGCTTCGGCCGGCTGCAGCAGGTAGCCGATGCCGCGCAGTGTAGTGATGGCCGCGGCGCCGGGCTCCTTGCGGTCAAGCTTCTTGCGCACGCGGTGGATATACAGTTCGATGGCGTCGAGGTTGGCGTCGTCCGCCAGCGAAAAGACCTGGTCGAACAGTTTTTCTTTTGCCACCGGCTTGCCGCCCTTGGTGATCAAGGCTTCCAGCACGGCGTGCTCGCGCGGCGTGAGCTGCAGGTTCTCGCCGAAATAGGAAAACATGCGGCTGACGGTATCGAAGCGCAGGGCGCCGCATTCGTACACCAGCGATTCATTGCCTGCGCTGCGGCGCAGCAAGGCCTTGACGCGTGCTTCCAGTTCGGCCAGTTCGAAAGGTTTGGCGAGGTAATCGTCGGCGCCCAGGTTCAGTCCCTGGACCCTGTCTTCCAGCCCGCCGCGCGCGGTCAGGATCAGCACGGGCGTCTTGCCGCCGCGTGCGCGCAGGCGTTTCAGCACTTCCAGCCCGTCCATGCGGGGCAGTGTCAGGTCGAGGATCACCAGGCCGTATTCCTGGGTCAGCAGCAGGGAGTCGGCGTCGGCGCCGTTATCGGCGCATTCGACTGAAAGGTTGGCGTCGCGCAGGGCTTTGGAAAGCCAGTGTTGTAATTCGGTGTGGTCTTCCACTAACAGTATTCGCATGGCATTTGCCTGAAAGGCGTTTGAAAGGTTGGCGATTTTATAGTTGAACCGTGCCAGAGCGAGGCATGACTGAAATAACTATAAACCCAGGAGACTGATTGTGAAAAGAACTTCGATGGCAGCGGCCGTCGCGATGATGTTTGCCGCCTATACTTCCGCCCACGCCCAATCCAATGTGCAGGTCTACGGCTTGCTCGACATGGGTGTCGACATCACCAATAATGCGCAGGCCGGCGGCGGCAGCGTTACCCACGTCAGCTCCGGCGGCATGAATACTTCGCGCTGGGGCATCAAAGGCAGCGAAGACCTGGGCGGCGGCCTGAAAGCCGTGTACCAGCTGGAAAGCGGCATCCTGATGGATACCGGCGCACAGGACGGCAACCTGTTCAAGCGCCAGGCCAACGTCGGCCTGGAAGGCAGCTGGGGCCGCGTGGTGCTGGGCCGCTCGTTCACCAGCGTGTACGACACCGTGATCAAGTTCGACCCGATGGGCTTTGCGCCTTACTACTCCTGGGCGACCGGCGGCAGCGCCACCCTGCCAAGCAAGTACGGCATGACCACCGGCTTCGATAACCTGATCAAATACTCCGGCAAGACCGGCGACTGGAACTACGGCTTCAGCTACGGCATGGGCGAGCAGCAGGGCGCGGGCGCCAGCTCGGCCGACAGCGCCAAGTATGCAGGCGCGGTCAGCTACCAGTCCGAGTCGCTGGGCGCGATGTTCACCGCGGAGCGCATCAACGGCAACAACGTGGTCGCCACCGGCAACCGTGACGAGACTACCGCCTACCACCTGGGCGGCTACTACGCCACGGGCGATTTCAAGTTCTGGCTCGGCGGCCGGACCTACAAGCTGGTGTCGGGCAAAGCGGCTACGGCTGATGTAAAAGGCAACACCCTGTGGGCTGGCGTGGCATACAAGCCGCAGCCGAACGTCACCATCACCGGTGCGGTCTACCACATCGACCAGCGCAACCTGGCAGCCGGCAAGGACGCCGATCCGACCATGTATGTGCTGCGCTACCGCTACGCGGCGTCCAAGCGCACCGACTTGTATGCAACTGTCGGTTACACCAAAGGCAAGCATGACCAGCTGGTCGGCCTGTCGCGCGACGACGCCGGTTTCGGCGACAGCCAGCACGGCGTAATGGTTGGCATCCAGCACCGCTTCTGATAATAATGAAGCCATGAAGATCCTGTTTTCCATCTTCGCTGCTGTCCTGCTCATGGCAGGGCAGGCGCAGGCCGCAGAATGCATCGTGCCGTCCAAGCCGGGCGGTGCGATGGACCTGACCTGTAAGCTGGCCCAGAAGGGCCTGGCGACGGTGCCGGGCGGCCAGCCCATGAAGCTGGTGTATCGCCCGGGCGGGATCGGTGCCGTGGCATGGCACTCGCTGGTATCGCAGCGCCGCGCCGAACCGAATACCCTGGTGGCGTTTTCCGGCGGTTCGCTGCTGAACCTTGCGCAGGGCAAGTTCGGCAAGGCGACGGCGGACGATGTGCGCTGGGTAGCGGCGCTGGGTGCCGACTACGGCATGATCGCCGTGCGCTCCGACTCGCCCTACAAGACGCTGGCCGACCTGGTGGCGGCGCTCAAGCGCAATCCTTCCAAGGTGCTGATCGGGGTCAGTGGCACTATCGGCAGCCAGGACTGGCTGAAGGTAGCGCTGCTGGTGCGCCAGGCCGGCCTGGACCCGAAAGTGCTGCGTTTCGTGGCGCTGGAAGGGGGCGGCGAGTCCTTCACCGCGATGCAGGCGAATTACGTGCAGGTGGTTTCAGGCGATGCTTCCGAAGCCAACCTGGTCGGCAATTCGATCCGCGTGCTGGCCGTGATGTCGGAGGAGCGCTTGCCAGGCAAGCTGGCTGCGGTGCCGACGGCGCGCGAGCAAGGCTACGACCTGGTCTGGCCGGTGATTCGCGGCGTGTGGATGGGCCCCCAGGTGGCCGATGCCGATTACCAGCAATGGGTGAAAACCTTCGAGCACCTCATGGCGACGCCGGAGTTCGCGAAGCTGCGAACGGAAGCGGGACTATATCCCTTCAGCCTGACAGGACAGGCACTCAACGAGTACGTGCATAAGGCCGTGGACGATTACGGCAAACGCGCCAGCCATCTAGGCCTGGTGCGCTGAAACATCCCTCAAAATTCTAGGAGACACAAATGATCAAGACGACCCTGGTGGCCGCCGCGGGCCTGTTCGCGTGCACCGCATTCGCACAATCGCCAGCCGGCTATCCTGCCGATTACCAGAAAGTGATCGATGCGGCGAAAAAAGAGGGCAAGCTGGTGGTGTACGGCGCCACCGACAGCAAGGCTGCCCAGCCTTTGATCCGCGACTTCAATGCCCTGTACCCTGGCATCACCGTCGAATACAACGACATGAATTCGACCGAGGTGTACAACCGCTTCATCTCCGAGATGGCAGCCGGCGGCAACACGGCCGACGTGATGTGGTCCTCCGCCATGGACCTGCAAATGCGCCTGGCCTCCGACGGCTACGCGCTGAAATACAAATCGGTGGAAGCGTCCAAGATTCCCGGCTGGGCAGTGTGGGACGACCAGGCTTACGGCACCACCTTCGAGCCGGCCGCCATCGTCTACAACAAGCGCCTGGTCGACGCCAAGGAAGTACCGCAGACCCACGCCGACTTCGTGAAGCTGATCCAGCAGCCGAAGTTCAAGGACAAGGTCACCACCTACGACATCGAGAAATCGGGCGTCGGCTTCATGTTCATGAGCCAGGATGCCAAGGAATATCCGAAATTCCTGGAACTGGAAAATGCTTTCGGCGAAGCCAAGGTGCGCGTGCAGTCTTCCACCGGCACCATGATGGAGCGCATCTCTTCCGGCGAAAACCTGATCGGCTACAACGTGCTGGGCTCCTACGCTCTGGTGCGCGCCAAGACCGATCCTTCGATCGGCGTTCAACTGCCGAAGGACTACACCCTGGTGATGTCGCGCGTGATGTTCATCAACAAGGGCGCGAAGAACGTCAACGCCGCCAAGCTGTGGCTGGACTACACCCTGTCGCACCGCGGCCAGACCATCATCGCCAACGAATCCAAGCTGTTCGCGATCCGCGCCGACGTGACCGGTGAAACCACCTCGTCCGACCTGGTCAAGCAGATCGGCCAGGACAAGATCAAGCCGGTGCCGGTGCACCCAATCCTGCTGCAGTTCCTCGGCCCGCAGAAACGCATGGCCTTCCTGAAGCAGTGGAAAGAAACCGCCGGCAAGAAATAAGGAGCCGAGAATGACTACCGCGACTTTGCAGGGAACAGGGCGTGCCGGTATCAACTGGCCGCGCGGGATTGTGGCAGTGCTGACTTGCACCGCCATCTTCCTGCCGCTGTTCCTGATCTTTTACCAGAGCTTCCTGTCGGCGCCGTTTTTCATGCCCGGCAAGGAAGTAGGACTGGATGCCTTCCGTTTCATCTTCGATGATCCGGACTTTGCCGTGGCATTCAAGAATGGCTTGCTGCTGGCGGCCGGCCTGGCTGCCATTGCCGTGCCTTTGGGCGGCATGCTGGCTTTCCTGATGGTGCGTACCGACCTGCCGGGTCGCGGCTGGATTTCCCCGCTGCTGCTGGTGCCGATCTTCGTCTCGCCAATGGTGATGGGCTTCGGCTATGTGGTGTCGATGGGGCCTGTAGGTTTCTACTCCACCTGGGTGAAGGACCTGATCGGCTTCATTCCCTGGAATGTGTATTCCTTCACCAGCATTGTGATCATCGCCGGCCTGACCCACGTGCCGCACGTCTACCTGTACGCATCGTCGGCGCTGAAGAGCCTCGGTTCGGACGTGGAGGAAGCGGCACGCGTGGCCGGCGCTTCGCCCCTGCAGGTGATGTTCAACGTGTCGCTGCCGATGATCATGCCGGCGCTGGCCTATGCGGGCGTGCTGGTGTTCTTCCTCGGCTTCGAGGTGTTCGGCCTGGTGCTGGTGCTGGGCGACCCGGAAGGCCACCTGGTGTTGCCGACCTACCTGTATAAACTGACCAACAAGCTGGGTACTCCGTCCTACCACCTGATGGCTGCCGTGGCAGTTTGCCTGGTGGCGGTGACCATGCCGCTGGTGATGATCCAGCGCTGGCTGCTGAAATCGGCCAACAAATACGTGTCGATCAAGGGCAAGGGTGCGCGCAGCAAGGCGCTGCCGCTGGGCCGCTGGAAGTGGCTGGCGTTTGCACTGCTGGGCGCATGGCTGCTGTTCACCATTGTGATGCCGCTGTCCGGCATTGCGCTGCGCTCCTTCGTGCAGTACTGGGGCGAGGGCGTGAAGCTGGCCGACGTCCTGACGCTGCAGCACTTCCGCGACATCTTTGAACAGCATGCGCTGATCCGCGGCATCATCAACACGGTGCTGATCGGCGTGATCGGCGGCGGGTTGGCGATCTTCTGCTACAGCTTTATCGCGCTGGCCATGCACCGCAAGCCGGACCTGCTGACCCGTGTGCTCGATTACAGCGTGCTGGTGCCGCGTGCGGTGCCTGGCCTGCTGGCTGGCCTGGCCTTCCTGTGGGTGTTCCTGTTTGTGCCGAGCTGGCTGGATGGCATGCTGAAGGGTTCCGACAACGGCCTGGCGGTCTGGCTGGTGGAAAACGCGATTCCTGCACTGCGCAGCCTGCGCACCACCATCTTCGCGGTGTGGCTGGCCTACTCAGTGGTGTGGATGGCCTACGGCATGCGCCTGATTTCGACCGCGCTGCTGCAGGTCGGCCCTGAACTGGAAGAGGCGGCGCGCGCAGTCGGCGCCCGCCGCGGCCAGGTGACCCGCGACGTGACCCTGCCGCTGATCAAATACGGCTTGCTGGGCGCGTGGCTGATGATTTTCCTGATCTTCGAACGCGAGTATTCGACAGGCGTGTACCTGCTGTCGCCGGGTACCGAAGTGATTGGCGCGCTGATCGTGTCGCTGTGGGCGGGTGGTTCGACCGACCTGGTGGCGGCACTGTCCTTCATCAACATCACCCTGGTCGGCATCGGCCTGGGCATCGCGCTGCGCTTCGGCGTCAAGCTGCATAACTGAGACATAGATCATGAAACGAGACCTGAAAATGAACGAACTGTCCGTCGAAGACCTGCACCTGGACTACGGCACCGGCGCCCACGCCAACCCGATCCTGAAGGGCGTGTCGATGCACCTGCAAAAGGGCGAAGTGGTGGCGCTGCTGGGCCCCTCCGGCAGCGGCAAGACCACGCTGCTGCGCGCCGTGGCCGGCCTGGAAAGCCCGCGCCTGGGCTCCATCGACATCGGCGACCGCCGCGTGTTCGACGGCGGCAAGGGCTTTGAAATGCCGGCCGAACAGCGCAACCTGGGCCTGGTGTTCCAGTCCTATGCGCTGTGGCCGCACAAGACCGTGGCGGAAAACGTGGCCTACGGCCTGAAGCTGCGCAAGATGAACAAGGAAGAAATCGGCCGCCGCGTGACCGAGGTCCTGAAGCAGCTGGGCCTGGGCCACCTGGGCGAGCGCTTTCCGCACCAGCTGTCGGGCGGCCAGCAGCAGCGCGTGGCAATTGCCCGTGCGCTGGTGTACAACCCGCCGGTGATTCTGCTGGATGAGCCGCTGTCCAACCTGGATGCAAAGCTGCGCGAAGAGGCGCGTGCCTTCCTGCGCGAACTGATCGTTCGCCTTGGCCTGTCGGCGCTGATGGTGACGCACGACCAGGACGAGGCAATGGCGATTTCCGACCGCATCCTGCTGCTTAACAACGGCAAGATCGAACAGCAGGGCACCCCGCAGTCGATGTACGAAACGCCTGAAACCCTGTTCACGGCCGAATTCATGGGCAGTAACAACCGCCTGCCTGGCACGCTGGTTTCGCGCGATGGCGACAATGTCGTGATCGACGTTGCCGGCACGAAGCTGCAAGCGACTGCACGCGGCAAGGGCGGCGACTCGGTTGCTCCGCTGATCCGCGTTGAAGAGGTGCGCGTGAGCAGTAGCCAGGTAGAGAACTCGCTGCAGCTTGCGCTGGTCACCTGCATGTACCTTGGTGACCGCTGGGAATGCCTGTTCAAGCGCGGCGACATCAGCGTGCGCGCCCACTCCAAATACCGCCTGCAGGATGGCCAGTACTGGCTGCAACTGCCGGCCGACAAGCTGTGGGTCTTCTGACCCGCCACCGTTGCTTCCTCCAAGCTTTGGCGGCCGGCTTGCTGGCCGCTTTTTTTTGCAGGTGGCTTGATACCCCGCTGCCCTGGCTGATCGGGCCATTGTTTGCCAGCGCGGCGCTGCGCATCGCCGGCGTCGACCTGTGCTGCCCGGTTGCTGCGCGTGCGGCGGGGCAGTGGGCGATCGGCACGGTGCTTGGGCTGTATTTCACGCCAGCCGTGCTGGCGGTGGTGATGGCGCGCTCTGGCTATATCGCCGGGGCGGTGGCATTTGCCCTGGCGCTGGGATGCCTGTGTGCCTGGCTGCTCAAGCGGATGGCGGACGTCAGCGCTGCCACTGCATTTTTCTCCATGGCGCTTGGCGGCGCCTCCGAGATGGCGGTGCAGGGGGAACGGCATGGCGCGGTGGCGCAGCATGTAGCTGCGGCGCAGGGCGTGCGGCTGATGTTCGTGGTCAGCTTCCTGCCGTTTGTGCTGCGCTACTGGAGCGCTCATGGCATGCCGCCACTGGCATCCCACGCTGCCGCCGCGCCGGCGCTTGCCGCGCTGCCGCCAGGCGTCGTGGACGCGTTACTGGCGTTCGGCCTGCTCGCAGCAGTCACCTGCGCAGCTGGCTGGCTGCTGTGGAGGTGCGGCGTGCCGAATGCCTGGGTGCTGGGACCGTTGCTGGCCGCGGGGCTGCTGGCGGCGGCGCAAGTGCCCGTTGGCGGCGTGCCCGAATGGATGGTGCGCACCGGCCAGCTTTGCATCGGCCTGTCGCTTGGTACGCGCTTCACGCCGGGATTCCTCCATACAGCGCCGCGCTTCATGGCCGCGGTGGCCGCCTGCACCGGGGCGGCGCTGGGATTGGCTGCGCTGTTCGGACTCGCGCTGGCGAAGTTCGGAGCACTGCACCCCGCAACGGCCATGTTGGCGACTTCCCCGGGCGGGATCGCCGAAATGGCGCTGACCGCACGCGCGCTGCATGTCGAAGTGCCGGTGGTGACGGCCTTCCATGTATGCCGGATGGTGGTGCTAGTATTGGCCGTCGGCCCGGCTTATCGACGCCTGGTACGCACGTGAGGCCACTGCCGGGAAGTATTAAATTGCGATACTTTGACGAGTCGGGTTGAGAGCTTGCGCAATGTGCTGTATGTTGTCGATATTTTCACTATTCCCGTGACGCAACATGAGCCATCCCAGCCAGTTTGACCTCCTGAAACAGCGCCGTTTTGCGCCGTTCTTCTGGACGCAATTCCTCGGCGCTTTTAACGACAACCTGTTCAAGACCGCCCTGGTGGTAGCACTGGCGTTTGAGGCCAAAGACTGGACCACCCTGGATCCATCGCTGATCACCAACCTGGTGCCCGGCCTGTTCATCCTGCCATATGTGCTGTTCTCGGCCACCTCCGGCCAGATCGCCGAGAAAGTGGAGAAGGGCAAGCTGGCGCGCTTCATCAAATGGCTGGAGATCGGCATCATGGGCGTGGCGGCCGTCGGCTGGTTCACGCACACGCTCTCCCTGCTGATGATCGCGATTTTCGGCATGGGCATGCATTCGACCCTGTTCGGCCCTGTTAAATACGCCTACATGCCGCAGCACCTGAAGCCGGAAGAACTCACGGGCGGCAACGGCATCGTTGAAATGGGCACTTTTGTCGGCATCCTGCTTGGCCAGGTGTTCGGTGCGATCATCGTCAATCACAAGCCGGATGGGATCACCTGGCTGGCAGCGGCCACGGTGTTCTTTGCAGTGGTGGGACTGGTTACCGCACATGGCATCCCGAAAACGCCGGCTCCGCAGCCTGACCTGAAAGTGAACTGGAATCCGCTCACCGAATCGATCCGCAACCTGCGCTTCTCGTCCGGCAACCGCTCTGTCTTCCTTTCCATGCTGGGCAATTCCTGGTTCTGGTTCTACGGCGCCATCGTGCTGGCCCAGTTCCCGGTATATGCCAAGGAGTACCTGAAAGGCGACAACAGCGTGTTTGTGCTGCTGCTGACGATGTTCTCGCTGGGTATCGGCGCCGGTTCGCTGCTGTGCGAAAAACTCTCGGGCCGCAAAGTGGAAATCGGCCTGGTGCCATTCGGTTCCATCGGCCTGTCGGTGTTCGGCATCGACCTGTACCTGGCGAGCCAGGGCTACAGCGCTCCCGGTGAGGTGAATGCTTATGCCATGGCGATGCTGCCCGGCGCCTGGCGCATCATCTTTGACGTCGTAATGATCGGCGTGTTCGGCGGCTTCTTCATCGTCCCGTTGTTCGCACTGATCCAGTTGCGTGCCGACCCGCAGCACCTGTCGCGCACTATCGCCGGCATGAACATCCTGAACGCGCTGTTCATGGTTGTGGCAACCGGCGTGGCGATCCTGCTGCTTGGCCAGGGCTTCACGATTCCGCAAGTGTTCCTGGCCACGGCCATCATGAATGCCATTGTGGCGGCGTACATCTTCTCGCTGGTGCCTGAATTCCTGATGCGCTTCCTTGCGTGGCTGCTGATTCATACCGTTCACAATGTGAAGACCATCGATGCCGACCGGATTCCGGAAGAGGGCGGCGCTGTGCTGGTGTGCAACCACGTCAGCTACGTCGATGCGATCGTCATCGTGGCTGCCAGCCCGCGCCCGATCCGCTTCGTGATGGACCACAGGATCTTCAAGACGCCATTCTTCGGCTGGATCTTCCGCACCGCCAAGGCGATCCCGATTGCACCGGCCAAGGAAGACCCGTGGCTGATGGAGAAAGCCTTCGTCGATATCGCCCAGGCACTGCATGAAGGCGAGCTGGTTTGCATTTTCCCGGAAGGTAAGCTGACCAGCACAGGCGAGATGAATGAATTCAAGGGCGGCATCAGCAAGATCATTGAACGCACCAAAGTGCCGGTCATCCCGATGGCGCTGCGCGGCCTGTGGGGCCACCTGCTTAGCCGCAGCAAGGATGGCTTGCTGGAGCGTGCTTTCCGCAAAGGCTTCCGCTCGCAGCTCTCGCTGGCTGTCGGCCAGCCGGTCGAACCGCACGAAGTAAGTCCCGAAATGCTGTACCGCCAGGTAGCAGAACTGCGCGGTGACTGGAAGTAGAAAAATGTAGTCATTGGTCTAAGCGGGCTACATACCTCTACATACAAAGGCGCCATCCCGGCGCCTTTGCTCCTTTTTACAATTGGTTTTCCAAAAACTATTGTGAGAAGGGCAGTCAATGAAAACAATCCTGAAAACCGGCGTCTCCGTTGCCATGCTGTCAGTGCTGGCTGCTTGCGGTGGCGGCAGCGAGAATGACAAAGGCCCCAAGCAGGTTTCGGCGGTGGTGGACTTCGACAAGGATGGCATTACTGGCTGGACCGGCAGCTCTTCCGACTACACGCCGGAGACCGCACCGACCAACGTCGTCTTCGAGCAGCGCACGCTGCCGGCGCCGCTGACTGGCAAGGGCTACCTGGTGGGCGGCACCAACCGCAGCGACGACTTGTTCCTGTTCGTGAAAAAGCAATTCTTCGGACTGGAGAAGAACACCACCTACAACATCAACTTCTCCCTCAAATTTGCCAGCAACGCGCAAACAGGCTGCATGGGCGTGGGCGGTGCGCCGGGTGAAGCGGTGTGGGTCTATGCCGGCGCCACGGCCACTGAGCCCAAGGCAGTCACCGTCAATAACGCAATTCGCATGAACATCGATCGCGGCAACCAGGCGGAAGGCGGCAAGGAAGCGCAGGTGATCGGCAATATCGCAAACGGCCAGGCTTGTGGCACTGCGGTGTCTTATGTCAGCAAGACATTGAAGAATGAGAAGACGCAGAAGGTGACCACCGATGCAAATGGCGCGGTGTGGATCATCCTGGGCATCGATTCCGGCTTTGAAGCGTATTCGCAGGTATTCCTGCAGAACATCCAGCTCGACGCGACTCCGGCGACGCTGTAATCGCCACCGTGTTGACCTTCAGGCAAATTTGACCTACTGTGTCGGCGGGGCGGAACCGCCAAGCCGGCCTGTCTTTGCTTCGTGCAGGGACAGCCTCTGCGGGGTTACCCCGCGGGATGTTTGATGTTCTGCATTTCGCCGCATGAGCCACATTGCGCTTCCGCGCATAGGCCGCTCACGCATCACGAGACTCGTTGACGGCTCTCCGCTCCTCTCAATTCATGGATATCGAAAAACTCACCGCGCTGGCGCTTGCCGACACAATGCTGGCAACGGACGGCAGCCCGGAAAACCTGATCGCTGCGTGCAACCGCGTGTTCGACGCAATGCTGCCGTGGGCGCCCGGCGTGTGCATGGCGCTCGTCTTGCGGACCGGCGAGAACTTCCATTACTTCACCCGACACGAGCTGGCGGACATCCTTCTCGAACTTCTTGGCCGCGGACATGCCGACCTTGATGAAGATGAGGAAGACGACGATGAAGCCGGAGATATGCAGCCGTTCATCGAACTGCCGGCAGTGCGGCGCTATTGCATCGACCAGCCCATACGCCCACCAAAGCCGGCATGGCTGGCCGAACTTGCGCTGCCGGAGCTGCTCACCGTTGGTGATCTGGCCGCCTGGCTGAACGAGCCTGTCGGTGCGCTGCGCTGGTTCGCGGACCAGTGGCGTATCGCGCGTGACGAGGAGTCTCGCCTTCAGCATTACCATTATCGCTGGGTCCCGAAGCGCAGCGGCGGCCTGCGCCTGATCGAAATTCCCAAAGAGCGACTGCGCCGCATCCAGCAAAAGATCCTGCGCCAGATCCTGGACCTGGTGCCGCCGCATCCGTCCGCACATGGCTTCCGGCGCGGGCATTCCTGCGTTACGCATGCCGCGGCCCATGCTGGCCAGCATGCGGTCATCCGCATGGACTTGAAAGATTTCTTCCCCAGCATCCAGCATTCGCGCATCCAGGCATTGTTTGAAAAGCTCGGCTATCCCGTGAGCGTCGCAGGAACGCTTGCGCGCATTTGCGTCAATCGTACGCCGCACGGCTTGTTCCGCGACAAGCAGACCGGCGGCTCATTGGCATGGTCCGAGCGGCAGGCCTTGAAATCGCCGCACCTGCCGCAGGGTTCCCCATGCTCGCCGGCCCTGGCTAACCTTTGTGCGTACCGGCTCGACATTCGGCTCGAATCGTTGGCGCGTTCGCTCGGCGCTTCGTATAGCCGATACGCGGACGACCTGGCCTTTTCCGGCGGGGACGAATTTGCGCGGGCAGCGGAGCGTTTCCAAATCCAGGTTGCGGCGATTGCACTGGAAGAAGGCTTTCGCGTGAATACGCGCAAAACCCGCCTGATGCGCGACGGGACGCGGCAGCAAGTGACGGGCATCGTGGTCAACGCGCACCCGAACATCGCCCGCGATGAGTATGACAAACTCAAGGCGACGCTGACCAATTGCGTGCGCCATGGCCCGGAATCCCAGAACCGGGAGAATCATCCAAACTTCCAGGCCTACCTGGCCGGACGGATTTCTTACGTGGCGATGGTGAATTCGGACCGTGCCGCCAAGTTGCGGCGGTTAATGGCGAATATAGTCTGGCCAACTTGATTACAATATTCGATTCTTTTTACCGTAATCGATGTAATTCATGCACATTTGGGTAGATGCGGACGCTTGTCCCGCCGTGATCAAGGACATCCTTTTCCGGCTCGCGGATCGAGCGCAGATCAATGTCACGCTGGTAGCCAACCAATTAATCCGTGTACCGGGCTCCCGGTTCATCCGCGCGCTGCAAGTTCCGGCGGGCGCCGATGCGGCAGATGCGGAAATCGTTGAACGTGTGAGCGCTGGCGATATTGTCGTCACCGCCGATATCCCGCTGGCCGCGCAAGTGCTGGAAAAGGGCGGCCTTCCGCTCAATCCACGCGGCGAGTGGTACACCAGGGATACTATCGCGCAGCAGCTGACGATGCGGTCCTTTATGGAGGAATTGCGTGGCGCCGGTGTCGACACCGGTGGACCAGCCGCCTTCAGCCAAGGCGACCGCCAGAATTTTGCCAATGCGCTTGATCGCGAATTAGCGCGCAGAAGGCAAATCCGTCCTGCGTAAGGTCCGTTCCAGTGCCGTGCGAAGCGGAACGGGAGAATTCCCGGGCAGTTTTTCCATTTACGACTTGTCGCGGAATACGTTCCAGCCACTTACGTCGGTCTGCGGATCAATGTCTTTCAAGTCGCGCCCGTAACGCAGTTCGCCGCGCGAAGTCTC
>CAMLSG010000116.1 GCA_946482635.1 uncultured Duganella sp.
ATGCGGCAGCCCCGATGGCGGCTGCCTATCCGCCGCTGGCCGGGGTCGACTGGGAGTATGCGCTGGCACGCGCCGACCGCGACCCGGCCATTCTCGCCAAGCGCATGCGCAGCTTCTGCACCGAATACGGCGATGGCCCGGCCTTGCTGACCACGGCCCTAGCCGACGGTGACTGGGCCCAGGTCGAACGCCTGGCGCATAACCTCAAGTCGAGCGCCACCTACCTCGGCGCCCTCGGCCTGGCCCTGCTGTCCGACATCGTCGAAGCGGGTATCCGCGATGGCCGTCCCGAGCGCGGCAGCAAGGAAGCGGCAGAAATGGCCAAGTCGCTGGGCATTATCCTGGCCGGCTTCGCCAACGCCCTGCAGCCCTCGGCCGATGCCGGCGCCAGCCAGGCCGCCGACTTCGGCCGCCTGCTGCGCGAGCTCGATGGCTACCTGCGGGCGGACGATGCGCGCTCGGAAGACCTGCTGACCGAACTCAGCGCGCTGCTGGCCGGCGCCGGCCACGCCGCCCTGCTGGCGCGCATCCAGCGTGCGGTCGACGAAATCGAATATCATGATGCCCTGAAACCTCTGGCCGAACTTGCGCAAGCGCTTGGCATCGACATGGAATTGAGTGCATGAGCCAAAAGGTCTTAGTGGCGGACGATGACGGCATCAACCGCCAGGTCCTCGCGACCCTGCTGAAACCGGAGTACGTGGTGTTGCTGGCCAAGACCGGCGAGCAGGCCATCGAACGGGCCCAGCGCCACCTGCCGGACTTGCTGATGCTGGACGTGATGTTGCCCGACATGGACGGCTACGAAGTCCTGCGCCGCCTGCGCGCCGATCCCGCCACCGCGCACATCGAGGTCATCTTCATCACCGGCATGGGCCGGCCGGAAGACGAGGCGCGCGGCCTCAAGCTGGGCGCCGCCGACTACATCACCAAGCCCTTCAACACCACGGTCGTGATGGCGCGCGTCGCCACCCACCTGAAAGTGGTGCGCCAGCGCCGCATGCTGGAACACCTGGCCCATATGGACGGCCTGACCGAACTGCCCAACCGGCGCCGCTTCGATGAAGTCTACGCCAGCGAATGGCAGCGCGCCAGCCGCCACGCCCAGGCCATTTCGGTCGCGCTGCTGGACATCGACTGCTTCAAGCAGTACAACGACCATTACGGCCATCCGGCCGGCGACCGCGCCCTGCGCGCCGTGGCCCGCGTGGCGCGCAATGCCATGCGCCGCCCCTGCGATATCGCTGCGCGCTACGGCGGCGAGGAGCTGGCGATCCTGATGCCCGAAACCGATGCGGCGCAAGCCCTGTACGTGGCCGAAGGAATCCGTGAAGCGGTGGCACAGCTGCTGATACCCCACGAGCGGTCCGTCGCCAGCCCGGTGCTGACGGTAAGCATTGGCGGCGCCACCCTGCCCCTGGCCGGCCAGGAAACGGCGCCGGCCCTGTTCGATGCCGCCGATGCCGCCCTGTACCGCGCCAAGGAGGCCGGCCGCAACCGCGTCAACTGGAGGATGTGATGGCCAAGCGACTGATGATCGAAGGTCTGGTGCAAGGCGTCGGCTACCGCTACGCGCTTGCGGAACGCGCCACCGCGCTTGGCCTGGCTGGCTGGGTGCGCAACCGTGCCAACGGCGCAGTGGAGGCCAGCGTGCACGGCCCGGCCGATGCGGTCAAGGCGCTCATCGAATGGGCGCACAAGGGTCCCAGCGCCGCGCGCGTCAGCCAGGTCCTCGTCGCCGACGACGCGGAGCCTGCGCCGCCCGGCGCCACCTTCGATATTCGTCCCACCGTCTAGCATTTGCAGGCGGCAGCGCGTTTCAGGAATCGTCACGCGCCAAACACCCTCAGCAGCAGCCAGCCCGGCAAAGCGAGATACAGCAAGAAGTGCCCGGCACGCTCCAGGCCCAGCCGGATGCCGACGGCATCGCCGGGGCGCAGCAATTCGGCAAGGAACGAGCCGGCTTCGATCAAGGCCCGCAACAAGGCGGCCCCCAGCACCACGCCAACGGTCCATGCAGCCCACCACAAGCCGAAGGCGCCCAGGTAGGCGGCCAGGCCGAAGCTGTAGTACTCGCCCAGTGCGCTGCCGTATGCAATATGCTGGTGCAGGTGGAAGGCAGGAAGTGCAAGCGCCAGCGGCAGCAGGACGAACTTGGCAAGCGGATGGTCGAGCCGGGTTGCCGGCGCCGCCAGCATGCGCCACCCAGGCGGCCTTGCCGCAGCGGGGCCGCCTGCAGCAGCCAGGCCCGCTGCAAAGGCCGCGGGATCGGATACTGCCAGGCCATAAGCCCAGTACCGACCCTGCCGCAGCCTTAGCGACACGCCCGGCCCCGGAACCGGCACGCGCCAGGGCTCGACCGCACTTATCTCGCCCAGCTCCAGCGCAAGCGCCTGCGCACCGCGCGCCAGCACCAGCCGCCCTTCGCTCACCGAGGCCTGCGCCGCAAATGCCATCAGCACGCACCACGCTATCGCCTCCGGCAGCAGGAAAGCCAGGCCGAAGATGCGCAACTGCGCCAGGGTGTTGGTGCGCAGCGCTTCGTTCAGCAGCAGGGCCACCCCCAGGCCCACCAGGCCGCAGCGCGACATCACGCGCAGGACGCCGGCTGCGATACGTGCCGCAGGCGGCAACACCACTACCCGCACCGGAAACGCTGGCTGCATCGCGCGCGCCCTGGCGCCGTCCGCTTGCGGACGCCACGACTGGCTGAGCGGCCTGACGGTCAACACCAGCAGCAAAGCGATGCTTGCCGGCCCGACCCAGTCGCCCCAAAGCACCATCAGGGTCGGCGCAGGCGAGCGCACCGGCAGGTCGGCAATCACGAGCGCCGGTTCTCCGACCTTGGTACCTGCCAGGATATCGCCGCTGGCATCGATCGCCGCGCTAAAGCCATTGGTCGTCACGCGGAACTGGGGCAAGCGCGTTTCGATGCTGCGGAATGCCGCCGCAGCCTGGTGCAGCCGCGCTCCCGGCCCGTCGCCGCTGAACCAGGAATCGTTCGATATGGTCAGGATCACTTGTCCGCCAAGGCGGGCCCCGGCAATGGCCAGCCGCGGGTCGACGTCGTCGCGGCAGATCAGCGGCAGCACGGGAATCTCGCGGCCATCGGCCAGCCGCAGCGGGAACACGCGCGCGCCGCTGCCCGCCCGCCAGTTGCCGGCCCACGGCAGGAGCCGTCGCGCGAACGGCCAGTCGAGCCATGCCGGCAGGTATTCGGTGAACGCGAACAGGTGCGACTTGCGGTAGAAGCCCACCACTCCGCGGCCCGGCTGTACAAAAGCGGCAGCGTTGTACTCGCCCAGATCGTCACGGTCGTAAGTGCCGAATACCAGCGGCACCGAGGCAGCATTCACGTAATCGACAATTTCGCGGTCGAATTCGGCCGCTGCTTCGCTTTTCGGCTTGCTGAAAGTCGTTGGGTACACTGTCTCGGACCAAAGCAGTGCTTCCGCACCCTGGCGCGCGACCGCGTCATAACCCATGGCGAAATGCCGGTCCAGCACCTCGCGCACGACTGCGTACGTACCCTTCTCACGCCGCTGCATTTCGTAATCGGCGATATTCGCCTGGACCAGCCCCATGCGCAGCGGCTTGCCTGCCGGCGCGGGGCTCCCCGATAGCGCTACGGCGCCATAGGCCGCCAGTGCGGCTGGAATCACCGCCGCCAACGCCAGTGGCCTTGCCCAGGACCGCCATCCCAGGCCAGTACGGGCCAGGGTGGCCACCGCTCCCTCATTGGCCAGCAGGAGCAACAGCGTCAGCCCCGCGGGTCCGCCAAGATCCGCCGCTTGCCGCAACAGCCGCGAGGGATACAGTCCGTAGCCCAGCGTATCGCCGAGGATGCGCGGCACCAGCCATTCCACCGCAACCCAGGCCGCCGCCGCAGCCAGCGCACACACCAGGCGCCCGTACCAGCGTGCCGCCACCAGACGCACGACGGCATAAGCGAAGAACTGAGGCTGGAACAAAGGCGCGGCAAGCAGCAGCAAAGCGAAGCCGGCCGCTTCTCCAAGCTGCGTATAGCGCCCAAATGCCGCGCCAAACCAGCCAAATCCCGCCGCTGCATAGGCAAGCGACATCGCCCACGCGCACAGCAGCGTTGCCGCAAGCGTCCTGCGCGCATCAAGGGCCAGCAGCCACGGCACAAGCAATACGAAGCCCAGCGCCCAGGCCGCGCCACCGCTTGCATAAAGGGCTGTCATCGCAGCACTGGCGAGGATGCAGGCAAGTATCTTCATTGTCCTGACGAGTCGGCCGGAGGGGGAATCACAATGCGCCGCAAGGGCAAGCCGGGCGGGGCCAGTTCTGGAGGAACGACGCGATCTTTCGGCATTTCAAGCGGCCGGTTCGACGCATCGTAAAGCTGGAAATCGGGGGCAAACATCAGGATCGGTTCGATGGACTGTCCATCGTCCGTCACCTGGTGGTGGCGCACGTAGCCGGGCGGCAGCGCGAAATCCTTCGGCACGGCCAGGCCCACCAGCGGCGGGCTGGTGCCGGGCGGGTTGAACGCGCCCAATCCGGTATGGACGCCCTGCTCGTGCAGGCGTTTGATGACCTCATTCATGGTCGGCTTTTCGCCACGCATGACGTAACTGCGCAAGTCGCGCGTCGGGTCCGCGTCGCCCTCGGGGGCTGGCTGCACCTGCCGCTGTGGTTCTGCGCGCGCAGCAGTCGACGCGGCCGTGGCGGTGGCCGCTGGTCGTCCGGCAACCGCCACGCTTGCCGGGGCCGGCGCCTGGCCCGGCCCGGCTGCTGATCCATCACGCGCAAAATACCAAAGGAAAAAAGCCAGGCTGGCCGCGCCAACGGCCAGCAGCAGCGCCGCCGCCAGGTAACCCGGGCTGGGGCGCCAGGAACTCACGGCGTTGGCGTGTTGAAGACAGAAACCGCCCACCCCATGCGCTCATGCCCGAACTGGTTCCAGATCGGGTTCTTGCCCGAACTGAAGGAGGTGTAGCGCGGCGCTCCGGTGCCGGTTGTGCCGCCGAACAGTCCCGCCGTGACGGTGCTGCCGCTGTAGGTCGGATGCGTGTCGTCCGACTGGATGTAATCGTAGCTGCTGCCGGACGAGACAAAGTGGGTGTTGGCGTCCCGGATGGTGGAGCGCAGGGTCGACGTAATCCGTGTCACGTAGCTGGCCTGGCTCTCGCCAGCCACGTAGCGCAGCGCTTCCGAATCGGCCACGCCGTCGCCATTGCTGTCATAGTCCGCGCCCATATACTGCGCGAAGTTGTCGGCGCACTGGAAGCCTTTGTGGCGCGCGGTATCGCACATCATGAAGTTCATGCGGGCCAGTGCAGGCAGGAACTTCTGCTGCATGTTCACCGTGGCGCCGGTGTTCGGGTCCTTGCAGGAGCTCTGCACATTGTCGGCCGCATAGCCAGGATAATGCAGGTTCGAGATGACCTTCACTTTCACGCCCGAATACGCATTCGCATTGATGTAGTCCATAGCTGCGGCAACGTAAGTCTTGCAGCTGTTTTCGGCAGCGGTCAGCACCGAGTCATCGCAGGTGCCGGTCTGGCCCTTGAAGGCGGAACGGGCCTGCAGCCCGTCGTTGCCGCACATTTCGAAGGTGACCACGCGCGTGTTGCTGGCCTGCATGTATGATCGCTCGGCGACAATTTTGTTGTTGTACACATCTGAGGCCACGGCGCCCGACTTCGCGCGGCGCACGCTCTCAATGTCGGCATTCCAGGCGGCGGACAGGTATTCCGCATCCACCGTCGGCGCCGAGTACTTGGCCGCGCTGGTGATCGAACCATTGTAGCCCGCATAAATTGAATCGCCATAGGCCACGACACGATACTTGGTGGTCGTGTTGGCGCGGTCGATGGTCCAGGAAACGTTTTGGGTCAGCGTGTTTGCTGCCGCCTGCCCTCCAAGGGTGAACAAGACTACTGCGGCCAGAAGCGTACTGCGGATGCTAGTTTGCATAGAGTGTCTCCGATCATTGAAGTATTTGTTCGAATCGACCAGCCAACAACTCATCTTAACGCCGCCCCTTGCGGCCACCACGGCGTGGCTCGCAAGGACAAGCGAATGGCCCCGAAAGCCTTGGCGCGTGTAGCGCGCGGGCCACGAACGGGCGCCGATGCGGCATAATATGGCATGCTGAAACTGACCTTCCTTGGCACCTCATCCGGCGTGCCAACCATCCGGCGCAACGTGACCGCGCTGGCCTTGCACTCAACACTGAACCGCGACTGGTGGCTAATCGATTGTGGCGAAGCCACCCAGCACCAGCTCCAGCGTATTCCGCTCACCGTGCACGACCTCGTGGGCATTTGCATCACCCACATCCACGGCGACCATAGCTACGGCCTGCCGGGGCTGCTCGCAAGCGCCTCCATGACCGGCCGCAAAAAGCCGCTGATCCTGATTGCCCCGGCCGGCGTCAAGGCATGGCTCGACGCCACGCTGCTGCACACGGAGCTCTTCCTCACGTTTGAGATCATCCACATCGACGTGGCCAGCCAGCGCCAGGTGTTCCAGCAGGATGGCCTGCAAATCGAGCGCTTCCCGCTCTCGCACCGCGCGCCAAGCTTCGGCTTTAAGTTTAGCTTCGAAAAGACTACATGGAAGGTTGATAGTGACGCCCTGCGTGCACGCGGCGTGCCGCCCGGCCCGGCCTGGGGCCAGCTCCAGCATGGCAAGGATGTACGACTGGAAGACGGCAGCGTGCTGGCCGCCGCAGAGTTCCGCTCGCGGCACGTCGAACGCACAACGGCCGTTATCGGCGGCGACAACGATACGCCGTCGCTGCTGGCCGAAGCCTGCGCGGGCGCAGACCTGCTGGTCCACGAGGCAACCTACACCGAGGCGGTACTGCAGAAAGTCGGCCCCGGCCCGCAGCACAGCTCAGTGCAGCGCACCGCCAGCTTCGCTGCCGCTGCCGGCGTCCCTAACCTGATACTGACCCACTTCAGCCCGCGCTACGACAATGCCGAGGGGATGCAGGAGGTGGATGCCGAAGCACGCCGGCATTACAGCGGCAGGCTGTTCCTGGCCCATGATTTCGATACCTATGAACTCAGCGATGGCGTCCTGGCGAAATTGCCGCCGGCCTCCCGCATAAAGTGAGCTTATGACCGCAATCACCGAATTCCGCACGCAAGCCCCAGCCCCCGAATACGACCACCCGCGCGAAGAGCGCCGCCTGGCCGGGAACCCCAGGCGCACCACCTGGAACCATTTCACCAACGCCAGCGGCGAAGTCCACGCCGGCGTCTGGGCCTGCGAGAAAGGCAGCTGGCGCATCGCGTTCGCCCCAAACAAGGATGAGTACTTCTGCGTCCTCGAAGGACGTTGCCGGGTAATCGACGAGCAAGGCCGCGCCGCCGAAGCCGGACCAGGCGACGCGCTGGTGATCCCGGGCGGCTTCAAGGGCGTGTTCGAGGTAGTGGAGCCAGTCCGCAAGCACTACGTCATCGTTGAACGCAAGGCGAGCGACGCAGCTTGATGCTTTTTTGCTATCATGCGTTCCTTTTCCCTACTGGAGCGCGCATGAATTTCACTCTTAAAGCCCTGACCCTGGGCGCCAGCCTGGCAACCGTTTGCCTGGCTAGCCAGGCAGAGGTTATTCCCCTCAAACTCGCCCCTGGCCTGTGGGAAGAAACCCGCGTCACCCTGATCAATGGCCAGAACGTCGAGGAAGCGCTGCGCAAAGGGCGCGAACGCATGATGGCTCGCCTGACGCCGGAACAACGCAAGCAGATGCAGGAACAAATGGGCCAGGGCGGCAACGGCGGCGCGACCCAGACCTGCCTGACACCGGCACAGGTGGCGAAGGGTGTCGACACTGAGGAAATCAAGCGCAAGATGGAGCAGTCGTCCCAGGGCTGCAAGCTGGACATCATTTCGGCCAGCAGCTCCGGCGCCAAATTCAAGGCTGCCTGCATGGGCCCGCAAGGCACCAATTACAACGGCAGCGGTGAATACATCGTCGCCAGCAACAAGGAGTGGCGCTTCAAGATGGTCGGCGACGGCAAGGTCACCGGCCCGAATGGCGCTCCCGTGCCACAGGCGGGCGATTTCCACGCCACGCAAGAGGTAACCGCACGCTGGAAAGGCAGCGACTGCGGCAAGGTGGCGCCGCAGCAGGAAAGCTAAGGCGTTGCGAGAGCAGGCCAGGCAGATCACGTACAATATCGGGCCGAACGATCCTGACGTCCCATTACCGTGCTTTTCCTGCGCCTGCTCCTTGCCGCCTTAATCATTTTGCTACATCCTGCGCAAGCGGCGGAGCAGGACGAACAGGCGCCGATACGCTTCCTGCTCACCTTCGATGATGGCCCGGCATGGGCGCCCTACTTCAACCCCACCGTGCGCGTCCTGGAAACGCTGGAGAAGAATCCCTACCAGGACAACATCAAGGCCGTATTCTTCACCCAGACCCGCGCCTGGAGCGGCGGCGGCACCGGGAACGGCCGCGCCCTGATCCGCCGCGAGCATGCCGAAGGCCATGTGGTCGCGCTGCATTCCGCCACCACCTTCCATTCCAATCACCGCAAGATGGGCCGCGAAAAGCTTGACGCCAGCCTGCAGCTTGGCGTGGACGACCTGCTTGCCGAAACGGGCGTCGCGCCCAAGCTGGTGCGCCCGCCGTTCTGGGCCTATGACGCCGACACGCTGGAGTCTTACCATGCCCACGGCCTGCGCATGCTGCTGACCGACTTGAGCGCGAACGATGGGGTCATATACGTCTTCAACATGAGCTTCCGCAAGCGATCCAACATGCTCAAGATGCTGGCCGAAACGCGCAAGCGCTGGGCTGCGGGCGCCATGCCGGTGGTGGACGGCGTCACACCGGTGGTGGTCACCTTCCATGATGTCAACCGCTATACGGCGCGCCACCTGGAGGAATACCTGGGGATCCTGCTTGACGTGGCCCGCGAGCTGGAGGTTCCGCTGTCGGATAAGCCGTTTTACGACAATCGCGACGAACTCGAACGAGCCGCGCTGGCCGCGACCGTCGACACGCCGCAGGATGCGCCGCCCCTGCCGGGATTCTGGCAATGGATGTGGAAACAGTGATCAGGGCAAAGCAACCAGCACCGGCTGCGGCACGTCCGCCGGTTGCGCGGTGCTGCACACCACTACCGACAATTCCGGGTGCGGCACGGCGACGCAGTGTCCACCCACGGCCAGTCCCAGCTTGAAACGCGCTTCTTTCTCGCTCCACATACGGTAGAAACCTTCGACCCGCGCCGCCGGCTCCCATCGCTGCATCTGCTCCCAGCGGGCCGTCTCGTCGGCGTCGAAAGCCTGGCGCGCCAGCGCACAGAGATCGCGCGAGGAATCGCGCACCTCAATGTCCAGGCCTACCGGATGCGTGCCGACCGCGCATGCAACCCAGCTCCCGCTATGGGACACGCTGAAACCCGGTGCGGCGCCGCCCGGCGCCGGCGTCAGCAGCCTGGGGGCCTGTCCCGTGCGTTCCTCAAGCAGGACCTGCTGCGGCTGCACGCGAAGCAGCGGCGCCAGCGCCATGCGCAGCAGGATGCGGCCGGCGACGAATTGGCGGCGGCGCAGTTCGCGCACGAAGCGCCCATGGCGCGCCAGCTCGCCCGGCGTCAGCCAGGCCAGGTAGCGCTGCAGGCTGGCGTCCGTCATCGCGTTCACATCGGCCAGCCAGATCAGCATCTGCTTCCCCTGTTATTTGCCGTAGCGTTTGAAGATCAGCGAGGTGTTGATGCCGCCAAAAGCGAAGTTATTCGACATCACGTAGTCGCAGTCGATCTGGCGCCCGGTACCTGCAATATAGTCCAGGACAGCGCATTGCGGATCGCTTTGTTCCAGGTTGATGGTCGGGGCATACCAGCCTTCGCGCATCATCTCGATGCTGATCCAGGCTTCCAGCGCACCGCAAGCGCCCAGCGTGTGGCCCATATAGCTTTTCAGCGAACTGATAGGCGTGTTGCTGCCGAAGACTTCGTGGGTCGCTTGCGATTCCGCCATGTCACCCTGCGCGGTGGCCGTGCCATGGGCGTTGACGTAGCCGATATCCGAAGGCTGCAGGCCAGCGTCCTGCAAGGCCAGCTCCATGGCGCGCCGCATGGTGTCGGCGCTTGGCTGGGTGACGTGGCGGCCGTCGCTATTGGTGCCAAAGCCGACCAGTTCCGCATAAATGGTGGCGCCACGCGCTTCGGCGTGCTCCAGGTCTTCCAGCACCAGGCAGCCCGCGCCTTCGCCGATGACCAGGCCATCGCGATTGACGTCGAACGGGCGCGGTGTCGTTTCGGGCGCATCATTGCGCACGCTGGTGGCAAACAGGATGTCGAACACCGCCGCTTCCGTCGGGCACAGTTCCTCGGCGCCGCCTGCAACCATGGCCAGCTGCTTGCCGGTCTTGATCGCCTCGTAGGCATAGCCGATGCCCTGGCTGCCCGAAGTACAGGCGCTGGAGGTGGTGATTACGCGCCCGGTGAGTCCGAAGAAGACGCCGACATTGACAGGCGCCGTGTGCCCCATCATCTTGATGTAGGTCGTCGCATTCAGGCCTTTGGTGCTGCGTTCTTCGAGCATGCGGCCAAAATCGCCGATAGCGCTGGTGCTGCCGACCGATGAGCCGAAAGCCACTCCCATGTCGCCGCTTTTCAGCAGCGGATGGTCGAGCAGGCCCGCGTCTTCCAGCGCCAGTTCGGTGGCGCGCGTCGCCAGCAATGAGACGCGGCCCATGCTGCGGGTGGTTTTACGGTTGAAGCGGTCGGAAAGTTCGAATGGAGCCGCAGGCGCGCCCAGGCGCGTATTCAGCCCTTCGTAGTTGTCCCATTCCTCCATGTGCACCACGGCGTTGCGGTACTGCCCGAGGCGCTCCCGGACTGAGGCCCAGTCGTTGCCCAGCGGGCTGATGCCGGCCATGCCGGTGACGGCGACGCGGCGGTTCATGCCAGGCCTCCGTTGACGGAAATAACCTGGCGCGTGATGTAGCCCGCCTCTTCCCCGACCAGGAAGCTGACCGCAGCCGCTACTTCTTCAGGCTTGCCGATGCGTCGTGCCGGAATCATTTTCAATGCTTCTTCCAGCTCAAGGCCGCCGGTCATATCGGTTTCGATCAGGCCGGGCGCCACGCAATTGACGGTGATTGAGCGCTTGGCCAGTTCCAGCGCGAGGGCCTTGGTCGCACCGATGATGCCGGCCTTGGCGGCGCTGTAATTGACCTGGCCCCGGTTGCCTACCAGGCCGGAGACCGATGCCAGCGTAACGATGCGGCCCGGCTTGCGGCGCTGGACCAGGGGCATGATCAGCGGATTCAGGACGTTGTAGAAGCCATCCAGGTTGGTCTGCAGGACGATGTCCCAGTCCTCGCCCGACATGGCAGGGAAAGCGTTGTCGCGCGCGATGCCGGCATTGCACACCACCCCGTAATAGCAGCCGTGCTGCGCGATGTCCGCTTCCAGCGCTGCGGCAGTGGCGGCACGGTCGCCGATGTCGAACTGGAGCACGCGCGCAGCGCGGCCCATCTGTTCGATCTCCTTTGCCACCGCGTCGGCCTCCGCCCGCTGGCTGCGGCAATGCAGCACCACGTCATAGCCGTCACGCGCCAGGCGCAGTGCAATCGCCTTGCCGATACCGCGCGACGATCCCGTCACCAGCACGCTCATGGACTTGTTTTGCTTCATCCTGCGTTTCCATCTTTGAGAAATTCATTCACATTATCCGGCTCGAACACCGTCACAGTCGCGGTAGCCGCACCAGCCATTCTGCCCGCGATATCGATGCGGCAGTCGAAAGCACCCAGGCCGTTGTCCGCTCGCAGCACGCGGCGCACATGCACATGCAGCACGCTGCCCGGCGCGAAGACCGCCACCTTCGCTTCATACTTGCGCGAACCAAGCAGGAAGCCGACTTTCACCTCTTCGCCGCGTTGCAGCGCGTGCCAGCCGGCGTGCGCCGAAATCGCTTGCGCCATGTATTCGATGCCAACCCAGGCGCCAACGCCATCGGGGCCGCCCAGCATGCTTCCCTCATGGATGCGCACTTCGGCAACCAGGCAGTCGGCGTCGGCCTGCAAGGCACGATCGAGCAGCACCATCTGGCCGGAGTGCGGCACCAGCTGACGGATATCGGGCAGGTTCATGCAGTCCTCCCCAGCAGCAGCACGGCGTTCGAGCCGCCAAAAGCGAATGAGCTGCTCACCACCCGGCGCAATGGCCGGCCCAGTGCAGCGCCCGTGGGCACCAGGTTCAGCGCCGGCAGCGCCGGATCTGCGGCACCGTCCCACAGGTGCGGCGGCAAGCGGCCCTGCTTGTTATCGTCCTGCATGGCCAGCCAGCATAACGCAGCTTCCACCGCCGCTGCGGCGCCCAGCGTGTGGCCTGTCAGCGGCTTGGTTGAACTGACGGGAACCTCCCGGCCGAACAGTTCGTCGATCACGCGCGACTCCATGGCGTCATTCTGCGGCGTCGCGGTGCCGTGCATGTTGATGTAGTCCAGCTGCTGCGCATCAACGCCGGCCCGGCGCAGTGCCTGCTCAAAGGCCAGGCGCGCGCCGGCGCCTGCCGGGTCGGGCGCGGAAATATGATGTCCGTCCGACGATTCGCCCCAGCCCAGCAACTCCACCGATTGCACACCGGAGGGCGTGGCTTCCATCAGGAACAGGGCGGCGCCTTCGCCGATATTGATGCCCTTGCGGTTCGCGCTCATGGGATTGCACTGCCCTGCGCTGACAGATTCGAGCGCCGAGAAGCCGGCAACGGTAAAGGCGCATAGTGAATCGACGCCGCCCGTGATCACGGCATCGCAGATGCCCAGGCGCAGCATGCGCGCCGCACTGGCTATTGCCTTGGCTGCGGACGAACAGGCAGTCGAATGGACATAGGCCGGCCCTTCGAGTCCAAGTTCCAGGGCCAGAAACTCCGCGGGCGAGCCCATTTCCTGCGCGCGGTAGCTGAATCCTTCCGGCAGCGCCCCTTCAGGCGACAGCTCCTCCATTGCCCGTTCGGTCTCGCCGATGCCGGACGTACTGGTGCCGACAACCACGCCGATCCGGCCCGCGCCAAAGCGCGCAATGGCCGCTTCGACCGCCGGCCGGATCTGCGCCAGCGCAGCCAGGGCCAGCGCGTTATTGCGGCTGTGCAGGTAAGGCGGTACATGCGCCAGGGACGGCAATTCGCCCGCCACGGCGCCCAGGGCAAGTTCGCGCCCTTTGGACCAGCGGCTGGTGGCCGCCACGCCGGGCTGCCCCGCGTACAGGCGCTCCTTCACCTGCGCGTGGCCTTCGCCCAGTGCACAGATGATGCCGCATTCATTGAGGTAGATCTTCGACATTGCCCGCCCTCGTACTCAGCCCGCGTCCGCCGCGAACTGGATCGTCAACTTGTAGCGGTAGCGCAGGTTTTCCAGCACCACGGTACCGCTCCAGCGCTGCGCATCGCTGTAGCTGATATGCATGACCGGCTCCCCGTCGAGGAACAGCGTGCGGCGGCGGCCTTCTTCCGACACCCGCCAGCCCGCAGGCAAGGCGGCGGCAACGGCTTCGGCCGGCCACAGCGTCAGCTGGATGTCTTCCAGCACGTCTTCCGCCCTCACCTGCGCCGGCAACATCATATGGCGCCATGATTTCAGCTCCTTGCCGTCGTAATGCAGCGTCAGCACGCGCTGGCCGAACGCCAGCCCGACCACGTCGACCGCTTCCGGTTCCACTTGCAAGGCGACGTCCAGGTCGTCGGTACGGCCATTGCGCTCCACTTTCAGGT
Organism: uncultured Duganella sp.; assembly: GCA_946482635.1. The sequence continues at coordinate 13,707 of CAMLSG010000116.1, forward strand.
GCTGCTGCACGCTCAGCGACGTGCCAAGGGCGGCAGGCGCCAGTTTCAAGCCAAGGCGGGCCTGCGGCGGCACGCTGGCGCAAGCGGCAAGCAGCAGTGCGCAAGCGGCAACGGCAAGGCGGCGCGGCATCGCTTTAAACATTCGTCTCTTCCTTCAAACTTCCAAAACAAGGGGCCAGCAGCCACACCAGCGTGGTCCCCATCAACATGGTCAGCCCAAAAGCCTGCAGGGCCGGCGTCGCGCTCAGGCCCAGCAGGCCGAACGACAGGATCGTGTTGGCCGCTGACAGGCCGACTGCAAGCCATGGCGTGCTGTTCCTGCGCTCCGGATGCTCCTGCATGAAGATGCCATAGTCTACGCCAACGCCAAGCAGCAGCATCAGGGCCAGTACATGGAACAGCTGCAAGTCCTGTGATGCAAAACCGAGCATGGCCAGGGTTGTGATGCTGGCCAGCGCGGTAGGCGCCATCACGCGCCAGGTACGGCCACGGTAGCGATGATAAAGCAGTGCAAACACCACAGCATAGGCGCCCAGCACCACCCAGCCCATATAGGCGCGGTAGCGGCCCAGCACCGAAGAAATCTCGGCCACCTTGTCCACCCACTGCACGCCCGGCATGCCGCCGGCAGCCAGCATCACCTGCTGCGAGGCTTTGTTGTCCATGCCGCGCAAGGCGACAATGCTGGCATACACGCCATCGCGTTCGCCAAGCCACAGGTGGCGCCATGGTTCGCTGGAAGGGGAAGCCAGGAATTCATCCAGCAGCAGCGGCTTGCCGGCTGCCAGCAGGCCCTGGCGCACGGCGGCAATCCATTGGCGGTCTTCACCCGCTTGTGCGGCCAGGCCCTGCAGCGGGCCGTCATCGGCCAGCAGCTTGCCTTCCAACAGGCTGCGGCGCGCGGCCTGTGTTTGCGCCGAAGGAACCCAGTTCGACAAGGCCTGGTAGCCGCTCAGGCGCGCCGCGGCTACATGCTGGTCGAGGCGTACTTTCAAGGCTTCTTCCCGCTGCAGCACCTGTTCAATCGAATCGCCGCGCACCAGGAAGTACTGCACCGGCGTTGGTGCATCGAGCAGCTTGCCCAGCTTGAGCTGGTCGGCCACCAGTTGCTTCGGCGGATTCTGCAGCAGGCGAATATCGTCGTTGGCGCCCAGGCGGCTGATGCCCCAGCCGGCCAGCACCGCAAACAGCGCCGTTACGGCCAGCGTGCTGCGGTTGTCGCGCCAGAGCGGCCAATGCCGCAATGCCGCCCCATAGTGTTTAACCAGGCTGCCGCTACGCAGGGTACTGCCGCTGACCAGCGCCGGGAACCAGCACACTACCGTGAACCATGCGAAGACCAGGCCGAGCGCCGAGAACACCGCCATCTGGCGCAAGCCGGGGAAAGGCGTCAGCGCCAAGCCGGCATAGCCGATCACTGCTGCCAGCAGCGTCAGGCCGAGTCCCGGTAGCAGGCGTTTCAGCAGCGTGGGCGAATCGAGTTTTTCGTCGGCGGACAAGCGATTGCACAGGAAATACAGGCCATAGTCCTGCGCCACCCCGATCAGGCTGGCGCCGAATACCAGTGTCAGGAGGTGGATGCGGCCGAACAGCAGCCAGCACACCGAGAGCGCTCCAAGACAGCCGATGCCGATCGACAGCAGGATCAGCGCAATCGGCTTGAAGGACCGGAAGGTGAACCAGGTCAGCAGGACGATCCCGATCAGCGAACCAATGCCAATGGTCGACATCTCGCCGCTGGCCTGGGCACTGGCATTGGCTGCGTGCAGGATCACGCCGGCCTGGATCAGTTCCACGTGCGGAGCCGCCTTGCGCGCCGCTGCGGCGGCCTGCTGCAGCAGCGGCAGTACGGTTTCCTGCGCCGTCATCGACAGCGCGGGTACTTTCAGGGTCAAGGGCAGCAGCACGTACTGGCGCTGTCCATCGGCGACAAACAGGTGGCCGTCTCGCGGGCGCACCGGCGTTTCCTGCGCGCGCTCCTGAACCCAGCCGGCAAACAGGCCATAAGGGTCGTCCTGCCATGGGCCGAGCTTCGGGCCGCCGAACGGCGCGTAAAGGCCGGCCAGCGCCGACTCCAGCCAGAACTGGGCCGGCTGTTCGCGCAAAGCCTGCTCCTGCTGCGCCGTCAGCAGCGCAAGGCGGTGGCGCCGGAACACCTCAAGCCAGTCGCCCTGCGCCTGCTCATTGACAGCCGTGGACGCGAACAGGTCCTTGCGGGTGTCCAGCACCGCCTGGTAGGCGTCGGCGGCGCGGCGCGCCGCGTCCCACTCGTCGGCCCCGGCCAGCACCAGGAGGCGCTGCTGCGCCGCATCGACCATATGGCCGAAGGAAGCCTGCAGCACCGGGTCGCGCTCCTGCACCGGCAGCAGCGCCATGATGTCGGTGTCCGGCACGATGCGCTGGACCAGCCACAAGGTGGCGTTATGGCCTAACAGCACGCAGGCCACCAGGGCCCACAGCCACGCGAATTTTCGGGTCTGCGTCAAAACAGCGCCGCCTCTTCCTTGCTCATCGCGCCTTCGCCCGTCTGGATGGCGGAGAACACGATAGTTGTACGGTCGCCGCTTG